>NZ_JAKUXK010000004.1:0-333606 GCF_026782865.1 Streptococcus mitis
CACTATATTCCTAAGAGTGACTTGTCTGCTAGTGAATTAGCTGCAGCTCGAGCCTTCCTAGCTGGGAAAGGTAATCAACCAAGCTCAGTTGGGTATCGTCCTTCAACAAATTCTTCTAGCAGTAGCTCATCAGAGACATCGAATAGTAGTTCATATGGACAAACGAATCAAAGCAATGTTGAGGCAAATACCAGAAGATGGACTCCAAGTGTTAGTCCACAAGTGGATAATAGCTATCAAGCTAGTCCGAGTGAAGACGTGTCCAGTCTATTGAAACAGCTTTATGCCTTGCCGCTTAGTCAACGACATGTGGAATCAGATGGACTTGTCTTTGATCCAGCACAGATTACAAGAAAAACTGCGAATGGTGTTGCAGTGCCACACGGAGATCATTATCACTTTATCCCTTATTCTCAAATGTCTGATTTAGAGCAGAAGATTGCAAGAATGATTTCTGAAAATTATCAAGGAAATCATACTACTGCAGGTGGTAAAGAATTAAAACCAATTCCGACTCCAAGCCTTCCAAATTTAATTCCGACTCCAATCCCTGCTCCAGAGCCTACCCCAATACCAAGTCCACAACCTGTACCAAATCCTCAACCAACTCCAAGCAATCCAATTGATGGAAAATTGGTAAAACAGGTGATTCGAAAGGTGGTTGATGGTTATGTCTTCGAAGAGAATGGAATTTCGCGTTATATTTCTGCCAAAGAACTTTCAGCAGAAACTGTTGCAGCCATTGATGATAAACTTGCCAAACAAGAAAGTTTGTCTCATGAGTTAGGAGCTAAGAAAACCAATCTTGCATCTGGTGATCAAAAATTTTACAACAAAGTTTATGATTTACTAGCAACAGTTCATCAAGATTTGATTTCCAATAAAGGGCGCCAAGCTGATTTTGACGCTTTGGATAGACTATTGGAACGTCTCAACGATGAGTCAAGTGATAAAGTCAAGTTAGTTGATGATATCCTTGCTTTTCTAGCACCGATTCGTCATCCAGAACGTTTAGGAAAACCAAATGCACAAATAGCTTACACAGATGATGAGATTCAGGTAGCCAAGTTGGCAGGCAAGTATACAACAGAAGATGGCTATATCTTTGATCCACGTGATATCACCAGTGATGAGGGGGATGCCTATGTAACTCCGCATATGAGCCACAGTCATTGGATTAAGAAAGATAGTTTGTCTGAAGCTGAAAGAGCAGCAGGTCAAGCTTATGCTAAAGAGAAAGGTTTGACGCCTCCTTCAACAAATCATCAAAGTTCAGGAAATACTGAGGCTAAGGGAGCAGAAGCGATTTACAATCGAGTAAAAGCAGCTAAGAAGGTACCACTTGACCGTATGCCTTACAATCTCCAACATACTGTGGAAGTTAAAAATGGAAGTTTGATTATACCTCATTATGACCATTATCATAACATCAAATTTGAGTGGTTTGACGAAGGACTTTATGAGGCACCTAAGGGGTATAGTTTAGAAGAGCTATTTGAAACTGTGAAGTATTATGTTGAACATCCAAATGAACGTCCGCATTCAGATAGTGGTTGGGGCAATGCGAGCGACCATGTTCAAAGAAACCACAATAGTCAAGCTGCTAACAATCAAACAGAGAAACCAACAGAGGAGAAACCTCAGACAGAAAAAATTGAGGAGGAAAAACCTCGCGAAGAAAAACCGAAAAATGAGAAAGCACAATCTCCAAAACCAAAAGAACCAGAGGAATCAGAAGAAGAATCACCATCGGAACCAGAGGAACATCAGGTTGAAACTGAAAAGGTTGAAGAAAAACTGAGAGAGGCGGAAGAGTTACTTAAAAAGATTAAGGATCCAATTCTTAAGTCCAATGCCAACGAAACTCTCACAGGATTAAAAAATAACCTGTTATTTGGTTCTCAGGATAACAATACTATTATGGCAGAAGCTGAAAAGCTATTAGTCTTGTTAAAGGAGAGTAAGTAACTATACAACTATTATAGAAGATAAAAAGGGAGCAGAATATGGATTCTGTTCTCTTTTTTATGAAATTGTGTAAAAATTCTTGACATATTTTCTAAATAAAGATAAACTATTTACTAGTTAATTAAATGGTTAAACACTAGTTAAGGAGTTATAGTGAAAAAGAGGACGATTTTAGTATTGATGACCAGTGTATTGGCTCTGGTATTAGCTGCTTGTGGGCAGAAGGAAAGCCAGTCGGGTAAAGGGATGAAAATTGTGACCAGTTTTTATCCTATCTATGCCATGGTCAAGGAAGTATCTGGTGACTTGAATGATGTTAGAATGATTCAGTCAAGTAGCGGAATTCACTCCTTCGAACCTTCGGCAAATGATATCGCAGCCATCTATGATGCAGATGTCTTTGTTTACCATTCTCATACGCTCGAATCTTGGGCAGGAAGTTTAGATCCCAATCTAAAAAAATCCAAAGTTAAGGTTTTAGAGGCTTCAGAAGGAATGACCTTGGACCGAGTCCCTGGTCTAGAAGATGTAGAAGCAGGTGAGGGAGTTGATGAAAAAACGCTCTATGACCCTCACACTTGGCTAGATCCTGACAAAGCTGGCGAAGAAGCCCAAATTATCGCTGATAAACTTTCAGAGGTTGATAGTGAGCATAAAGAAACTTATCAAAAAAATGCGCAAGCTTTTATCAAAAAAGCTCAAGAATTGACTAAGAAATTCCAGCCTAAATTTGAAAAAGCGACTCAGAAAACCTTTGTAACACAACATACAGCCTTTTCTTATCTAGCGAAGAGATTTGGACTTAATCAACTTGGTATTGCAGGTATCTCTCCTGAACAAGAACCAAGTCCACGACAACTAACAGAAATTCAGGAATTTGTTAAAACCTATAAGGTTAAAACGATTTTTACAGAAAGTAATGCTTCTTCGAAAGTAGCTGAAACTCTTGTCAAATCAACAGGTGTGGGTCTTAAAACTCTGAATCCTTTAGAGGCAGATCCACAAAACGACAAGACTTATCTAGAAAACCTAGAAGACAATATGAGTATTTTAGCAGAAGAATTGAAATGAGGAGATTATGAAAATAAATAAGAAGAAACTTGCTGCTGGTGCAGCTGTTGTCCTTTCTTTAAGTCTTTGTATTTATGCATTGAATCAACATCAGACAGGAGAGAATAAAGATACGAATCGTGTATCTTATGTCGATGGGAAACAAGACACTCCAAAAACAGAGACACAAACACCAGATCAAGTTAGCAAAAAAGAAGATATTCAGGCTGAACAGATTGTTGTGAAAATCACTGATCAAGGTTATGTGACTTCACACGGTGATCATTTCCATTATTATAATGGGAAAGTTCCTTTTGATGCGATTTTCAGTGAAGAACTTTTGATGAAAGATGCCAATTATCAACTTAAAGACGCTGATATTGTCAACGAAGTCAAAGGTGGTTACATTATCAAGGTGGATGGTAAGTATTATGTTTACCTTAAGGATGTGGCACATGCGGACAACGTTCGTTCGAAGGACGAAATTGAACGTCAAAAACAAGGACATACTCACGATGCACCAACATCTAATAGTGCAGTGGCGCTTGCTCAATCTCAAGGTCGCTATACTACTGATGATGGCTACATCTTTAATGCATCTGATATTATAGAGGATACTGGTGATGCTTATATCGTCCCTCACGGAGGGCATTACCACTACATTCCAAAGAGTTCCTTGTCTGCTAGTGAATTGGCTGCAGCTCAAGCTTATCTCTCTGGAACGAGAAATGAGCCTAGTGTGACTGACTATCGTCCAAGTACAAATGGGAATGGTCAAACTACCAAGCCTATTCAACAGGCTGAAATACCAAGTAATAAATCCGAGAGTCTTCAAAGTCTATTACAGCAGCTTTATGCTCTTCCAAGTACTCAACGATATGCTGAATCGGATGGTTTGACTTTTGACCCTGCTAAGATTTTAAGCAGGACACCGAGTGGTGTAGCGATTCCTCATGGAAATCACTATCATTTCATCCCCTATACAAAGCTTTCTGCATTAGAAGAAAAGATTGCGAGAATGATTCCTCTAGCTAGTGACAGTGTGAAACCAACACCATTGGAGAATCCAAGCAAACCAGCAGAAAAACCTACTCAGCAAAACCATCATCATGAGCAAGATGGTGACCATGATCATGCTTTTGATGCAGATAGAGTCATAAGTGAGGATGCGGCAGGCTTTGTCATGACTCATGGTGATCACAATCATTACTTCTTTAAGAAGGATCTAACACCAGGACAAATCAAGGCCGCGCAGGATCATTTGAGAGGTAAAACGCCAGTAACACCAAGCCCAGCCCATGATGATGGACACGATAAAGACAATCATGGCCACAAATATGATGAAGACCATGCTCACGGTTTTGATGCCGATCATGTCATCAGTGAGGATGAGCAAGGTTTTGTCATGTCACACGGTGACCATAATCATTATTTCTTCAAGAAGGACTTGACAGCAGACCAAATTAAGGCAGCTCAAGATCATTTAAGAGGTAAGACGCCAGTAACACCAAGTCCATCTCATGATGATCACGATGAAGAAGATCATGCTCACCATCACGGTGAAGACCATGCTCACGGTTTTGATGCCAATAGCGTCATCAGTGAAGATGTGTCAGGCTTTGTCATGAGTCACGGTGACCACAATCATTACTTCTTTAAGAAGGATCTAACACCAGAACAAATCAAGGCAGCGCAGGATCATTTAAGAGGTAAGACGCCAGTAACACCAAGTCCAGCCCATGATGATCACGATGAAGATACACACGGTCATCACCATGATGAACATGGCCATGATTTTGATGTCAATCGAATTATCAGTGAAGATGCGGCAGGCTTTGTCATGACTCATGGTGACCATAATCATTACTTCTTCAAGAAGGATTTGACAGCGGAGCAAATTAAGGCTGCACAGGATCATCTGAAAAGTAAAACGCCAGTAACACCAAGCCCAGCCCATGATGATGGACACGATAAAGACAATCATGGCCACAAACATGATGAAGACCATGCTCACGGTTTTGATGCTAATCGTGTCATCAGTGAGGATGAGCAAGGCTTTATTATGAGTCATGGTGACCATAATCATTACTTCTTCAAGAAGGATTTGACTGCTGATCAAATCAAGGCAGCGCAAGTCCACTTGAAAGAGGCAAATACAGCAACACCAAATCCAGCTCATGATGACGATGAAGATCATCATGGACACCATCATGATGAAGACCATGCTCACGGTTTTGATGACGATCGTGTCATCAGTGAGGATGAGCAAGGTTTTGTCATGACTCATGGTGACCACAATCATTACTTCTTTAAGAAGGATCTAACACCAGAACAAATCAAGGCAGCGCAGGATCATTTGAGAGGTAAAACGCCATCAGTACCAAGTCCAGCCCATGATGATGAACACGATAAAGATAATCATGGCCACAAACATGGTGAAGACCATGATCACGGTTTTGATACCAATAGCGTCATCAGTGAGGATGAGAGAGGTTTTGTAATGAGTCACGGTGATCATAATCATTACTTCTATAAGAAAGATTTGACAGCGGAGCAAATTAAGGCCGCCCAAGATTATCTGAAAAGTAAAACGCCAGTAACGCCAAGCACAGCAAATGATGATGAACACGATGAAGATCATCATGGACACCATCATGATGAAGACCATGATCACGGTTTTGATGCCGATCGTGTCATCAGTGAGGATGAGCAAGGTTTTGTCATGAGTCATGGTGACCACAATCATTACTTCTTCAAGAAGGATTTGACAGCAGAGCAAATTAAGGCAGCTCAGGATCATTTGAAAACACATCATGATGCAGAGCCTGTAAAACCTCTTGCTAAAACGGTAGAGTCTTTCTCAAGAGATGCTAGCGATGAAGAAAAGATTGCTTATATTTCGAAGACCTACGGTGTTCCACTTGAAGCGATTAGAATTTCAAACGGATTCTTTGTCTTTGGAAATCCAGACCAAGCCTACGACCCAACTCATATCCATCCCTATGCTGTTCGTAAAGAACATGTTCGGATTCCTCTTCAAACTGGCAATCCAGAACTTGATTTCCTAAATGAACTTTACACGACTGCTTTGCGAGATGGTGTGTCTCCTTATAGTTTACAGGTAGAAAATGGTAGTTTTGTGATTCCTCATGGCGACCATAATCACTACATCAAGGTTCAAACTAAGGGATATGAAGTAGCTTTGAAAAACAAGATTCCAGCCCTGCAATCCAATTATCAACCTGGAGCTTTTGATGAGAAGGCAGTCTTGGAGAAAGTAGATCAACTTCTAGCTGATAGCAGAAGTATCTACAAAGACAAGCCTATCGAACAAAGACAGATTGAGTTAGCCTTAGGTCAGTTTACTGAGAACATGAAGAAACTGGCAACTAACTCTACAGCAGGTTATCTTGCGACACTGGATCTCTTTGATAAGCAATATATCCATATTGATGAAAGTGTTAAGCCTGTTAAAACAAGCGCTCTAGATAAGAAATATCAAGCCTTGATTGATAAAATCAACACACTGGATACAGACTCTTATGGACTTCCTAAGAAAGACCTTCTCGTTCGACTTCAAGAGGCTAAGTTGGCAAAAGATGAGGCTGGTTTGGCAGCGGTTGAATCACAACTTCAAGCTCTTCAAGACTTTAATGATCGAACAGGTGTTACAACAGTTGAATACATCAAGTATTTCTACCAACACGTAAATGACGGTCGTTTGAGTGATGAACTTCGTAATAAAGTAGCTCAGTTGACTTGGACCTTGTATCAATCTCAATCCTTCCTTAAGGCAGCAGAATTGAACAAATTATTCCCAAGCATCTATCAGGCAAAACAAGAAGTGGAAGAAGCTTTGAAAGCTCAACCAACTACTGCTAAATCGATTCAGACTGTTCTAGATACTGAAAAAGTAGATAACCAAACTGCCAAGACAGCTATTTATGGCTTCTTGAAAGAATTGTACGGAGACTTTATGCCTGAAGAACATGTCAATCATGTTAGCAAGGAAGAAGTAGAAAGTCTTTTGAGCAAGGCAAATCAACTCTTGGAACAAATCCAAGAAGAAGGAATCAGACAATCCTTGGCAGAAGAAGTAGAAAATCTCAAAGCTGCCACAAACAAGGCTGACGCAGACTTGGATGAAGTAAACAGTCAGGTAAAAGATGTCTTGACTCGTATCGCTAGCGCCCTTCAACAAGAAAAGGAAAATGCTGAGCAAGATCCTCAGACACTTGTACTCTATCAAAAACTCTACGATATTCTTATCTCGCTTCATGCTTATTTAGAAAACAATAAGGGTTCTGATGCAGACTTTGATAAGGTGGATGCATTACTAGATCAACTTTCTGCTAAGAGTAAGGATAAAGCCGCTTTACTTGAATTGACAAAAGCTATTTTAGTCTTGAATCAAGAAATCAAGTCAAAATCAAGCGCAAGTGAAGAAGCAACTCCAGCAACAAATGCCGAAGCAAATGGTGATAAGACCAGTGCTGAGAACCGACCAAACGTAGTTGCAGAATCTAACAGTGAAACTGCTAGCGACGAAAACAAAGCAAGCAATACAACAGACTCTAAACCTGCTGAATCAGCTTCAGAAAAGGAAACAACAGAATCTACAACAAGTACTGGAAATCAAGAAAAACCAGCAGAATAAAAAGAAAGGCGAAGTAGCTGAGCTACCTCGTCTTTTTAGTCTCTATAAGCGACGATACCAATGATGGTATCAACTGCACGTTCCATGGTCTGAAGGCTGACGTATTCAAAACGTCCGTGCATATTTTCTCCTCCTGCAAAGATATTAGGAGTTGGGATTCCCATAAAGGAAATCTTAGAGCCGTCTGTCCCTCCACGAATTGGTTTGATAATAGGAGTGATACCTAAATCTTCCATAACGGATTTAGCAATGGTAATTGGAGTCATATCTTTTTCAATGACTTCTTTCATATTGTAGTACTGGTCTGTCAAGTTTAGAGTGACGCGGTCGCTACCAAGTTCTTGATTCATCTTATCAGTGATAGACTGCATAGCTGCTTTACGCGCTTCAAAGGCATCTTTTTCAAAATCACGAATGATGTAGCTTGCACGCGCTTCCTCAACACTACCTGTCACATCCATAAGATGATAGAATCCTTGGTAACCATCCGTTAACTCAGGTCGGTCATTCTCTGGAAGTTGCTTATGAAAATCAATTGCTAACTGAAGGGCGTTGACCATTTGTCCTTTGGCGGTACCAGGGTGGACATTGCGTCCTTGGAAATGCAATTCAGCCCCAGCTGCTGAAAAAGTTTCGTACTGAAGCTCACCTAGTGGCCCACCATCAACTGTGTAGGCAAAATCAACATCAAAATCTTCTGCATCAAATTTATTAGCACCGACACCGATTTCTTCATCTGGACCAAAACCAACACGAATCTCACAGTGTTTGATTTCAGGATGGGCAGTCAGATATTCAATAGCAGTCATAATTTCAGCAATACCTGACTTGTCATCAGCTCCTAGTAAGGTTGTTCCATCTGTTGTGATGAGTGTTTGTCCTGGATATTTTTCAAGACTCTTAAAGTCAGCTGGATCGAGTTTGAAATCAGAATTTCCAAGTTCAATCACACCCCCATCGTAGTTTTCAATTACCTGAGGATTAACTCTTTCGGCATTAAAATCAGCAGTATCCATGTGGGAGATGAAGCCAATTTTTCGTGTTAAAGACGGATCGTTGGCTGGCAAAGTTCCAATAGCAAAACCATTTGGTAGATAATAAACATTTTGTAATCCAACACGTTTCATTTCAGGAATTAGGACATTTGTCGCGAAGTCAACCTGACTCTGCGTACTTGGAGTAGTAGTAGAGTGTTCATCAGAGCGCGTGTTGACCTTAACGTAAGTTAAGAAGCGGTCCAAGAGATTGGGGTAAGTCATAAAAAACTCCTTTTGAATTCATTTTTTCCATTGTATCATATAAAGAAAAGAAAAACAAAAGACAGAAGTTAGGGAAATTCGCTATGTTAGCGTTTACTTATCAACGAATTAATGATAAAATAAACTTGATAAAAATATCACAAGGAAGTAGTTATGAAAAAAGCAATTTTAATGATGACATTCGGTTCGCCAGAAGAGATTACCTTTGAAGGTGTGGCTGATTTTTTCACAAATATTCGTCGTGGAGTGAGACCTCAAGACCATGAAATTCAAACACTCTATGATAATTATGTACGTATTGGAGGTACTCCTCTGCAAAAAATTACCCGTGAAGAGGTTGCCTTGGTAGAAGCTAGGTTGGGGGATGAATACGGTGTTTATTTTGCTAATAAGTTTTCCAAACCTTTTATTCCAGATGTGATTGGTCAGATGGAAGCAGACGGAATCGAGCAGTGTATTTGCTTGATTTTGGAGCCCCATTATTCTTTCTACTCTGTCATGGGTTATGAGAAATTTTTAGAAAGCAAGCAAATTCAATTTTTGGTCATTAAGGACTGGTATCAGGAAGAAGCGCTCTTAAACTATTGGGCAGATGAAATTGCTAAGATTTTAAAATATGAAGTGAAGCAAGATAGCTTTAAAGTCATTTTTTCAGCCCACAGTGTGCCCATTTTTGCCTTGGATTTTGGTGACCCTTATATTGACCAAATTTTTGAAAATAGCAAGTTAGTCGCTGAAAAACTAGGTTTGAGTTCTGAGCAATATACAAATACCTGGCAAAGTGAGAGTGATATCGGGATTCCATGGATTAAGCCAGATGTCTTGGAGTATCTTAGAGAACAGAAAGAACATCCAGACCATTATATTTTTGTACCTATTAGTTTTATCAGTGAGCACATTGAAGTCTTGTTTGACAACGATGTGGAATGTTATGACTTGTGTCAGGAATTTGGAATAAACTACCATCGTCCACCAATGCCAAATACGGATTCTCGTTTGATTGATGCCTTGGTTAATACCGTCAGAGCTAATGAGGACAAAGAATTTAAGGAATTTCTCCCAGAAGAAGAAACCTTTGATGAATTAGTTCCTTCAGATGAGACGAAAAATATCTTGGCCGAATCTCAAGATTTACAAATGCCAGAATTTGTGAAAAAATTGATTGAGAAAAAAGGTCGTGAAAATGTTAAGATGCCTTATCTTATTAAGAAAATGCTTGAGAAAGCAGGCAAGTTACCGAAAGAGTAAAGAAAAAAGGATTTAGCTTGATGCTAGATCCTTTTAATCGATTATTTTTTCTCAAGGAGAGCTTTGATTTCTTGAAGTACTTCCAACTCAGTTGGACCAGCTGGAGCTTCCTCAGCAGCTTCTTCTTTCTTAGTAAGGCTTTGAGCTTTTTCAATACCTTTGATAACAAAGAAGAGAACAGTACCGATAACTAGGAAGTTGATAACAGCACTCAAGAATTTACCATATGTAACACCATTCCAAGCAAGCTCAGCGATGTTTTGTACTTTCGCAGCTTCCAAGGCTGGATTCAAAATAAGTGGAGTGATGATATCGTTAACAAGTGATGTAACGATTGCACCAAAAGCAGAGGCAATGATCACACCGACAGCAAGGTCAACAACATTACCACGAAGCAAAAATGCTTTAAGATCTTTTAACATTTTCATTTTCCCTTTCAAAAAATTTTTACTCTTAATTATATATTAATTAAGAAGCTCTTGCAAGCTATATGCTTAAATTTTTTCTTATTTTTTAAAAATAAATACCTTACTAAAAATGTAATTGAGGATAATTATTAAGAATTGTGCAATAACTGTTTCAATACTATTCACCTTGTCCATATTATCATTTACAAATTGCCCGATAATATTAGGAAACTGAGTTACAAAGAGAAAAGTTAAAAACAAGTCTAAAAGAAAAGTAGAAAGACGTGCTATAGTAAATTTTACTAAACGGATTGACCAATTCTCCCTAGCTTGCTTAAACACGATTGTATCATTTGTGATAAAGGCAAAGAGGATACCGATACTATTTGCTAGTCCAGTAGCGAGAAGTTCTTTGTGTGTTAGTTGATAAATGACTAATCTAGATAGAATGGAGACAAGAGTAGTTGCTATTCCAAAAAAAATATAGGCTAAGAGCTCATTCACGAAGAGACTTTGAATGCGTTTTTTCATGCTTTTAGTATAGCATAAAGCAGGCTATTGTGCTATACTAGTAAGGTTGATTGAATCAACCCTTGGTGCTTAGCTTCTTTCACCAAGCATATTACACGCGGGAAACCGCCAAAGGAGAAAAGATGAAAAAATTAACTATTCGTGATGTTGCAGATATTGCAATCGTTGCTGCTATATATGTCGTTTTAACTGTCACACCACCTCTAAATGCCATTAGCTATGGTGCTTATCAGTTCCGTATTTCAGAAATGATGAACTTTATGGCTTTTTACAATCCTAAGTACATTATCGGAGTTACTATCGGTTGTATGATTGCTAATTTCTTTAGCTTCGGACTGCTAGATGTCTTTGTTGGTGGTGGATCAACCTTAGTATTCCTCAGTCTAGGTGTTTGGCTTTTTGCAAAATACAGCAAGGATTACCTCTTTAATGGATTGATTCGAAAAGATCATTTCTTCTTTTCAATCTTCTTTTCAATTTCCATGTTTACCATTGCTGCCGAGTTAAATATTGTAGCAGAATTACCATTTTTCCTTACTTGGTTTACAACAGGAATTGGTGAATTTGCCTCATTGATTATTGGCGCGATTATTATTGGTAAAATTGGTCGTCGAATTGATTTAAGTAAATAGAAAAAGACAGGCTAGGTAGCTATTACCTGGCTTTTTCTTATGGAAAATTTCTAAGAAAACTTGACAAGTTTTTCTAACTATAGTATACTTTTTAAGTAAGCTGATTTAGCTCAGTTGGCAGAGCGCATCCATGGTAAGGATGAGGTCGCCGGTTCAATCCCGGCAATTAGCATGATATTTACAGGGAAACTCTTGAACACAAGAGTTTTTTTCTTATGCTCGCGAGAAAAAATTCTGACTTTTGTATAATAAAAGTCATCCTGCAAAAATTTTTTATTGACAAAACCACTTATTTCTAGTAATATAATAGACGCGATGAGTCGATAGGTAGTCTTTGGACTACTATTGAGCATAAGGAGGTCATAACGCAGGAGCGGACCTTGATGAGTTGTGTGAACCTGCTCATCACATGAAGATGCCTCTTAGTCCCTGGTCTAGCGACTGGGGATTTTTATTTTTTAAAAAATAATGAAAAAGCTTTGCAATTCATGGAAAAAGTAGTATAATACATCTATTATAGAAATTTTTAGAAAATTCCGAAAGAGGTTATTTATGGGATATACAGTTGCTGTAGTCGGCGCGACAGGTGCTGTCGGAGCTCAGATGATAAAAATGTTGGAAGAATCAACCCTTCCAATCGATAAAATTCGTTTACTTGCTTCTGCACGTTCAGCAGGCAAGACTTTGAAATTTAAAGATCGAGATATTACGATTGAAGAAACGACTGAAACAGCTTTTGAAGGAGTTGATATTGCACTCTTTTCAGCAGGTGGTTCTACATCAGCTAAGTATGCACCATACGCAGTAAAATCTGGCGCGGTAGTAGTAGATAATACATCTTACTTCCGTCAAAATCCAGATGTTCCTTTAGTTGTACCAGAGGTCAATGCTCATGCACTTGATGCCCACAACGGTATTATTGCCTGCCCTAACTGTTCAACAATCCAAATGATGGTAGCACTTGAGCCAGTTCGCCAAAAATGGGGCTTGGACCGTATCATTGTTTCAACTTACCAAGCAGTTTCTGGTGCTGGTATGGGAGCAATTCTTGAGACACAACGTGAACTTCATGAAGTCTTGAATGATGGGGTAAACCCACGTGATTTGCATGCGGAAATCTTGCCTTCAGGTGGGGATAAGAAACATTATCCTATCGCTTTTAATGCTCTTCCACAAATCGATGTCTTCACTGACAATGATTACACTTACGAAGAGATGAAGATGACTAAGGAAACTAAGAAAATTATGGAAGATGACAGCATTGCAGTATCTGCAACATGTGTGCGTATTCCAGTCTTGTCAGCTCACTCTGAGTCTGTTTACATCGAAACAAAAGAAGTGGCTCCAATTGAAGAAGTAAAAGCAGCTATTGCAGCCTTCCCAGGTGCTGTCCTTGAAGATGATGTGGCTCATCAAATTTATCCTCAAGCCATCAATGCCGTGGGTTCACGTGATACCTTTGTTGGTCGTATCCGTAAAGACTTGGATGCAGAAAAAGGAATTCACATGTGGGTTGTTTCAGATAACCTTCTCAAAGGTGCTGCTTGGAATTCAGTTCAGATTGCTGAAACTTTGCACGAACGTGGCTTAGTTCGTCCAACGGCCGAATTGAAATTTGAATTAAAATAGTCATATTGTTTAGGAGTTCAGATGAACTCCTTCTTTGAAATAGAGAGGTGTTTCTCATGTCTTATCAAGATTTAAAAGAGTGTAAAATCATCACAGCCTTTATTACTCCCTTCCACGAGGATGGTTCCATCAACTTTGATGCCATTCCAGCCTTGATTGAGCATTTATTGGCCCATCATACAGACGGCATTCTTCTTGCAGGGACGACAGCTGAAAGTCCAACCTTGACCCACGATGAAGAGTTGGAACTCTTTGCGGCTGTACAAAAAGTTGTCAATGGACGCGTTCCTTTGATTGCAGGTGTTGGTACCAATGATACGCGTGACTCTATTGAGTTTGTCAAAGAAGTAGCAGAATTTGGTGGTTTTGCAGCTGGACTTGCTATTGTGCCTTACTACAACAAACCTTCTCAAGAAGGGATGTACCAGCACTTTAAAGCCATTGCAGATGCTTCTGACCTACCAATTATTATCTATAACATTCCAGGGCGTGTAGTGGTAGAATTAACTCCAGAAACTATGCTTCGCTTGGCTGATCATCCAAATATTATTGGTGTCAAAGAATGTACTAGCTTGGCCAATATGGCTTACTTGATTGAGCACAAGCCTGAAGAATTCTTGATTTATACAGGTGAGGATGGTGATGCTTTTCATGCCATGAACCTTGGTGCGGATGGGGTTATTTCTGTTGCATCCCATACAAATGGGGATGAAATGCACGAGATGTTTACTGCCATTGCAGAAAGTAATATGAAGAAAGCCGCAGCTATTCAACGTAAATTCATTCCTAAGGTTAATGCCCTCTTTTCATATCCAAGTCCTGCTCCAGTTAAGGCAGTTCTTAACTATATGGGATTTGAAGCTGGACCAACTCGTTTACCTCTTGTTCCAGCACCAGAAGAAGATGCCAAACGCATTATCAAGGTTGTCGTAGATGGCGACTACGAAGCGACTAAGGCAACCGTAACAGGGGTCTTAAGACCAGATTACTAATAAAGACAATAAAATCCATGACCGCAAGAACGATCATGGATTTTTCTTATTTTCCTAAACAGAATTGGCTAAAGAGCTGGGTAATGAGTTCATCTGGAGCAGCATCTCCAGTGATTTCTCCGAGAATTTCCCAAGTACGGGTCAAGTCAACTTGAAGCAAGTCAACTGGCATTCCCAGTTCAAGACCTTCATTAACAGCTTGAAGGCTTTCAACAGCCTTTTCAATTAGGGAAATGTGACGTGCGTTAGACAAGTAAGTAGCATCTTGTTCAACCAAACCAGCATTTTCAAAGAAGAGGTTGTTGATTCTCTCTTCAATCTTATCAATATTTTGGTTTTTAAGGACTGAAATACGAATAACGTCTTCAGGTAGTTCCGAAGTTTCAATCGCTTCAGGCAGGTCGGTTTTATTAAGTAAAATAATGCGGTTGGTATCCTGACTGATTTCTAAGAGTTGTCTGTCTTGAGTAGTCAGTGGTTCACTGGCATTTAGCACTAGTAAAATCAAGTCAGCTTCCTTAAGGGCTTTTTTTGAACGCTCAACTCCAATTTGTTCCACGATGTCATCCGTTTCGCGGATACCAGCTGTGTCAATCAATTTTAGGGGAACACCGTTGATGTTGACGTATTCTTCGATGACATCACGTGTAGTGCCAGCAATATCAGTGACGATTGCTTTGTCCTCACGCAAGAGATTGTTGAGAAGGCTAGATTTTCCAACGTTGGGACGACCGATGATGGCTGTGGAAATTCCTTCACGAAGGATTTTACCGCGACGGGCTGTTCTAAGGAGATTAGTTAGTAATTGTTCAAACTCCATTGTCTTTTCTCGGACCACAGCAGTAGTCGCTGCTTCAACATCGTCATACTCAGGATAGTCAATATTCACCTCGACTTGGGCAAGTGTGTTAAGGATTTCTTGACGGGTATTATTAATCAGGTCAGAAAGGGAACCGTCCAATTGTTTGACTGCAATGTTCATAGCCTTGTCTGTCTTAGCACGGATGATGTCCATAACGGCTTCAGCCTGAGTCAAGTCAACACGTCCATTTAGGAAGGCACGTTTAGTAAATTCACCAGGTTCAGCCAATCGAGCTCCTTCACGGATAGCTAGCTGGAGAATCTCATTGGTCACCGCAATCCCACCGTGGGTGTTAATCTCGATAATATCTTCACGAGTGAAGGTTTTTGGAGATTTCATAGCCCCAACCATAACCTCGTCCATGACTTTTCCTGTCTGAGGGTCAACGATGTGACCGTAGTTGAGAGTGTGGCTGGCAACCTTGTTCAAGTCTTTTCCTTTAAAAATCTTTTGCGCAATAGCAAAACTTTCTGTTCCGCTCAGGCGGACAATACCAATAGCACCTTCACCTAGGGGAGTAGAGATAGCAGCGATGGTATCAAATTCACGTGTAATCATAATGTTTCCTTTAATAAATAGCTCTTTTCTTGGAAATTTTTCCAAGTCTCTTTTCAAATTGTAACAAATTTGAACTATTTCTTCAATGGATGCTACTTGGAGATTGAAAAAGCCTAAGCAATTCTGCTTAAGCTAGCTTATTTGGTGCGCATTTCACCTTGAGGGAAGTAAGTTCCTTCTGGCATGTCGTTGATGATGACATGAACAGCTGATTGAGGGGCTCCAGTGTTGCGGACAACCGCTTCCGTTACTTCCTTAGCAAGAGCTTTCTTTTGCTCGAGCGTGCGTCCTTCAAATAAATCGATGCGTACAAATGGCATAATGGCTTCCTCCACTAGTTTTGATTTCTTCTATTTTACCACATTTTGCCGTTTAAAGCTTAAGAAAATTATGATATACTAGAATGTAGCAAAAATTTAGAAATGGACGTGAAGCAAGAAACATGGCACAGTTGTATTATCGTTATGGGACCATGAACTCTGGAAAGACAATCGAGATTCTCAAGGTGGCCTATAACTATGAGGAGCAAGGAAAAGGTGTTGTAATTATGACCTCGGCTCTGGATACGCGTGACGGTATTGGCTATGTGTCGAGTCGAATTGGCATGAAGCGCCCAGCTATTGCGATTGAGGAAACGACTGATATTTTTGGATTTATTCGTGATTTACCAGACACACCTTACTGTGTGTTGGTCGATGAGGCCCAGTTTCTCAAACGTCACCATGTTTACGATCTAGCTCGTGTTGTTGATGAGTTAGACATACCTGTCATGGCTTTTGGTTTGAAAAATGACTTTCGCAATGAACTATTCGAAGGTTCCAAGTATCTCTTGCTTTTAGCAGACAAGATTGACGAAATCAAGACCATTTGCCAGTATTGTAAGAAAAAGGCGACCATGGTTTTGCGAACACAGGATGGACTGCCCGTTTACGATGGAGAACAGATCCAGATTGGTGGTAATGAAACCTATATCTCAGTTTGCCGTAAACATTATTTTGCGCCAATGATAACCTCTAACAAGGAGCAAAACTATGACAATTGAACTAAGAGATGTTACAATGGAAAATTATTTTGATGTTTTGAATTTGGATGTCAAGGAATATCAAAAACAATTCATTGCAACCAACGCAATTAGTTTAGCTGAAGCATACGTCTACACTAAAAATGGAGATTTTGTAGCTCCATTGGCAGTTTATGATAATGATGCAATTATAGGTTTTGTGATGTTAGCTTATGACAAAAAAATCGGAATTAGTAATGGAAATTATTTACTATTTCGTTTTATGATTGATAAGAATTTTCAAAACCAAGGATATTTTAAACCAATTATGGATAATGTGCTAGACTATGTTCGGACAGCGCCAGCAGGTTTAGCCAATAAACTTTGGTTGTCTTATGAACCAGAAAATGAACATGCAAGATCTTGTTACCTCAGTTATGGATTTAAAGAAACTGGGGAAATATTTGAGAACGAAGTAGTAGCAGTCTATGATTTAACAATTGAGAAATAAGGAGAAAAAATGAACATCTATGATCAACTACAAGCTGTAGAAGACCGTTATGAAGAATTAGGAGAGTTGCTCAGTGACCCAGATGTGGTTTCGGACACCAAGCGTTTCATGGAGCTTTCAAAAGAAGAGGCTTCAAGTCGTGATACGGTAACAGCCTACCGTGAGTATAAACAAGTCCTTCAAAACATCGTTGACGCTGAAGAAATGATTAAGGAGTCAGGTGGAGATGCTGACTTGGAAGAAATGGCCAAGCAAGAACTCAAAGATGCTAAGGCTGAAAAAGAAGAATACGAAGAGAAACTGAAAATCTTGCTCCTTCCTAAAGATCCAAACGATGACAAGAACATCATCCTAGAAATCCGTGGAGCAGCTGGTGGAGACGAAGCATCACTTTTCGCTGGAGATTTGCTAACCATGTACCAAAAGTATGCTGAAGCTCAGGGATGGCGCTTTGAAGTTATGGAAGCTTCTATGAACGGTGTCGGTGGTTTCAAAGAAGTCGTTGCCATGGTTTCAGGTCAGTCTGTTTACTCTAAGCTTAAGTACGAATCAGGTGCCCACCGTGTGCAACGTGTTCCTGTGACAGAAAGCCAAGGCCGTGTCCATACATCAACTGCGACAGTTCTTGTCATGCCTGAAGTGGAAGAAGTGGAATACGATATCGATCCAAAAGACCTTCGTGTCGACATCTATCACGCCTCAGGTGCTGGTGGACAGAACGTCAATAAGGTTGCAACTGCCGTTCGTATCGTTCACTTGCCAACCAATATCAAGGTTGAGATGCAGGAAGAACGTACCCAACAGAAAAACCGTGAGAAGGCCATGAAAATCATCCGTGCGCGTGTTGCTGACCACTTTGCTCAGATTGCTCAAGATGAACAAGATGCTGAGCGTAAGTCAACAATCGGTACTGGTGACCGTTCAGAACGGATTCGTACTTATAACTTCCCACAAAACCGTGTCACAGACCACCGTATCGGCTTAACTCTCCAAAAACTAGATACCATCTTGTCTGGTAAATTGGATGAAGTTGTGGACGCCTTGGTGCTCTATGACCAAACGCAAAAACTAGAAGAATTAAACAAATAATGAAATTAGCTCAATTATTTTCAGATTTTGAAGAAGAGTTGATAAGACAAGGAGAGGAAGCTGAAAGCCTCTCTTTTGTCTATCGTAGCTTGAAAAATCTCTCTTTTACAGACTTTGTCTTTGCCCTCCAGCAAGAGGTGACAAAAGAGGAAGAAAAAGAGTTTGTAGAGGAAATTTACACGAAACTAGCAAATCATATACCTGCCCAGTACATTATCGGCTATGCTGAATTCTTTGGGATCCAGTTAAAAGTAGATGAGCGGGTCTTGATTCCTCGTCCAGAAACAGAGGAGTTGGTGGAGCTTATCCTAGCTGAAAATCCTGAGACGAATCTTTCTGTTCTGGATATTGGAACAGGTAGTGGAGCTATTACTCTCGCTCTAGCAAAAAATAGACCAGATTGGTCAATGACAGCAGCAGACATTTCCCAAGAGTCCCTTGACCTTGCATCCGAGAATGCTAAAAATCAAAAATTTAATATATTTTTTAAAAAATCTGATTGTTTTGCAGAAATTTCTGAAAAATATGATATAATTGTATCCAATCCACCCTATATCTCTCGTGAAGATGAGTCAGAGGTAGGCTTGAATGTTTTGTATTCAGAGCCTCATCTAGCTCTCTTTGCAGACGAGGATGGCCTAGCTATTTACCGTAGAATTGCGGAAGATGCAAAGTACCATCTTAAGGATGGTGGTAAGATTTACCTTGAAATTGGATACAAGCAAGGTCAAAGTGTTCCTGATCTTTTTAGGAAACATCTTCCTGAAAAAAGAGTACGAACACTCAAGGACCAATTTGGTCAAGATAGGATGGTCGTGATTGATGATGGACAGGATTAGACAAGAGTTGGAAAAGGGTGGGGCAGTTATTTTACCTACAGAGACAGTTTACGGTCTCTTTGCCAAGGCTCTAGACGAAAAAGCAGTTGATCATGTATACCAGCTCAAACGTCGTCCTAGAGATAAGGCACTCAATCTCAATATCGCCTCTCTAGAGGACATCTTGAACTTTTCTAAGAATCAGCCATCTTATCTGCAAAAACTTGTAGAGACCTTTTTGCCAGGCCCCTTGACCCTTATTCTTGAAGCAAATGATAGAGTTCCCTATTGGGTCAATTCTGGCCTTGAAACTGTTGGATTTCGGATGCCTAGTCATCCCATTACGCTGGATTTGATTCGCGAGACAGGTCCCTTGATTGGGCCGTCTGCCAATATTTCAGGTCGGGCTAGTGGAGTGATCTTTGCTCAAATTCTAGAGGATTTTGACCAAGAGGTTTTGGGGCTAGAAGACGATGCTTTTCTAACTGGACAGGATTCAACTATTTTGGATTTGTCTGGAGACAAGGTGAAAATCTTGCGCCAAGGGGCGATTAAGCGAGAAGATATTCTTGCACGGTTGCCAGAGATTTCTTTTGAGGAGGAATGAGATGCTAAGAGATTTGCAAGAAATAGATGTGAAAGCTATATGTGACATTAACCAAGATGCTTTGGGCTATTCTTTTAATCCAGAGGAAACGGCTAGTCAATTAGTTAGACTATCTCAGGATCCCCATCATTTCCTACTTGGCTATGAGGATGAAGACAGTCATGTCTTACTTGGTTATGTCCACGCTGAGGTTTACGAATCCCTTTATTCCAAAGCAGGATTTAATATCTTAGCCTTAGCAGTTTTACCTCAAGCGCAAGGTCAAGGTATCGGTAAAAGCTTACTGCAAGGGTTGGAGCAAGAAGCAAAAAGACGCGGCTATGGGTTTATCCGCTTAAACTCTGCCGATCATCGTCTGGGTGCTCATGCATTTTATGAAAAAGTTGGTTATACTTGTGATAAAGTGCAGAAACGGTTTATTCGCATCTTTTAGTTTCTTTTCTTATTGCAAAACCAAACTAAAAGACCTGTCACAATATAAAGGAGAAGACCTATGATTTTTGATAAAGATGATTTTAAAGCATACGATGCTGATCTCTGGAATGCTATTGCCAAAGAAGAAGAACGCCAACAAAATAATATCGAGTTGATTGCTTCGGAAAACGTAGTTTCCAAGGCTGTTATGGCAGCTCAAGGGTCTATCTTGACGAATAAATACGCCGAAGGCTACCCAGGACGCCGTTATTATGGTGGAACTGATGTTGTAGATGTGGTAGAAACTCTAGCTATTGAACGTGCAAAAGAAATTTTCGGTGCAAAATTTGCCAATGTCCAACCTCACTCAGGAAGCCAAGCCAACTGTGCTGCTTACATGGCCTTGATTGAGCCAGGTGATACCGTTATGGGGATGGATTTGGCAGCAGGTGGACACTTGACCCACGGGGCTCCTGTAAGCTTCTCTGGTCAAACCTACAACTTTGTTTCTTATAGTGTGGATCCTGAAACGGAATTCTTGGACTTTGATGCTATTTTGAAACAAGCCCAAAAAGTAAAACCAAAACTGATTGTAGCTGGTGCGTCAGCCTATTCTCAAATTATCGACTTCTCAAAATTCCGTGAAATTGCGGACGCTGTTGGGGCGAAGCTCATGGTAGACATGGCCCATATCGCTGGTTTGGTTGCAGCTGGTCTTCACCCAAGCCCAGTGCCATACGCTCATATCACTACAACAACGACCCACAAAACCCTTCGTGGACCACGTGGTGGTTTGATTTTGACCAATGATGAAGACTTAGCTAAGAAAATCAATTCAGCTATTTTCCCAGGTATTCAGGGTGGTCCTTTGGAGCATGTTGTTGCTGCTAAGGCAGTTTCCTTCAAAGAAGTATTAGATCCATCCTTCAAGGAATATGCTGCTAATGTTATCAAGAACAGCAAGGCTATGGCAGATGTCTTCTTGCAAGACCCTGATTTCCGTATCATTTCTGGAGGAACTGAAAACCACCTCTTCCTAGTGGATGTGACTAAGGTTGTAGAAAACGGAAAAGTTGCTCAAAACTTGCTGGATGAAGTCAATATTACCTTAAATAAAAACTCAATCCCTTACGAAACTTTGTCACCATTCAAGACAAGTGGTATTCGTATCGGAGCAGCAGCCATCACTGCACGTGGATTTGGTGAGGAAGAAAGTCGTAAAGTGGCTGAGCTCATCATTAAAACCCTTAAGAGTGCAGAAAATGAGGCTGTCTTAGAAGAAGTGAGAAGTGCAGTCAAAGAATTGACAGATGGCTTCCCATTATACGAGGACTAAAATTTTTATGGATATTTATATTAAGAAAGCCATTATTCACCAGTTCAGTCCGGATGATACCGAGCTGTTCCTAGCGGATAAGTTTCTCAATATCACTCCAAAAATCGAAGAATACCTGCGCAAAAAAATCGAACGTGTGTATTCAGATGAAGCCAAGACTGGGATTTTCGAGGAAGAAAATCCCTTCTTCAATCATATTACAGACGATTTGTTGGAGACATCAGTGACGCTGGCTAATCTCTGGAAAGAGGAGTTTAGCATTTCAGAAAATCTTAAGACCAATGACTTGATTTTTGTGCAATTTTCTAAAGAAGGTGTAGAACATTTCGCTTTCTTACGAATTGCCCTGCGTGAGACCTTGACCCACCTCGGGGGAGAGGTTGATAATCCAATCAAGCTAACTCAAAATAACTTACCTGGATTTGGAACAGGAGCTGATGAGGCCTTGGTGGTTAATCTTCAGAGCCGCAAGTACCATCTGATTGAAAAACGAATCAAGTACAATGGGACTTTCTTGAACTATTTTTCAGAAAATCTCCTTGCCGTAGCCCCTAAGATTTCACCTAAGAAATCTATCAAAGAACTGGAAAAAACAGCCCAGAGAATTGCTGAAACTTTTAACACAGATGATTTTCAATTTCAATCTAAGGTCAAATCAGCGATTTTCAACAACCTAGAAGAAAGCAATGAATTGTCACCTGAAAAATTGGCCAACGATCTTTTTGACAATAATCTGACGGCTCGTTTGAGCTTTATTGACCAAGTTAAAGAAGCTGTCCCAGAACCTGTTCAATTTGATGAAATTGATGCCAGTCGTCAGCTTAAAAAATTTGAAAACCAAAAACTTTCCTTGTCAAATGGAATTGAGCTCATCGTTCCCAATAACGTCTATCAAGACGCCGAGTCTGTTGAGTTTATCCAAAACGACAATGGAACCTACTCTATCTTAATCAAAAATATCGAGGATATCCAAAGTAAATAATGTTTAAACGAATTCGAAGAGTGCTTGTACTAGCAGTCTTCCTTTTTGCTGGATATAAAGCTTACCGCGTTCACCAAGATGTCAAGCAAGTTATGACCTATCAACCCATGGTGCGAGAAATCTTGAGTGAAAAAGATACCCCAGCAAACGAAGAGCTTGTGCTCGCTATGATTTATACCGAAACAAAAGGAAAAGAAGGCGATGTTATGCAGTCTAGTGAGTCTGCAAGTGGCTCAACCAACACCATCAATGATAATGCCTCTAGCATTCGGCAAGGTGTTCAAACTCTGACAGACAATCTCTATCTGGCTCAGAAGAAGGGGGTAGATGTCTGGACGGCTGTTCAAGCCTATAATTTTGGTCCCGCCTATATTGATTATATCGCTCAAAATGGCAAGGAAAATACCCTAGTACTGGCCAAACAGTACTCCCGTGATACTGTTGCTCCTTTGCTTGGCAATACCACTGGAAAGACTTATAGTTATATTCACCCTATTTCTATCTTTCACGGTGCTGAACTTTACGTAAATGGGGGAAACTATTATTATTCTAGACAGGTGCAACTCAACCTTTATATCATCAAATGTTTCACTCTCTTTTCAACATCTGGCTAGTCCAGGTGTTTTTGTTATAAGTTTTCTTTAAGATAGATATATTACTCTAGAAAGGTAAAGGAGGGAATTCCCTATGAGAAAGAAACTCTTTCTGACCAGTGCTGCGGTCTTGTGGGCAGTAACAGCTATGAATAGCGCCCATGCAGCAACAGATGTTCAAAAAGTCATCGATGAAAGCTATGTCCAACCTGAATATGTCCTAGGTTCATCATTGTCAGAAGACCAAAAAAATCAAACTCTTAAAAAACTAGGCTACAATTCCTCAACAGACACTAAAGAACTCAAGACCATGACGCCTGATGTCTATTCTAAAATTATGAATGTGGCCAATGACTCTAGCTTACAACTGTATTCGTCAGCCAAAATTCAAAAACTGGGTGACAAGTCGCCCCTTGAGGTCAAGATTGAAACACCAGAAAACATCACTAAGGTGACTCAGGATATGTACCGAAATGCAGCAGTGACGCTGGGAGTTGAGCATGCCAAAATTACAGTTGCAGCACCCATTCCCGTTACAGGAGAAAGTGCCTTAGCAGGGATTTACTATTCGCTAGAAGCTAATGGAGCCAAGGTACCACAAGCTAATAAAGACTTGGCTCAAGAAGAGCTGAAGGCTCTGTCCGATATCAATGCTGAAAACAAGGACAAATCAGGCTATGATGCTAATAAATTAAACGTTGCCCTAGCCGATATCAAGTCAGGACTCGCCAAAGCTAAAGAAAGTAAGGGAAATCTGACAGAGGAAGATGTCCGTAAAATCGTTGAAGATACCTTAAAAAATTATAAACTTGATCAGGTTATAACAGGAAACCAGATCAATATCATCATCAATTTTGCTTTAAATCTCTCAAAAAGTGATATCCTTAGCAATGCAGACTTCACTAAAACCCTAAATGACCTTAAACAAAGTATTGTTTCACAAGCTGGCGACAGTTTTAAAAATATCAACCTTAACTTTGATGCGGATAAGGCGCTGGAGGACGGGGGTAACTTCTTAAGTTCCCTCTGGCAAGCCATAGTCAACTTCTTCAAGAGTTTTGGTTCTTAAGAAAAATCATGGTATAATAGATGGTAACAGTAACGTTGCCGTCTTTTTTGTCGGCCAATAGAAAGAGAAAAGAATGTTAAAGAAAAATGATATTGTAGAAGTTGAAATTGTTGACTTGACCCATGAAGGTGCAGGAGTGGCCAAGGTAGATGGTTTGGTATTTTTTGTAGAGAATGCTTTACCGAGTGAAAAAATCCTCATGCGTGTCCTCAAGGTTAATAAAAAGATTGGCTTTGGGAAGGTTGAGGAATACCTTGTCCAATCACCACACCGTAACCAAGATCTAGATTTGGCTTACCTGCGTTCAGGAATCGCTGATTTAGGACATCTTGCCTATTCAGAACAGCTCAAGTTTAAAACCAAGCAAGTCAAGGACAGTCTATACAAGATTGCTGGGATTGCTGATGTAGAGGTTGCTGAAACACTTGGTATGGAAAATCCAATCAAGTACCGCAACAAAGCACAGGTCCCTGTTCGTCGAGTCAATGGTGTCTTGGAAACTGGATTTTTCCGTAAGAATTCCCACGACCTCATGCCTCTTGAAGATTTCTTTATCCAAGATCCCGCGATTGATGAGGTAGTAGTAGCCCTACGCGATTTGCTCCGCCGTTATGACCTGAAACCTTATGATGAAAAGGAACAAGCTGGCTTGATTCGGAATCTTGTGGTGCGTCGTGGACACTATTCTGGACAAATCATGGTTATCTTGGTTACAACTCGTCCCAAAGTTTTTCGTGTTGATCAATTAATTGAACAACTAATCAAACAATTCCCAGAGATTGTGTCTGTTATGCAAAATATCAACGACCAGAACACTAATGCTATTTTTGGTAAGGAATGGCGCACACTTTATGGACAAGACTTTGTCACTGACCAGATGTTGGGAAATGACTACCAAATCGCTGGACCCGCTTTTTACCAAGTCAATACTGAAATGGCTGAAAAACTTTATCAAACAGCCATTGACTTTGCTGAATTAAAAGAAGATGATGTGGTTATCGATGCTTATTCTGGTATTGGAACAATTGGCCTCTCTGTTGCGAAACATGTCAAAGAAGTTTATGGTGTTGAGGTAATTCCAGAAGCGGTTGAGAATAGCAAGAAGAATGCCCAATTAAACAATATTTCAAACGCCCACTATGTCTGTGATACAGCCGAAAATGCCATGAAAAATTGGCTTAAAGATGGAATTCAACCAACCGTTATCTTGGTTGATCCTCCACGCAAGGGCTTGACAGAAAGCTTTATCAAAGCAAGCGCCCAAACAGGAGCTGATCGCATCGCCTATATCTCATGTAATGTCGCTACTATGGCACGTGATATCAAACTCTACCAAGAGTTGGGATATGAGTTGAAGAAAGTACAACCAGTGGATCTTTTTCCTCAAACGCACCATGTGGAGTGTGTAAGCTTGTTGGAGAAACGTAGTTAATCCTCAAAAGGTTCCCCAAACCTTTTGAGTCCCACAGACGCATCATGCTGAGGCGGTTGTCTTATTCAGTAGGGAAAAGGTCGACGGATATGTAAACATCGATTGGGATGTTGAAGGGTCTCAAGATACAAAGATGTAAGTGATGATTTAAATATTGATGGTAAAGTAATTGCTATGTATAGAATAATTAGTTAATAGAGGTGATATGCAATGCAAAATTTAAAGACAATAGAGCTGTTTGCTGGAATTGGCGGTTTTCGTCTCGCAGCAGATAAAAATAATTTAGAAACAATATGGGCAAATGATATTGATCCTATTGCAGCTAAAGTATATAAAGACGCATTTGAAGATGATATATTTGTTGAAGGCGACATCCATGACTTTGTTAATGATATCCCTAATCATGATATATTGACAGGAGGATTTCCGTGTCAACCTTTTTCAAAAGCTGGAAAAAAACAAGGGATAGAAGATTATAGAGGTACTTTATTTGAAGTGATTGTAAATGTACTTAAACAAAAAAATCCAAAGTATTTTATTTTGGAGAATGTAAATAGTCTTTTGTTTATGAAGGGAGGCAGCCATTTTAAAACGATATTAGCAGCATTATCTGCATTGAATTATAAAATTGAATGGCGTGTATTTAATGCGGCATCCTTTGGATTAGCACAACATCGTGAAAGAGTTATTATTGTGGGTTCCAAAGATACTCAGGCAAATCATAGTATTTTTTTGGAAAAAGATGAATTAGTAAATTTGCCTACAAAGGCTATTGACATTATTATGAGACCTACTTTGTGGCCTATCATTGTAGAAAGTAAAAGAAAATTTTGTACATGGGGGATGGCATTAGGAGAAAAATATGTGTCATATGATATTCCAGAAAGGCAATATCTTCCAGAAAAGAGATTGTGCGAAATAATTGAAAAAGAAGTAGATGACTCATTTGATTTTACAGAAGATACTCTTGAACGAATTAAGAATAGCCAGTATGTAAATAGGTATTATAATGGGGTTCAAATTTTATATAATCAGTCAGGTGGTGCTCGAATGGGATATTCTATATTTGGCACAGAAGGCACGGCGCCAACCTTAACAGCATCGACTAGTCGACATTATGAACGTTATAAGATTGGAGATAGATTTAGAAGATTGACAAATGTTGAGTATGCGAGAATTCAGGGATTTCCTGATCATCATTGCGATGCGACAAAAGTTTACAATCAGTACAAGTTATATGGAAATGCTGTTCCACCACAAATTATAGATTATGCAATGAAAAAATTACTATCAGGAAAGACAATTACAATTGAGTCTACTAACCTTTCGTTATTTGATTTTATGGAGGAAACAAAATGACATTAGAACATAAAAAAGAAATGATTAAATCAAATATTGATTTAATTCAAGAAAAAATAAACCAGGTATTAGATGGGAATCACCTTGGCGATATTAGTTCTATTTTGAAACGTATAGACAGCACTGGAAATCTGCCATCATGGTTTAATACATTGCAGAATGAAGGTCGTTTGCCAAATCTTGATGGAAAGACGGTTGGAAGTGTTATTGAAAAACTACTTGTTTGTGTGCTTGAGAAGTATGTATTTAATTCAGAAGTAGCACTTAATGTTAATCCTGCAAAGGGGGTTGATATTCCAGAATTGGAATTAGGCGTCAAGTCTCCATCTACGAATTATTACACAAGTGAGCCTTATTTTTCTGCATATGAAAGATTGTTGGGAAATGAATATGATGCAATTATTCTATTAACAAACTATCAAGAAGCAAAGAAAAGAACACCATTTAGATTGCAGATTCTTGAAATTAAATATTTGAATAAAACTGAAATTGCTGATTCAAAACTCTGTACTATGGCGAAAAGTATTAGAAATTTATATAGCGATGAATTGATTTTGAAAAAGACAATGAGATTTTTATCATATGTAAATCAAAGTGATTGGGAAGCAAATGCGATAGTAAAATTAATGGAAAGCGTATTGATTGATGGTAAAAATCTAGTTACCACAATACATCTGATTGAAAAAGATTTTGATAAGAAAAACAAAAAAGCATTGAAAGATGGAAAGACACCTATTCCTCAAGAATCATTGGAAAGAATTTTAGGGATAAAAGAAATGACGCCGGATATACAAGCAATTATTAATGCGGCAGAAAATTGGGTAATTCTCACGCAGAAAGATAATGGTAGGTATCCAAATGATAATGAGTGGAATAGATTTTTACGTAGTCCATTAGATGGGAAAATAGGAATGAGCTTTGCATTACAGTGGAGATATAATTTTGGAAGTTTGTTCAGCGATTAATTCCTTTTTCAAAATCTATGGATTGAGCATTGTTGTAAATTGAATAGAAATATAAATTAATATATTAAATTCAAAAGACAATGTTAACGCATAGTGGAAACGAGTAAGAGCAATCAGAAATGGTTGCTCTTACTTTTTTATCTTTGTTCTAAAAAACGTTGTCTTTCTATTCTTCCAATGGCTATTGTATACCGGCTCTTTTCGTATCAAGCGAAAAGGAAGGTATATGACAGAAATTCGTTACAACAATCCGTACCTGGATGGTCCTGTGGTCTTGCAGATTGAGGAAGATGATACAGAGGCTATAGAAGAACTGGTATATATTCTCGATGATGATACTAGACAGACAAAGAACCTTGAGAAGAAGGAAGCAAGGCATTTTGGTTATCACATAGGGGGAGGCATTTATGAAGGTATGGATCTGGCAACCAAAGAGGACGTGGCTGAAGACTAGGCAAGGCGTGAGATGGAAAGGCTTATTGATGAGTGACTTCGTGAGAATCTCACACCTGTGCTGTATCGGAGATTCGTCATGTTCATGGATGGTTTTTCAATCCGTGATATCGCAAGGTATGAGGACATTGATTACAGTTCTGCGAATAAGTCTATCAAGGCGGTATAGAAAAAATTGAAAAAAGTTTTGCAGAACAACCCTTCAAATGTCCATATTATGGAAAGGGATAATTCTCAAATATTTGAGGAAAGGAGGGAAAGTATATGTATGAATCTTTACAACAGGAGTTAAAGGAATATCCGTATTTCTGTGGATGGAAGTATGAGATTGTCAAAGTTAACCGAATCAAGGTGCCAAAGCGCATTAAAGGACATAATGCTGATACAAGAAATTTAAGTGAGTTCTCTACCCTTTCAAAGGTACTGGAGCAAATAGGTTCATTGGATGGTATCGGCATTGCACTTGCAGGAGACATAGCCGCCATTGATATCGACCATTATATCAAGGATGAAAAGTTGTCAGAAATGGCAGGGGATATTATCACACTCGCTGCAATCACTGGCAGCATTGCAGAGGCAGCTTATGGTATTCCTGATTGGATTAAGGATAAGGCCTATTCTTACTTGTATGAACCCCTAAAGGATGTAGTCATTAGATGGGAAAATAGAATAAAAACTCATTAATCTCCAGTACGTCAGATTTCTCTTTTCTGTATTTTCATTGTATAATAGGGATACATTTAGTTTCATATAATGAAATATAAAGATTTCTAACGAATATTAAGGAGAAAATCAATGAAAAAAGCAATGTTAATTATCAACCCTACTTCTGGTGGCGAGAAGGCTTTGGATTACAAAGATAAGCTGGAAAATAAAGCAAAAGAATACTTTGAGCACGTGGAAACCAAAATTACCGAAAAGGCGCTGGATGCGACTAACTTCGCTTCAGAAGCTTCAGAAGAAGGTTATGATGCTGTCCTTGTTTTTGGGGGAGATGGGACTGTAAACGAAGTCATTTCAGGTATTGCTGAGAGAGACTACGTTCCTAAGTTGGGTATTATCCCAGGCGGTACGGGTAACCTCATTACAAAACTGTTGGAAATCAATCAAGACATCGATGGCGCAATTGATGAACTGGATTTTGATTTAACCAATAAGATTGATATCGGTAAAGCGAATAACAATTATTTTGGTTATATCTTTAGTATTGGTTCTCTGCCTGAGGCGATTCACAATGTTGAAATCGAGGACAAGACAAAATTCGGTATTTTAGCCTATGCTGTAAATACCATGAAGTCTGTCATGACGGATCAGGTCTTTAACATTAAGGTTGAGACAGAAAATGGAAATTATATTGGTGAAGCTAGCCATGTTTTGGTTCTCTTGACAAATTACTTCGCTGATAAGAAAATCTTTGAAGAAAACAAGGACGGCTATGCCAACATTTTGATTCTGAAAGATGCGTCTCTATTCTCCAAATTATCCGTCATTCCTGATTTACTAAAAGGAGATGTTGTTGGCAATGATAATATTGAGTATATCAGAGCGCGTAATATTAAAATCTCTTCAGATAGTGAATTGGAGTCAGATGTTGACGGCGATAAATCGGATAACCTACCTGTAGAAATCAAAGTTCTAGCTCAACGAGTAGAAATATTTTCAAAACCGAAAGAGTAGAAGGTAAAAATTAGTTTATTATTCACAACGAAATTAAGTTCTATATCAACGATTGGAGGAGGAATGAATTCTCTATTTGATGAATTTCGAACAATTTGTTCTCATTTAAACCAAGTCGGAATCACTCCGACGCTCATGGGGTCTTTGGGGTTTGAATACCGATCAAATGAAGAATGGAGGCCGTCTGACATTGACATTCATGTGCCTGGTGACCCTAGAGGTTGGGAAGCACCCGATCATCTCAGAATTTATGAGTGGGACAAGATAATGAAAGTGATGAATCACTTAGGTTACGCCTTAATAGATATTCATGAGCATGAATTCCAAAAAGATGGTCTGAGTGTTGAATTCGGAAGTATCAATTCTTTATCTGATTTTGCAGGAGTTTCGGAATCGGATATAGAGTTGATTCATCTCGAAAACATCACTTTTCGCGTTCCAAGTTTGGAACAGTTTTTAAGCATTTACAAGGCTTCTTCCCAAGATTCTTATCGAAATGAGCACAATAACAATAAGGATTTTAAAAAAATTGAGTGGCTGGAAAGACATTTGTAAATCATCATTTGAAAAGTAGCAAGTTGTAAGACTAGCTGCTTTTTTATTTATAGAACCAAACCACTAGAATCTACGGACAAGCCTTGAAAATAAAATACGAAAGTAGTATACTAGAATCACAATTATGAAAATGTTTGCGTAAAATTTGAATTAGAACTTAAGGAGACAAATTGATGGAATTAAGCGCTATTTACCATAGGCCTGAGTCGGAGTTTACCTATCTTTATAAGAATAAGAAACTCCATATTCGGATTCGAACTAAGAAAGGGGACATTGAAAGCATCAACTTGCATTATGGGGATCCTTTTATTTTTATGGAGGAGTTTTATCAAGATACAAAGAAAATGGTCAAGATCACTTCTGATGCCATCTTTGATTATTGGCAGGTTGAAGTGTCCGTTGACTTTGCACGTATCCAGTATCTCTTTGAAGTCACGGATACAGAAGGTCAAAGTATTTTGTATGGCGATAAGGGATGTGTAGAAAACACGCTAGAGAATCTTCATTACGAAGGAAATGGCTTTAAAATTCCGTATATACATGAGATTGATGCTTGTTATGTACCTGACTGGGTTTCAAATACGGTGTGGTATCAGATATTTCCTGAGAGATTTGCTAATGGAAATACTCGATTAAACCCAGAAGGGACTTTAGACTGGGATTCATCTCTCACACCTAAGAGTGATGATTTCTTTGGTGGTGATTTACAAGGGATTATAGACCATCTGGATTATTTGCAAGACTTGGGCATTACTGGACTTTATCTTTGTCCGATTTTTGAATCTACGAGCAATCATAAGTACAATACGACAGATTACTTTGAAATTGACCGTCATTTTGGAGACAAGGAAACCTTTCGAGAGTTGGTCGAGCAAGCTCATCAGCGTGGCATGAAAGTCATGCTGGATGCTGTATTTAATCATATTGGTTCGCAATCTCCTCAATGGCAAGATGTTGTCAAAAATGGTGAACAGTCTGCTTATAAGGATTGGTTCCATATACAACAATTCCCAGTGACAACTGAAAAGCTAGCCAATAGGAGAGAGTTACCCTATCATGCTTTTGGTTTCGAGGACTATATGCCTAAGCTAAATACAGCCAATCAAGAGGTCAAGGACTCTCTTTTAAAGGTTGCGACTTATTGGATTGAAGAGTTTGATATAGATGCTTGGCGTTTGGATGTGGCTAATGAGATTGATCATCTGTTTTGGAAGGATTTTCGAAAAGCAGTTTTAGCTAAAAAACCTGATCTTTATATTTTAGGAGAAATCTGGCATACGTCTCAGCCTTGGCTAAATGGAGATGAGTTCCATGCGGTCATGAATTATCCTTTATCTGATAGTATCAAAGAGTATTTCTTACGAGGAATTAAGAAGACAGACCAGTTCATCGATGAAATCAATGGCCAATCTATGTATTACAAGCAGCAGATTTCAGAGGTCATGTTTAATCTTCTAGATTCGCATGATACAGAACGAATCTTGTGGACGGCCAATGAAGACGTTCAACTTGTCAAATCAGCCCTAGCCTTTCTCTTTTTACAAAAAGGAACACCCTGCATCTATTATGGAACCGAGCTTGCCTTGACAGGAGGACCAGATCCAGATTGTCGTCGTTGTATGCCTTGGGAACGTGTATCAAGTGACAATGATATGCTGAATTTCATGAAGAAGCTGATTAATATTAGAAAACAAGCGTCAGCAACCATTCAGCATGGTAAGTATGATCTTCAAGAAATCAAACCAGATCTAGTAGCTCTGGAATGGAAATACGAAGGACAGGTTCTCAAAGTTATATTCAACCAATCAACAGAAGATTGTGTTGTAGAGAAAGAAACAGTAGCACTAGCAAGTAATTGCCAAGAATTGGAGAATCAGCTTGTGATTTCTCCAAATGGATTTGTGGTTTTTCATTAAAGAGCAATTATGAGCGACAGGAAAGTTGTAGTATAGAGAAGATTTTACAAACAGACTATTTGTCGTCTTGCTACAATTGGTATATAATTTAACTTAAAGAAAATAGGAGGACTGAACGAATGGAATTAAAAGATTTTACAGAAAAAGAACAAGAAATGATTAAGAAGGGACTTACGACGTCTAAGATTAGTGACAAGGAAACTGCTGAGAAGATTCTTGCGCTAGTACCACAAGACTTGATTAAGCGAATTCCGTTTTTTGTCAGAAAACATGCTACGACACGTACGATTAAACGCATTTCAATTGAACACCCTGAACTCTACGCTGCAGCTCAAACAAGTGGTGAAATTCCAGAAAAAGAACGCGAAGAATTGCGTCAGATTATCACGACTATCTTTGAACAAAAAATGAATAAGCATAGTATTAAGTAGAGAATGAAAAAATATTTTATTGGCGGTTTGGGAAGCAATGTCTATCATAGCAAGGATTTTCTTCAAGAACTAGATTCGCAGGTTTACTTTCTAAATCCATATGAAAAGCGTCTTCGAGATGAAACAGAATTGAAATCATGGTTTAAAAATGAGATTGTAGAGGAAGAATCTATCTGTTTGATAGGTCATTCTCTTGGAGGAGATTTGGCTCGTTATCTCGCATCGGAATTTTATGAAGTGACAAAACTGATTCTTTTGGATGGTGGCTATCTAGATTTAGATAAGATTTTAACTTTAGATGTGGAATTAGAGGAAACTAAAAACTATATCAAATCTCAAATTATTTCGGACTTAGATGTTCTTATTTCTAAAGAAAAATCTGAAGCAAAGCATTGGTCAGAAAATATGGAGAAAGCCGTAAGACAGTCCTATCACTGGAATTCTGAGTATAATAGATATGAGTTATCTATAAACTATGAAAATATAGAAGCGATACTCCGCCTACGGAGGAAAATACAAGCTTTTAAAAGAGAAGTGGGAGATACCTTGTTTATCAGTCCTTGCTATTCTAATGAAGCTACATGGAGAGAGGAAGCCTTAAAAGAATTGCCAGATTATTTTGATACTATTTTTCTAGAGAACTTTGGCCATGAGCTTTATACTGAAGCACCTAGAGAAGTCGCTAGTCTGATTAATGAGTGGCTCGCTTATTCTCAATGAGCTACTTGTATTGCTTGAAAAAAAGCATGTTTTTGCCAATGCTAATAAACGAACTGCTTTATTCGTTTTGGTGAAATTTATACAATTAAATGGCTATGGTTTTTCTGTTACCATTAAATAAGCACAAGATTCGTTAAGATACATTTACAAGAACTAGTAGGCTAGTTCTTTTTATATCCGCTTTCACATTATACAACTTATTCAAATCTATATAAAATATTATATTTCCGAACAAAAGTAGATATTTTTTTAAAAAAGTACTTTACAGAATGTTGGAAGTATGATATAGTAATAAAGCTTAGAAAATGAGATGATGTTTTCTAGCAAATATAAACCCGAGTAAAAAACGCCTACGGACAGGCAGGGTTGAATGCCGAAGCGTGGTTGAAAAACCACATTATTGATAGGGTTAAAAGCCTACTTTTATAAGTTGATGTTAGGACACTTATCCTAATTCATAAATTTTAGTGTGGTGAAAGCACACGTCATCTTGTGAAACGATCAATAAAGTACGTAATATTTGCTACTAGAGAGTTAGGAAACATCAGGAACAGACATACTCAACAGAAACCAAAATAAACACGTCAGAAGATTGCAGAGCAGGTGAAAACCTGTTCTTTTTTCATGAGTCAACCTTTAGTTCCTTAGTTTTCATAAGGTCCTAAAAAATATTGAAAGGAGTATGTCTTGAAAGAGTTAGATCAAAACCAAGCCCCAATTTATGAGGCCTTGGTAAAGTTACGCAAGAAAAGAATTGTTCCCTTTGATGTTCCAGGTCACAAGCGTGGACGGGGAAATCCAGAACTTGTTGAACTACTAGGAGAAAAATGCGTTGGAATTGATGTCAATTCGATGAAACCCTTGGATAATCTTGGTCACCCCATTTCGATTATTCGGGATGCAGAGGAGCTGGCTGCAGATGCTTTTGGAGCTAGCCATGCTTTTCTCATGATTGGAGGAACAACTTCATCGGTACAGACTATGATTCTTTCCACCTGCAAGGCTGGAGATAAGATTATTCTGCCACGAAATGTCCATAAATCTGCTATTAATGCGTTGGTTCTATGTGGTGCCATTCCCATCTATATAGAGATGAGTGTGGATCCTAAGATTGGTATCGCTTTAGGTCTTGAAAATGACCGAGTAGCCCAGGCCATAAAGGACCATCCAGATGCTAAGGCTATTTTGATTAACAATCCTACTTACTATGGAATTTGTTCAGACCTCAAGGGTTTAACGGAAATGGCTCATGAAGCTGGCATGATGGTTTTAGTGGATGAAGCCCACGGAGCGCATTTGCATTTTACAGATAAACTTCCAATTTCTGCTATGGATGCAGGTGCTGATATGGCAGCAGTTTCCATGCATAAGTCTGGTGGGAGTTTGACACAAAGTTCGCTTCTTTTAATCGGGGAGCAGATGAATCCTGAATACGTTCGTCAGATTATAAACCTGACCCAGTCAACATCCGCCTCTTACTTGTTGATGGCTAGTTTGGATATTTCGCGTCGCAACTTGGCCCTTCGTGGTAAAGAATCCTTTGAGAAGGTCATTGAGCTATCCGAGTATGCTCGCCGTGAAATCAATGCTATCGGTGGATACTATGCCTACTCAAAAGAGTTAATAGACGGAGTGTCCGTTTGCGATTTTGATGTGACCAAGCTGTCCGTTTATACTCAGGGTATTGGCTTAACAGGTATCGAGGTTTACGACCTCCTACGAGACGAATACGACATTCAGATTGAGTTTGGTGATATTGGCAATATCTTGGCCTATATTTCGATTGGTGACCGTATCCAAGACATTGAACGATTAGTTGGTGCTTTAGCAGATATCAAGAGACTATATTCACGAGATGGGAAGGACTTGATAGCTGGAGAATATATCCAACCCGAGTTGGTTTTATCTCCTCAGGAAGCCTTCTATTCAGAGAGAAAAAGTTTGTCTTTAGACGAATCTGTTGGACAAGTCTGTGGAGAATTTGTTATGTGTTACCCTCCAGGAATCCCTATCTTGGCTCCTGGTGAACGCATTACACGTGAAATTGTAGACTATATCCAATTTGCCAAGGAACGTGGTTGCTCCCTCCAAGGGACGGAAGATCCAGAGGTCAATCACATCAACGTCATTAAGAGAAAGGAGAACTAGATGGATTTATGGTTTTCTGAAGTTCATACTCCAGATGTGAAATTGTCCCTGAGAACAGCCAAGCAACTCTACGCTGGTAAAAGTGAATGGCAGGATATCGAAGTCTTGGATACGCCAGCTTTTGGAAAGATTTTGATTTTAAATGGGCATGTTTTGTTCTCAGATGCGGATGATTTTGTCTACAATGAAATGACTGTCCACGTTCCCATGGCTGTCCACCCCAATCCCAAGAAAGTCTTGGTTATTGGGGGTGGTGACGGAGGTGTTGCCCAAGTATTAACACTCTATCCTGAACTGGAGCAAATCGATATTGTGGAACCGGATGAGATGTTGGTTGAGGTTTGCCGAGAATATTTTCCAGATTTTGCCGCAGGGCTAGATGATCCTCGTGTTACCATTTACTACCAAAATGGGCTACGCTTTTTGCGAAACTGCGAAGATGATTACGATATTATCATCAACGATGCGACAGATCCATTTGGACATACGGAAGGGCTTTTTACCAAGGAATTTTACGGCAACAGTTACAGAGCCTTGAAAGAAGACGGCATCATGATTTACCAGCATGGTAGTCCCTTCTTTGACGAGGATGAGTCGGCTTGCCGAAGCATGCACCGTAAGGTTAATCAAGCCTTTCCAATTAGTCGGGTCTACCAAGCCCATATCCCAACCAGTCCAGCTGGCTATTGGTTGTTTGGATTTGCTTCGAAAAAATATCACCCTGTCAAAGATTTTGACAAGGAAGGCTGGAAAAAACGCCAGCTTTTCACAGAATACTACACTGCAAACTTACACGTGGGAGCCTTTATGTTGCCCAAGTATGTTGAGGACATTTTAGAAGAAGAGGAAGGAAAAAAATGAGTCGTTTACTAGTTATTGGATGCGGGGGCGTTGCCCAAGTTGCTATTTCAAAGATTTGTCAAGATAGCGAAACGTTTACAGAGATTATGATTGCTAGCCGTACCAAGTCAAAATGTGATGACTTGAAAGCTAAACTGGAAGGCAAAACAAGTACAAAGATTGAGACAGCTGCCCTTGATGCTGATAAGGTTGAAGAAGTGATTGCCCTGATTGAAAGCTACAAGCCAGAAGCAGTTTTGAACGTAGCACTACCATATCAAGATTTAACCATTATGGACGCATGTTTGGCGACTGGAGTTCACTATATTGATACAGCCAACTACGAAGCAGAAGACACAGAAGACCCTGAATGGCGTGCCATCTATGAGAAACGTTGTAAGGAACTTGGTTTTACAGCCTACTTTGACTACTCATGGCAATGGGCTTATCAGGAAAAATTCAAAGAAGCAGGCTTGACCGCTCTTCTTGGTTCTGGTTTTGACCCAGGTGTGACCAGTGTCTTTTCAGCTTATGCCCTCAAACACTATTTTGATGAAATCAACTATATCGACATTTTAGACTGTAATGGTGGTGACCACGGTTATCCATTTGCAACCAACTTTAACCCAGAAATTAATCTCCGTGAGGTTTCTGCACCAGGTTCTTACTGGGAAGATGGAAAATGGGTCGAAGTCGAAGCTATGTCTATCAAGCGTGAATATGACTTCCCTCAAGTTGGACAAAAAGATATGTATCTCCTTCACCATGAAGAAATTGAATCATTGGCCAAGAATATTCCAGGTGTCAAACGCATTCGTTTCTTTATGACTTTTGGTCAATCATACTTGACGCACATGAAATGTTTGGAAAATGTCGGTCTCCTTCGTACGGATACCATTAATTTCAATGGTCAAGACATCGTTCCAATCCAATTTTTGAAAGCCTTGCTTCCAGATCCTGCTAGCCTTGGACCGCGCACGGTTGGTAAAACCAATATCGGCTGTATCTTTACAGGTGTAAAAGATGGCGTTGAAAAGACCATTTACATCTACAATGTTTGCGACCATCAGGAATGTTACACAGAAGTTGGTTCACAAGCAATTTCTTACACGACAGGCGTTCCAGCCATGATTGGGACAAAATTGGTTATGAACGGTACTTGGAAACAAGCTGGAGTGTATAACCTTGAAGAGTTGGATCCAGATCCATTCATGGAAGCTTTGAATGAGTATGGTTTGCCTTGGGTTGTGGTTGAAAATCCACAAATGGTGGACTAATGAAGCTAGAACAAGTACCAACACCAGCTTATGTTATTGACTTGGCCCGTTTAGAATCTAACTGTAAAATTCTTCATGAAGTTCAAGAAAAAGCAGGTTGCAAGGTTTTGCTTGCCCAGAAGGCCTATTCCCTCTACAAAACCTATCCCTTGATTAGCCAGTATCTATCAGGTACGACAGCCAGTGGACTCTATGAAGCTAAGCTAGCTAGGGAAGAATTCTCTGGGGAAGTCCATGTCTTTGCGCCTGCTTTCAAGGATGCAGACTTGGAGGAATTGCTAAAGATAACGGACCATATCGTCTTTAACTCAGAGAGACAGTTGCGTAAACATGGGCCTCGTTGTCGAGATGCTGGTATCAGTGTTGGTTTGCGCATAAACCCTCAATGTTCAACGCAAGGTGACCACGCGCTTTATGACCCTTGTGCTCCAGGCTCTCGTTTTGGAGTCACTCTAGACAGGATTCCGAGTGATTTACTAGATTTGGTGGATGGTCTTCATTTTCACACCCTTTGTGAGCAAGGTTCGGATGATTTAGAGACAACTTTGAAAGCAGTAGAAGCGCAATTTGGAACGTATTTGCATCAGGTCAAATGGCTCAATATGGGGGGCGGACACCACATCACAAGAGAAGGTTACGATGTGGATTTGCTGATTTCAGAAATCAAGCGTATCCGAGAAACTTACAATCTTGAAATCTATATCGAGCCGGGTGAAGCCATTGCACTCAATGCGGGTTATCTAGCAACTGAGGTATTAGATATTGTAGAAAACGGTATGGAAAGCTTGGTTTTAGATGCCTCTGCGACCTGCCATATGCCTGATGTACTTGAGATGCCCTATCGTCCACCTTTGAGAAATGGCTTTGAGGCACAGGAAAAAGCCCATACTTATAGACTTTCTTCCAATACATGTCTGACAGGCGATGTGATTGGTGATTATAGTTTTGAAAATCCTGTTGAGATTGGAGATAGACTTTACTTTGAGGACATGGCTATTTACTCATTTGTTAAAAATAATACCTTTAATGGTATTGGATTGCCAAGTCTCTATCTCATGGACGAGCAGGGTGACTGCAGCTTAGTCAAAGCTTTCGGATATCAAGACTTTAAAGGGAGATTATCATGATGGACAGTCCAAAAAAATTAGGTTATCATATGCCAGCAGAGTACGAACCCCATCATGGTACCTTCATGATATGGCCGACTCGACCAGGATCATGGCCTTTTCAAGGAAAAGCTGCTAAAGCAGCATTTAGCCAGATTATCAAAACCATAGCAGAAGGGGAAAGAGTCTATCTTTTGGTGGAGCAGGACTATCTATCTGAAGCCCAAAACTACCTTGGAGATAGCGTTATTTATCTAGACATTCCCACCAATGACGCCTGGGCCCGTGATACAGGTCCGACTATTCTTGTCAATGATAAAGGCCAGAAATTAGCCGTGGATTGGGCTTTCAATGCTTGGGGTGGTGCTGTTGATGGTCTCTACCAAGACTATGAAGAGGATGACCAAGTAGCCAGTCGTTTTGCTGAGGCCTTGGAAATGCCTGTTTATGATGCCAAACCTTTTGTCCTAGAAGGCGGAGCGATACATAGCGATGGTCAAGGAACCATTCTCGTGACTGAAAGTTGCTTGCTTAGTTCTGGTCGCAATCCTCATCTTAGTAAGGAAGAAATCGAAAATACCTTATTAGAGTGCCTTGGAGCTGAAAAAGTTATTTGGCTTCCTTATGGTATTTATCAGGATGAAACCAATGAACACGTTGACAACGTTGCTGCCTTTGTTGGTCCTGCAGAGCTTGTTTTGGCTTGGACAGATGATCAAAACGATCCCCAGTATGCCATGTCAAAAGCTGATTTAGCGCTTTTAGAAAAGGAAACAGATGCAAAAGGTCGTCACTTCACCATTCATAAACTTCCAATTCCAGCTCTTCATCAAGTTGTAACCAAAGAAGATTTGCCAGGCTACATCTATGAAGAAGGAGAAGAAGAGCGATACGCAGGTGAAAGGCTCGCTGCTTCCTATGTAAACTTTTATATCGCCAACAAGGCTGTCCTAGTTCCTCAGTTTCAGGATAAAAACGACCAAGTGGCCTTAGATATCCTCAGTAAGTGTTTCCCAGACCGTAAAGTTGCCGGAATACCAGCTAGAGATATTCTCTTAGGTGGTGGCAATATCCACTGTATCACCCAACAAATCCCAGAATAGGAGAAAAAGATGAGAAATGTAAGAGTTGCAGCCATTCAGATGCAATGCGCTAAGGATGTGGCAACAAATATTCAAACCGCAGAGCGTTTAGTACGTCAGGCTGCAGAACAAGGTGCACAAATTATTCTTTTACCCGAATTATTTGAACGTCCATACTTTTGTCAGGAACGTCAGTATGACTACTACCAGTCTGCCCAGTCGGTGACAGAAAATACCGCCATTCAGCATTTTAAAACCATTGCCAAGGAGCTAAAGGTCGTTTTACCAATCAGTTTCTATGAAAAAGATGGTAATGTCTTGTATAACTCTATTGCCGTCATTGATGCAGATGGGGAAGTGCTGGGCGTTTATCGAAAGACCCACATACCAGATGATCATTATTATCAAGAAAAGTTTTATTTCACGCCTGGCAACACAGGTTTCAAGGTCTGGGATACTCGCTATGCCAAGATTGGGATCGGTATCTGTTGGGATCAATGGTTCCCTGAAACAGCGCGCTGTCTCGCATTAAATGGGGCAGAATTGCTCTTTTATCCAACTGCTATTGGCTCTGAGCCTATCCTAGATACGGACAGTTGTGGTCATTGGCAACGTACCATGCAAGGGCACGCAGCAGCAAATATTGTTCCAGTCATCGCAGCCAATCGTTATGGATTAGAGGAAGTCACTCCAAGTGAGGAAAATGGTGGACAGAGTTCCAGTCTTGACTTCTACGGTTCATCCTTTATGACGGATGAAACAGGAGCTATTCTAGAGCTAGCTGAAAGACAAGCTGAAGCTGTTCTGTTAGTTACTTATGACCTAGACAAGGGAGCAAGCGAACGCCTAAACTGGGGACTGTTTCGAGATAGAAGACCAGAAATGTATCAACGGATTACGGACTAGTAGGAGAGAAATGATAGATTCATTCTGCTAGACTCGTTTTCACTAGTAACTATAGGGATACTATGTTATCTAGTAAGTGAATTTTATATTTTAACCCTCTAAGGCTTTCTCGCACTTTGATGCGAGGAGCTTTTCTGTTTAAGCTTTATCAATAAAACATGCTATAATAGTTGCAGAAAGGTTGGTGTTTATGGCTAGGATACTGGTTATTGAAGACAATAGTGACATTCAAGAAATTTTGCGAACACTTCTTACTGAGGAGCATGAGGTGATTCAAGCCTTTTCTGGTACAGAAGGAATCATGCGTTTTGACCAAGGTGGGATTGACCTCGTTTTGCTTGATATCATGCTTCCTGGGAAAAATGGGGATCAGGTTTTAAAATCTATTAGGGAACAAAGTCAAACTCCAGTCATTATGCTAACGGCTTTGAGCGATAAAAAACTTATCAGCCAATATCTTTTAGACGGTGCCAATGATTACATAGTGAAACCTTTTGATTTGGATGAAGTCTTTGCAAGAGTTACTGTTCAGTTACGCCAAAGTGTAGAAAAACAGCCTATGGAAATAGAAAAAACTGAAAATCTGCCACAAAACTTGAAAAATATCCAGTTTGATGCCGAAAGTTTTGAAATCAAAAATAGTCAGGAAACGATTCGCCTTGCCAAGAAAGAATGCTTAATTCTCCAAACTCTCCTTAAACACCCTAAGAAAATTTTTACAAAAGAAGAACTTTATGAATTGGTCTGGGAGGAGAGCTATCTATCTGGAGATAATACTCTCAATACGCATTTGAGTAATCTTCGTAAAAAATTAAACCAGCTTGACCCAAATCAAGAATATATTGAAACCATCTGGGGAGTTGGGGTAAGATTAAAAGGAGACAAGCAATGACCTACATGATAATCTTTATCCTACTGGTACTCCTAATTATTTTATCGATTGCATTGATTCGCTACCATATAGCACTTAAAAACTTGAGTCAACAGATTGAAGACAAGATTCTCACAGGTAGTATGAAAAGAGTCGGAGTCAGCATTTTTTCCAAACATTTTTTACATCTATACCAGCAGATTGAGAATCTATTTCAGGAAGTAGAGCAATCTAGATTGGTGATGAAAAGGGAAAAGCAGACTCTGGATATGGCCATCAGCAATATCGCCCATGATATTCGGACGCCTCTGACTATCGCGTCAGGCTACACCCAACAATTGATAAAATCTCCTGAAGACAAATCAGAAACCTTACAAAAAATAGCCCAGCATCTTGATTTAGTTTCCAAACGTTTGGAGGCTCTCCTAGAATATCGTCGTTTGATGGAAGGAGCTGTCAAACCGAAACTGGAAGAAGTGGATCTTTCAGCTTTTATTACCAAGAAGACTCTGGCTTATTATGATGTTTTTCAGGCGGCAAATATCACGCTTGATTTTCAGGTTCAAGCTAGTTTAAAAACGAGGACTGATGAAGACTTGCTGGATCGCATTTTACAAAATTTGCTTGGGAATGTCCTCAAACATGGCAAGAAAGAAGCACGGCTATCTTTGAAAAAGGAAAAGGAACAGCTTGTCTTAGAACTTGCAAACCTTGTCAAACAGCCCATCAAAAGAATAGAAAATCTCAGCAATCGTTTTTATTCTGAAAATATGTCGGATACTGAAGAATCCTCTGGTTTAGGTCTCTATATTACCGAGGAATTAGTTCATCTTCTTGGAGCAGATATGAAGCTAGCCACTGATGGTGAATGGTTTTCGGTCTTTATTTATTTTTAACAGAAGAAACCTCCTCTGTAGGCTAGAGGAGGTCATTTTTATAGACTTTTCTTTTTGAAAACTGTCAGTCCACCTATATTAAAGATTACAATAACAGCTAAGCTAACTATAAATGTGTAGAGAATTGACTCACTATTAGCAGTCATAGCATAGGCAAACTGCAAGGACAAATATGGCAAAATTTTGATATTTGGAAAAATGAGCATTGGCATAGAAAGTAAGATAGAGCTGACCAAATAACCAATAAATACTGCAAGATAAGAATGACTCACATAGAGAATAAAGGAAACAATGGAAAGCCAAGCAAGGAGGCAAAGGAATTGAAGGGAAATGGTTATCAGTAGATTTCCAATAAAGCCATCAGGCATAGTGCCAAATCCATTTAAGATAGTTGCTGGAATAAAGGCAATAACAAGGCTGATGATAAGTTGCAATAGTGCAATACAAGCCACTACAAAGGCTTTAGCAAGGAAAAACTCTGTACGAGAAACACCTACTGTCAAACTATTTTTATAGAGCTTTCCGATTAAATCAACACCTAAAACTAGGCAAGTTAGAATAATACAGAGAAAAACGAGGTTTGAACCTTGACTAGATGCGTTAATCAGGGCTTGTACACCGTCCCAACCATGGGTTGGAATTTCTGGCTCTTCTGTCTGAATTGCCATCAGTTTCCCCGTAGCTCCTACAGTTGCGCCCATTAGCATGAGAGCAAAGAGAATGAACTCTGTAATCCAGAATCCTTTGGAACGGAAAAGACGGTAAAAGTCTGCTTGAATGGTATGTATCATGATTTTCCTCCTATTCGACCAATTGAGTGAAGTATTCTTCTAGGTTTTGACGGGCATAGTAAATCTCGTCAATGGCAACATCTGCCAAGGTTAATTCCTTGAGAATCTGTTTGACATCTTGTTCCTGACCAAAGATGTGGATTTCATTCTCAGGATTGACAACCTTGAACTGGAGCTGGATTTGTTCTTTCAATACTTGACAAGCTTTCTCTTGGTCGGCTGTCTTAAGCACAATATAATCCTCATTTAGTGTTTCAAATTCAGCTTTGCTGATTTCACGGATAATCTTGCCTTGATCTAAAATACCAAAACGATTAGCTACGAGGTAGAGTTCTGACAAGATATGGCTAGAGATGAGAATGGTTATCCCTTTTTCTTGATTTAGTCGTTGAATCATTAGTCGAAATTCTTTGATACCGATTGGGTCGAGACCGTTGATAGGTTCATCTAAGATCAGGAAGTCTGGTTTGGATAGAAGAGCAATGGCAATACCAAGTCTTTGTTTCATTCCTAGCGAGAAATCACGAAAGACTTTTTTACCTGTATCTGGTAAACCTACATAGTCCAGCGTTTCTCGAATGACTTGATCAGCATTTGGAATATGGCGAATCATACAATAATATTTCAGATTTTGATAGGCTGTTAAATGATTATGAGCTACAGGTGATTCGATAACAGAACCTACTCGAGATAGGGCCTTGGTCCACTCATTTTCCGATTGACTAGAAAAGAGGGAAACAGTTCCTTTATCCGCAAACAGTAGTTGCGTAATGATTTTTATCAAAGTGGTCTTCCCAGCTCCGTTCTTTCCAATAAGTCCATAAATATCTCCCTCTCTTATCGTTAGATGAAGATCCTGAAGAATAGCTTGTTTGTCAAAGTTTTTGGACAATCCATGAATGTCAAGTACTGTTTTCATGATTCTCTCCTTTTGATTTATTTTGATAACTTTAGTATAAAGCATAGAAATCAAAGAAAGCTCAAAGATTTCTAAAGAGTTTCTAAAGTTTTAGGCATTCTTAAATATCAAAACCCAGTTGGCATGAACTGGGCTTCTTAATTATAAAATATATTTCTCAATGGCACGCGCAACGCCGTCTTCTTCGTTGCTGGCTGTAACGTCATCAGCTAGGGATTTGACATAATCGCTGGCATTTCCCATTGCAATGCCTAGGCCTGCAAACTGGAGCATTTCAATATCGTTATTGGCATCGCCCATAGCCATGATTTCTGAGGAATCAATCTTCAGAATCTCTGTCAGTCGTGAAAGAGCAGTAGCCTTTGTCGTACCAAGTGGCATGGCTTCATAAATGACAGGCTGTGAACGAACTCCACTAAATCGTTGGCAAAGCTCCTCAGCAAAACGCTGCTCAAAATCGTTCGTTTGGCTCTCTGTCCCCAAAAACATACCTTGAAACATGCGATATTTGCCACTGATCGCTTCCTCAAGAGAAATTTCAGTCAGGTCTGAAAAGACTAGCTTGGCATCATTTTGGATGACTTGATTGGGCTTGCCACCGAGGACAAAATAATGCTCCTCATCAAAAAGAGTCAACTGAACATCACTTTTTTCAGCTAGGTCATAGAGGTATTCGATGTCTGCTGGACTAAGTTCATGCCAGTCAACTAGTCCCCAGTCACTTGTCTGGTGAGTTGAACAACCGTTATTGACAATGACATACTCATTTTGGAGGTCCAGCCCCAGTTTTTTGTAGTAGGGGAGGACACCGAAAAGCGGGCGACCAGTACAAAGTACTAATTTAACACCTTTTTCAATAGCTTGGTGAATGGCAGTAATGTGAGCTTGTGGGATTTCCTTGGCTTCATTGAGGAGGGTTCCGTCCATATCCAAGGCTAGTAGTTTAATCATAGGTTTTCCTTCTTTATCTTTTGGTATTATTATAGCATATTTTGGAGAAAAGGAGGAGGAATATTCGGGCTAATCATGGTATAATAAAAGGTAATGAAAAATTCCAACGAGGCAGAGATGAAATTACTTTATACTGATATTCGGACTTCTTTGACTGAAATTCTAACCAGAGAGGCGGAGGAGCTAGTTGCTGCTGGCAAGCGGGTCTTCTACATCGCTCCCAACTCTCTTTCTTTTGAAAAGGAACGCGCCGTGCTGGAATGCTTGTCCCAGCAGGCTTCTTTTGCTATTACCGTCACGCGCTTTGCTCAAATGGCTCGTTACCTGATTTTGAATGACTTACCTGCCAAGACCAGTCTTGATGACATCGGTCTTGGGATGGCCTTTTACAAGTGCCTTGTGGAACTCGATCCTAAGGACTTACGTGTTTATGGTGCGATTAAGCAGGAACCTCAGTTTATACAGCAGTTGATTGAGCTTTATCACGAGATGACGACTGCTCAGATGAGTTTTTTGGACTTAGAAAGTTTGACGGATGAGGATAAGCGGGCAGACTTGCTCTTGATTTTTGAGAAAGTAACCGCCTATCTCAATCAAGGGCAGTTAGCTCAGGGAAGTCAGTTGTCGCATTTGATTGAGGCTATTGAGAATGACAAGGTAAGCAGTGATTTTACTCAAATCGCCTTGGTCATTGATGGATTTACCCGTTTTTCTGCTGAGGAAGAGCGAATTGTGGACTTACTTCATGGCAAGGGTGTTGAGATTGTCATTGGTGCTTATGCTAGTAAGAAAGCCTATACCAGTCCTTTTAGCGAAGGTAATCTTTATCAAGCCAGTGTGGAGTTTCTCCATCATCTAGCTTCTAAATACCAAACACCTGCACAAGACCTTTCTCAATCTCATGAGAAGATGGATAGTTTTGACAAGGCCTCTCGTTTGCTGGAGTCTTCTTATGACTTTACAGAGCTCACTTTGGAGGTCGATGAGAAGGACCGTGAAAACCTGCAAATCTGGTCTTGTTTGACGCAAAAAGAAGAGTTGGAGTTGGTAGCCCGTAGCATTCGTCAGAAATTGCATGCCAATCCCAACCTGAGCTACAAGCATTTTCGTATTCTCTTAGGGGATGTAGCTTCTTATCAGTTATCCCTTAAAACTATTTTTGACCAGTACCAGATTCCTTTTTATCTTGGTAGAAACGAAGCTATGGCGCATCATCCATTGACACAGTTTGTCGAGTCTATTTTAGCTTTAAAACGTTATCGTTTCCGTCAGGAGGATTTGATTAATCTTCTCAGAACGGGTTTGTATACCGACCTTAGTCAGGCGAATATTGACGCATTTGAGCAATATATACGCTATCTTGGTATCAATGGCTTGACAGCCTTTCAGCAAACCTTCACCAAATCCCACCATGGAAAATTTGATTTAGGGCGTTTAAATACTCTTCGTTTGCGTATTTTATCCCCTCTTGAAACCCTATTTGCCAGTCGAAAACAAAAGGCTGAAAATCTCTTGCAAAAGTGGAAGGTCTTTCTAAAAGAAGGTGCAGTAACGAAGCAACTGCAAGATTTGACAGCCACTATGGAAGTCCTAGAACAGGAAAGACAAGCCGAAGTTTGGAAGGCTTTCTGTCACGTTTTAGAACAATTTGCGACTGTTTTTGCTGGTTCACAGGTTAGTCTAGAGGACTTCCTAGCCTTGCTCCATTCTGGAATGAGCCTATCTCAGTACCGTACCATTCCTGCGACAGTGGACACCGTTCTGGTGCAGAGTTATGATTTGATTGCACCACTTACTGCTGACTTTGTCTATGCCATTGGGCTGACTCAGGATCATTTGCCAAAAATTGCGCAAAACACTAGTCTTTTGACTGATGAAGAAAGACAAAACTTAAACCAAGCGACCGAAGAAGGCGTTCAATTACTGATTGCCAGCAGTGAAAACCTCAAGAAAAATCGCTACACTATGCTTTCCTTGGTTAATTCTGCTCGTAAGCAATTGGTCTTGTCGGCTCCAAGCCTTTTTAATGAAAGTGAAAGTAAGGAATCTGCCTATCTTCAAGAGCTGGTCCATTTTGGATTTCGTCGGAAAGAGAAGAGAATGAATCACAAAGGGCTGTCTAAGGAAGATATGGGCTCATATCATAGTCTTTTGTCCAGTCTGGTTGCCTATCACCAGCAAGGCGAGGCGAGTGATTGTGAGCAAGATTTGACCTTTGTCAAAGTATTGGCGCGTGTCATGGGGAAAAAACTAGACCAGCAAGGTTTGGGAAATCCTGCCCTCCCAACCAGTCCAAATAGTAAGCAGTTGGCTACGGACACCTTACAAGCGCTCTATCCTGCTGATCAGGAGTTTTACCTATCTACCTCTGGTTTGACAGAGTTTTACCGTAACCAATACAGTTATTTCCTCCGTTATGTTCTAGGCTTGCAGGAGGAATTACGCCTACGTCCTGATGCCCGTAGTCACGGGAATTTCTTGCACCGCATTTTTGAACGCGCCTTACAGTTGCCTGACGAAGATTCCTTTGACAAACGTTTAGAACAAGCTATCCAAGAAACCAGTCAAGAACGGGAATTTGAGGCTATTTATCAGGAAAGTTTGGAAGCCCAGTTTACCAAGGAAGTTCTACTTGATGTAGCTCGCACGACTGGCCACATTCTCCGCCACAATCCAGCCATCGAAACCATCAAAGAGGAAGCGAATTTCGGTGGGAAAGAGCAAGCCTTTATTCAATTGGACAATGGTCGCAGTGTCTTTGTACGAGGTAAGGTTGACCGCATTGACCGTTTGAAAGCTGATGGAGCGATAGGGGTAGTAGACTACAAGTCTAGTCTAACTCAGTTCCAATTTCCTCATTTCTTTAATGGGCTCAATTCCCAGTTGCCAACTTATCTAGCTGCCTTAAAGAGAGAAGGGGAGCAGAACTTTTTCGGCGCTATGTACTTGGAAATGGCTGAACCTGTCCAATCTCTGATGGCCGTTAAAAGTCTGGCAGGTGCAGTAGTAGAAGCTAGCAAATCTATGAAATACCAAGGGCTATTTTTAGAAAAAGAAAGCAGTCATTTGGGCGAATTTTATAACAAAAACAAGGCTAATCAGCTGACAGATGAGGAATTCCAGCTCCTACTGGACTACAATGCCCATCTTTACAAGAAAGCAGCTGAGAAGATTTTAGCAGGCCAGTTCGCCATTAATCCTTATACCGAAAATGGCAGAAGTATTGCCCCATACGTCCAGCAACACCAAGCCATCACCGGATTTGAAGCCAATTATCACTTGGGTCAAGCCCGTTTCCTACAAAAGTTGGACTTGGCTGACGGTAAACGTCTGGTCGGAGAAAAACTCAAGCAAGCTTGGTTTGAAAAAATAAGAGAGGAGTTGAATCGATGAAGCCCATTCCCTTTTTAACTGAGGAGGAAATTCAAAAACTGCAAGAAGCAGAAGCGCATTCGAGTAAGGAACAGAAGAAAACTGCCGAACAAATCGAAGCCATCTACACTTCTGGTCAAAATATCCTTGTCTCAGCGTCGGCTGGTTCTGGGAAGACTTTTGTCATGGCCGAGCGCATTCTAGATCAATTGGCGCGTGGAGTGGAAATCAGTCAACTCTTTATCTCAACCTTTACCGTTAAGGCTGCCACAGAGCTTAAAGAACGTTTGGAGAAAAAAATCAGCCAGCAAATCCAAGAAAGCGATGATGTTGACCTCAAACAACACTTGGGTCGTCAGTTGGCAGACCTACCCAACGCAGCCATCGGAACCATGGACTCTTTCACACAAAAATTCCTTGGTAAACATGGCTATCTGATTGATATTGCGCCTAATTTTCGTATTTTACAAAACCAAAGCGAGCAACTTCTTCTAAAAAACGAAGCCTTTCATGAGGTATTTGAAGCCCATTACCAAGGCAAACAGAAAAAGAAATTTAGTCATTTGCTGAAAAATTTTGCAGGGCGTGGCAAGGATGAACGGGGGCTACGCCAGCAGGTCTATAAAATTTATGACTTCCTCCAATCCACCAGCAATCCTCAAAAGTGGCTGAGTGAATCTTTCTTAAAAGGCTTTGAAAAAGCTGATTTTACCAGTGAAAAAGAAAAACTAACTGAGCAAATCAAACAAGCCCTTTGGGATTTGGAAAGCTTTTTCCGTTATCATCTGGATAACGATGCCAAGGAGTTTCCTAAGGCTCCCTATTTAGAAAATGTTCAGTTAGTTCTGGATGAAATTGGCTCCTTAAATCAAGAGTCCGACAGTCATGCTTATCAAACAGTTCTTGCGCGTGTTGTCGCAATTTCGAAAGAGAAAAATGGTCGAGCTCTGACCAATGCCAGTCGCAAGGCTGATTTGAAGCCACTGGTCGACGCCTACAACGAAGAAAGAAAGTCCCAGTTTGCTAAACTAGGACAACTGTCAGAACAGATAACGATTCTCGACTATCAAGAACGTTATCATGGAGAGACCTGGGAACTAGCTAAAACCTTCCAAGCCTTCATGAGTGACTTTGTGGAGGCGTATCGTGAACGTAAGCGCCAGGAAAATGCCTTTGAATTCGCTGATATTAGTCACTATACCATCGAGATTTTAGAGAATTTCCAACAAGTTCGTGAGGCTTATCAGGAGCGTTTCCACGAAGTCATGGTCGATGAGTATCAGGATACCAACCATATTCAAGAACGGATGCTGGAATTACTTTCTAATGGTCACAACCGATTTATGGTGGGAGATATCAAGCAGTCCATCTATCGTTTCCGTCAGGCAGACCCGCAGATTTTCAATGAAAAGTTCCAACGCTATGCGCAAAATCCTGAAGAAGGAAAGCTGATTCTCCTCAAGGAAAATTTCCGTAGTAGTTCAGAAGTGCTGTCAGCAACCAATGATGTCTTTGAACGTCTCATGGACCAAGAGGTCGGCGAAATCAACTATGATAACATGCACCAGCTTGTTTTTGCCAATACCAAACTGACTCCCAATCCAGATAACAAGACAGAATTTCTCCTCTACGACAAGGACGATACAGGTGAGGAAGAAGAGAGTCAAACAGAAACGAAACTAACTGGTGAGATGCGATTAGTTATCAAGGAAATCCTTAAACTCCATAGAGAACAAGGTGTTGCCTTTAAAGAAATCGCCCTTCTGACCTCCAGTCGCAGTCGTAATGACCAGATTCTCCTTGCCCTGTCTGAGTACGGGATTCCTGTCAAAACTGACGGAGAGCAAAACAATTATCTCCAATCCCTAGAAGTGCAAGTCATGCTAGATACCCTTCGTGTCATTCACAATCCCCTGCAAGACTACGCCTTAGTTGCCCTTATGAAGTCTCCAATGTTTAGCTTTGACGAGGACGAGTTAGCACGTTTATCTCTTCAGAAAGATGAGGACAAAGTTCAAGAGAATCTCTATGAGAAACTGGTCAATGCTCAAAAACTGGCAAGCAGTCAAAAGGACTTGATTCACACAGCTCTAGCTGAAAAACTAAATCAATTCATGGATATACTAGCTTCTTGGCGCTTGTATGCCAAAACCCACTCCCTCTATGACTTGATTTGGAAGATTTACAACGACCGTTTTTACTACGATTATGTTGGGGCTTTGCCAAATGGGCCTGCTAGACAAGCTAATCTCTATGCCCTAGCACTGCGTGCTGATCAATTTGAAAAGAGCAACTTCAAAGGCTTGTCTCGTTTTATTAGCATGATTGACAAGGTCCTAGAAGCCCAGCACGATTTGACAAGCGTGGCTGTCGCACCGCCAAAAGATGCAGTAGAGCTCATGACCATCCACAAGAGTAAAGGACTGGAGTTTCCTTACGTCTTTATTCTCAATATGGATCAAGATTTCAACAAGCAAGACTCTATGTCAGAAGTCATTCTCAGTCGTAAAAATGGGCTTGGTGTCAAATATATCGCCAAAATGGAGACAGGAGCAGTGGAAGATCACTATCCTAAAACCGTCAAACTCTCCATTCCTAGCCTGACCTATATGCAGAATGAAGAGGAATTACAGCTGGCAAGCTATTCTGAGCAAATGCGTCTCCTCTACGTTGCTATGACACGGGCTGAGAAAAAGCTCTATCTTATCGGTAAGGGTTCTCGCGAAAAGCTGGAAGCCAAGGAATACCCAGCAGCTAAAAATGAAAAACTAAATAGCAACACTAGACTGCAAGCAAGGAATTTCCAAGATTGGATTTGGGCTATCAGTAAAGTGTTTGTTAAGGATCATCTCAACTTTAGCTATCGTTTTGTTGGTGAAGACCAGCTGACTAGAGAAGCTATCGGAGAATTGGAAAACAAAAGTCCTCTCCAAGATAGCTCCCAAGCAGACAATCGCCAGTCTGAAACCATTAAGGAAGCCCTTGAAATGCTGAAAGAAGTGGAAGTCTATAATACTCTTCACCGCGCAGCCATTGAACTGCCTAGTGTTCAAACCCCAAGTCAAATCAAGAAATTTTACGAACCTGTTATGGATATGGAAGGTGTTGAGATTACTGGTAAAGGCCAGTCAGTAGACAAGAAAATCAGCTTTGATTTGCCAGATTTTTCAACTAAAGAAAAGGTAACTGGAGCTGAGATTGGTAGTGCTACCCACGAACTCATGCAGAGAATTGACCTCAGTCAGCGACCAACCCTTGCTAGCCTGACAGAAACTCTCAAACAAGTTCAAACCAGCCCAGGTGTCAGAGATAAGATCAATCTTGCTAAAATCCTTGCATTCTTTGACACAGAACTCGGTCAGGAAATTCTTGCTAATACCGACCATTTATACCGCGAGCAACCCTTCTCCATGCTCAAACGAGATCAAAAGAGTCAGGAAGACTTCGTTGTCCGTGGAATCTTGGATGGCTATCTACTTTACGAGGATAGAATTGTTCTTTTCGACTACAAGACAGACCGCTATGATGAGCCAAGTCAACTCATTGATCGCTATCGTGGTCAATTAGCCCTATACGGAGAGGCCTTATCACGAGCCTATTCGATTGAAAATATTGAGAAATACTTGATTTTACTCGGTAAAGAAGAGGTTCAAGTTGTAAAAGTATAATCTAGAAAGGAGACCTCATGACACTTCCAGTTAGAAAATCCCTGCACGATGCGGTTTTACAGGCTTCAAAAGCTAATACTTGGGAACAAGCTACCAAGGAATGGAATGAAGTTTCCTTGATTTTTAACGGTATCGGCCGTAGCAATTGTGTCTGTGGAAATGCTATCAAATACGCCTACGAACTCTTTAACGGAGTGACTGGTCAACGACTATTTCCTATAGGCAGCGACTGCGTCAGACACTTTCATCGATTGACCCTTGACCAGCAACTGGAAGAGGAGGAAAAACTGCTCAGAAAGGTTGAAAATCTGACCAGAAAAGCCCAGAAAAAGGAAAAAATCAAGGTCAATAAAAGTGACTTTGACGAGCGTCTTCTAAAGTGGCTCTGGGAAAAAGGTGTTTTTAAAGCTAATCGTGGCAATCAGTTCTCACCTGAGAAAGACTACCAGCTCTTCCTAGAAGTCTTTCAAGGAGGAAGTTGGACCAAGGCAGAACCCAAGAAGAAAGCTCGGATGGAAGAAGTCCTTGAAAAGTGTATCAAACCCTTTTTACTTGGAAAACCAGATGACCAACTCTATCTTGTCAAACTAGGTAAGGAGAAAATTGACTACGAGCAAGAACTGCGTATCCAGGCAGAGAAAGAGCGCAAGAAGAGGGATAAAATCGCCAAACAATATGCAGACAATCTGGTTCTAGCCATGGGCCCAGCAGAACGTGCCTATCAAGATTACTTTGGCTTTACGGAGACCTTGACTCAAGAAGAACGCAAGTGGGAAAAAATTCTTTTTGGTAAAAATCGAACAGAACGGGCTATCAAGGCCAAACAATACCAAAAAGAGTTGGAAAAAGACCAACGAATAGCCAGTCAAGACCCAATTGAAAGAAAGCAGAAGCAGACCTGGCTCCTCAATTCCTATTTTCGTGAGCTTCCTGAAGAAAAAGCCCGATTTTCTAGGCTCTTATTAGAATATCGAAAAAGTGGAGAAGTGCCATTTTCAACTGAATATCTGTCAGACCATCTGCTTGACTTTTTCTATAAAATGAAATCCTTTGAGTTTGAAATCGCACCAGAACAAGTTCGAGATTTTCTAAAAGAAAGCCTCCAGGCAGAACATCTCTCCTCAGCACAGGAAAGCTGGATAGAAGGGATTCTAACAAATTGCATAGTCCCATTTTTATCTCGAATACTCATCTAAAACTAAATATATAAGACATAGAATTTTATATAGGGTTAATATATAAATTAAGTAGATTTGAAATCAGTCTTCCTTTAAAAAGTAGCTATTACAAACAAAAGCTTATGCAAAAAAGACTAATTTATGATAGAATAGAGGATAAGAAAGAAAACGTTTTTACAATTTTTTCAATCCGAAGGAGATATATTATGGCTACTATTCAATGGTTTCCTGGTCACATGTCTAAAGCGCGTCGACAGGTTCAGGAAAATTTAAAATTTGTTGATTTTGTGACGATTTTGGTGGATGCACGCTTGCCTCTTTCCAGTCAAAATCCTATGTTGACCAAGATTGTTGGTGATAAACCAAAACTCTTGATTTTAAACAAAGCAGACTTGGCCGATCCAGCAATGACCAAGGAATGGCGTCAGTATTTTGAATCACAAGGAATTCAGACGCTAGCTATCAACTCCAAAGAGCAAGTGACTGTAAAAGTTGTAACAGATGCGGCCAAGAAGCTCATGGCTGATAAGATTGCTCGCCAGAAAGAACGTGGTATCAAGATTGAAACCTTGCGTACCATGATTATCGGAATTCCAAACGCTGGTAAATCCACTCTTATGAACCGTTTAGCTGGTAAGAAAATTGCCGTTGTCGGCAATAAACCAGGGGTTACCAAGGGACAACAATGGCTCAAAACCAATAAAGACCTAGAAATCTTGGATACACCGGGGATTCTTTGGCCTAAGTTTGAGGATGAAACTGTAGCTCTTAAGTTGGCCTTGACTGGAGCTATCAAAGACCAGTTGCTTCCAATGGATGAGGTAACCATTTTTGGTCTCAATTATTTTAAAGAACATTATCCAGAAAAGTTGGCCGAACGCTTCAAACAAATGAAAATTGAAGAAGATGCGCCTGTTATTATTATGGATATGACCCGTGCCCTCGGTTTCCGTGATGACTATGACCGCTTTTACAGTCTCTTCGTGAAGGAAGTCCGCGACGGCAAACTCGGTAACTATACCTTAGATACATTGGAAGACCTCGATGGCGACGATTAAAGAAATCAAAGAACTCCTTGCTACTGTCAAGGACCTTGATAGTCCAATTTTTTTAGAGCTTGAAAAGGATAATCGCTCTGGAGTTCAAAAGGAAATCAGCAAGCGTAAAAAAGCTATTCAGGCAGAATTAGATGAGGATCTTCGTTTAGAATCCATGCTTTCCTACGAAAAAGAACTTTACAAGCAAGGATTGACCTTAATTGCTGGTGTTGATGAAGTCGGCCGAGGTCCTCTGGCTGGGCCTGTAGTCGCTGCAGCTGTTATTTTACCTCAAAATTGTAAAATTAAAGGTCTTAACGACAGCAAGAAAATTCCTAAAAAGAAACATCTGGAGATTTTCCAAGCAGTTCAGGAGCAAGCCTTGTCAATCGGCATTGGTATCATGGATAATCAGGTCATCGACCAAGTCAATATCTATGAAGCAACCAAACTAGCTATGAAGGAAGCAATCTCCCAGCTCCGTCCGCAACCTGAGCACCTTTTGATAGATGCCATGAAACTGGATTTACCAATTTCACAAATCTCCATCATCAAAGGTGATGCTAATTCCCTTTCAATCGCAGCGGCTTCTATAGTAGCCAAGGTTACACGTGATGAATTGATGAAGGAATTCGACCAGCAGTTCCCTGGCTATGATTTCGCTGCTAATGCAGGATATGGAACAGCTAAACACCTGGAAGGACTTGAAAAACTAGGAGTTGCCCCAATTCACCGAACCAGCTTTGAACCCGTTAAATTACTGATTTCAAGAGAAAAAGAAAGTTAAGTTAAAAGGAATGATTATGGAGGAACAGTCAGAAACACTCAGTTCCAAGAAAGAATTTGCCTTTGCCTCGAGTACCATATTATCCCAAGTTGGACGAGGAATCATCGTTGGTCTTGTCGTTGGAATTATCGTTGGATCCTTTCGTTTCTTAATCGAAAAAGGCTTCCACCTGATACAAGGACTTTATCAAGATCAAGCGCACCTAGTGCGCAATCTTTTTGTACTGGTTTTATTTTACATACTCATCTGCTGGCTCAGTGCTAAATTAACACGGTCAGAGAAAGATATCAAAGGCTCAGGAATTCCTCAAGTCGAAGCCGAATTAAAGGGATTGATGACTCTCAACTGGTGGGGCGTACTTTGGAAAAAATATATTTTAGGAATTCTTGCTATTGCCAGTGGACTTATGCTGGGTAGAGAAGGGCCAAGTATTCAACTTGGAGCAGTTGGTGGTAAAGGCATTGCCAAATGGCTCAAATCCAGTCCAGTAGAGGAACGCTCCTTGATTGCTAGTGGAGCTGCAGCAGGTTTAGCTGCAGCCTTTAATGCACCAATAGCAGGCCTCCTCTTTGTAGTAGAAGAAGTTTATCACCATTTTTCGCGTTTTTTCTGGGTGTCTACTCTCGCAGCTAGTCTCGTAGCAAACTTTGTTTCTCTGCTCATATTTGGCTTAACACCCGTACTGGACATGCCAGACAACATCCCACTCATGACCCTGGATCAGTATTGGATTTACCTCCTTATGGGAATTTTTCTAGGACTTTCCGGTTTTGTCTATGAGAAAGCTGTATTGAACGTCGGAAGAGTTTATGATTGGCTTGGTCAAAAAATCCGTTTGGATAGAGCTTATTACCCAATTCTAGCCTTTATTCTCATCATACCAGTCGGCATCTTCTTACCCCAAATCCTTGGTGGTGGAAATCAGCTGGTTCTTTCCTTAACTGAGCAAGATTTTAGTTTCCAAGTTCTATTAGCTTACTTTTTGATTCGCTTTGTTTGGAGCATGATTAGCTATGGAAGTGGCCTTCCAGGAGGAATTTTCCTACCAATTTTGGCGCTTGGCTCCTTACTTGGAGCTCTAGTTGGTGTAATTTGTGTCAATCTTGGACTTGTCAGTCAGGAGCAATTCCCTATATTTGTCATTCTGGGAATGAGTGGTTATTTTGGAGCAATATCAAAGGCACCCTTAACCGCTATGATACTCGTAACTGAGATGGTAGGAGATATTCGCAATCTCATGCCACTTGGCTTAGTAACCCTAGTTTCCTATATCATCATGGATTTACTTAAAGGTGCGCCAGTCTATGAGGCCATGCTAGAAAGAATGTTGCCAGAAGAAGCAACAGATGAAGGAGAAGTTACACTCATTGAAATCCCCGTATCTGATAAAATAGCAGGAAAACAAGTACACGAACTCAACTTGCCACATAACGTACTCATCACCACCCAAGTCCATAATGGCAAAAGCCAAACAGTTAACGGCTCAACCAGAATGTATCTCGGAGATATGATTCACCTAGTTATTCCAAAAAGTGAAATTGGGAAAGTCAAAGATTTGTTGTTGTAGATCAAAAATATTATTACATAATTTTTATTATGTAATAAATATATCAAGAATATTTTGTTGATTTTGATAAGGGAGGACATACATCATAATGAAAATACTAGATGTTCTATATGAGTTTTATGGTGATTTTGAATTCATTAAAGAAAAGTGGAATGAAAAATACGAAGGTATTCTTATCAAAATAAAGGATGAGCAAGGATATAAAAGATGCCGCTTAGCAAAAAGAACACCGAAAAAAGAAGGATATTTTACAGTTTTTTGGAAAAAAGACAAAAATAACATGAACATTCCTTATACCAATGAAGATTTGGGAACTGAACTTGTTATCGTTGTCATCGATAATGATAAAAAGGGGCTATTTATTATTCCAAACGAAGCTGCTATTCGTAAGAAAATTCTCTCGACAAAAAACAGCAAAGGAAAAATGTCCATGCGATTTTATCCGCCTTGGTGCGCAAATTTAAATACAACGGCTCAATCAACACAAAAATGGCAATTGAAATTTTTTAGAGAAATTTAATTATAAGAATGACTTTGAAAAATTTCTAGTAGATTCATATCAAACACAAAGACTTGGTTCTTATGAAAAAAGAACCAAGTCTTTGTGTTAGTTTCTCAGGAATAAAGTACATTATAGACAATTTTTGTCGAAAAAAATTTTTTAGTTATTAAAAATGAAATCATTTTTGGTTATTTTAGTTATTCTATTAAAAAGCTCTACAACATCTTTCCGAAAAACTATAATTTTCTTGAAAAATATATGAGTCTATGCTATACTACTAGTAGACTTATTTATGGAGAAAATACATGAAACGTGAGATTTTACTGGAACGAATCGACAAACTAAAACAAATCATGCCCTGGTATGTTCTTGAATACTACCAATCTAAGCTTGCTGTTCCTTACAGTTTTACAACCTTGTACGAATACCTCAAAGAATACGATCGATTTTTCAGCTGGGTTATAGAGTCTGGCATTTCAAACGCTGATAAAATATCTGATATTCCTTTATCTGTCTTGGAAAATATGTCAAAGAAAGACATGGAATCCTTTATCCTTTACCTACGTGAACGTCCTTTGCTGAATGCAAATACAACAAAGCAAGGTGTTTCACAGACAACTATCAATCGGACCTTATCAGCCCTTTCCAGTCTCTACAAGTATCTGACCGAAGAAGTTGAAAACGATCAGGGGGAGCCTTATTTCTATCGTAATGTAATGAAGAAAGTTTCAACAAAGAAAAAGAAAGAAACGCTTGCTGCCAGAGCTGAAAACATTAAGCAAAAACTCTTTCTTGGTAATGAAACAGAAGGTTTTCTAACTTATATTGACCAAGAGTATCCACAACAGCTCTCAAATCGAGCTCTCTCATCATTTAATAAAAATAAAGAACGTGATTTGGCCATTATTGCCCTTCTCTTGGCGTCTGGTGTCCGCTTATCTGAAGCTGTTAATCTGGATCTAAGAGATCTCAATCTAAAAATGATGGTTATCGATGTCACTCGAAAAGGGGGCAAACGTGACTCGGTCAATGTTGCTGCCTTTGCCAAACCTTATCTAGAGAATTATCTCGCCATTCGTAATCAACGCTATAAGACAGAAAAAACAGATACAGCCCTTTTTTTGACACTCTACAGAGGTGTTCCTAATCGTATCGATGCTTCCAGTGTGGAAAAGATGGTTGCTAAGTACTCTGAGGACTTCAAAGTTCGTGTAACACCTCATAAACTACGACATACCCTAGCAACTAGGCTTTATGATGCGACTAAATCGCAAGTTTTGGTCAGCCACCAGCTAGGACATGCCAGCACACAAGTCACTGATCTCTATACCCATATCGTCAATGATGAACAAAAGAATGCTCTAGATAGTTTATAAAATACATAAAATAAATTATGTAATATATGATTTTTAAAAAAGAAGTTGGTTGTAGGACCAGCTTCTTTTTGATTTATCCAACTACTGCTTCAGCGATTTCTTCACGACTAATACCAGCGAAGTAGCGTGTAATATCAATTGTTTCTAGTGCTTTAAGGACATCTTCGCGTTCGTATTTCACTCCACGAAGGACATCTTCTACTGCAGCAACGTCTTCGATACCAAAGAAGTCACCATAAATCTTGATGTCTTGGATTTTTGATTCGAGAACATTAGCAAATACTTCCACCTTACCACTAGTGAATTTGGTTCCACGACGGACGTTAAATTCAGGTGATTTACCGTAGTTCCAGTCCCAAGTTCCAAACTTGGTGTCCTTGATACGATTGATTTCAGCCAATTCTTCCTCAGAAAAAACGTATTCTGTCATTTCAGGGTACTCTTTTTTCATGTATTCCAATAGTAAATCACGGAATTCTTCGACAGTGATTTTTTCTGGTAATTCATTGATAATATTGGTTACGCGAGCACGGACGGATTTCACACCTTTTGATTCAAATTTATCCTTTGAAACCTTGAGGGCGTTAGCAAGGACTGACAAATCAACGTCAAAGAGCAAGCAACCATGATGCATGATACGACCATTGATATAGGCTTGGGCATTACCACAGAATTTCTTACCGTCGATTTCTAAGTCATTACGGCCTGTGAACTCAGCTTTAACCCCAAGTTGAGCTAGTGTATTGATAACTGGCGTTGAGAAGCTCTTAAAGTCAAAAGCCTTGTTTTCATCTTCTTTTGAGATGATCGTGTAGTTTAGGTTATTTAAATCGTGGTAAACAGCTCCACCACCGCTGATACGGCGGACCACCTCAATGCCATTTTCGCGAACATAATCACGGTTGATTTCTTCGATGGTATTCTGATGACGACCAACAATGATAGATGGCTTGTTAATCCAAAGTAGGAAGATTTGATCCTCATCCAAAAGATGTTTAAAGGCATATTCTTCCAAGGCGATATTAAAAGCGGTGTCGTTTGAATGATTGATAATATATTTCATGAGATACCTTCTTATACGATAGAGACTGGAAATAACCTTCCAGTCTAATCTATCTTTCTTTTATTTTTTCTTAGGTGAATGGATAGCCATTCCTAGAACATCCGCAAATGCTTCGTACATCACTTCAGAGTAGGTTGGGTGTCCGTGGATAGTCTTCAGCATTTCTTCAACAGTAATTTCCATTTCGATAATGCTTGACGCTTCGTTAATCAATTCTGCAGCTGCAGGACCGATGATATGAACACCAAGGATTTCTCCGTATTTCTTATCTGCAATGACTTTTACGAAACCTTGAGCAGCATCTGAGGCAATGGCACGACCGTTAGCAGCAAAGTTGAACTTACCAATAGCTACATCGTATTTCTCACGGGCTTGCTCTTCTGTTAAACCAACTGCTGCTACTTCAGGAAGTGTGTAAATAGCTGCAGGAGTCAAGTTCAATTTAGCAACATGGTGATTTCCTTTAAGGGCATTTTCAGCGGCTACTTCACCCATACGGAAGGCTGCGTGAGCCAACATCTTGGTACCATTGATGTCACCTGGTGCATAAATACCAGGAACAGAAGTTTCCATGTACTCGTTAACCTTGATACGACCACGGTCTAACTCGAACTCTACTTCACCAATTCCTTCGAGGTCTGGTACACGACCGATTGAAAGAAGAGCTTTGCTTGCGATAATATCGTCTTTTCCTTCAATCTTGATACGAAGTTTACCATCTTCTTCGATGATTTCTTGCAGTTTAGTACCAGTCAAGATAGTCATACCTTTTCGTTCAAGAATCAAGCGAAGATTCTTAGAAACTTCAGCATCCATAGCTGGCACGATACGGTCCATCATTTCAATAACAGTTACCTTAGAACCAAATGTCATGAAGGCTTGACCGAGTTCAATACCGACAACTCCACCACCGATGATAACAAGGCTTTCTGGAACTTCGTTAATTTCAAGAATGTCGTCACTTGTCATGACAAGTGATGATTCCATACCAGGAACGTTAATCTTGCTGACTTTTGAACCACCAGCAAGGATAATCTTCTTAGTTTCAAGCAATTCTGAACCATTTACCAAGACATTCTTGTCTTTAGTGATGGTTCCAATTCCTTTATGAACAGTAACTCCATAGCTACGAAGAAGTCCTGCAACACCACCAACAAGAGTATTTACAACTTTAGACTTAGTTTCTAAAAGTTTTTCCATATCAACAGTGAAGTTAGGATTTTCAATCACGATACCACGATTTGCAGCATGACCGATGTTTTCGATAATTTCAGCGTTGTGAAGATAGGTCTTAGTTGGGATACAGCCACGGTTCAAGCAGGTTCCACCAAGTTCAGATTTCTCAACAAGGGCAACCTTACCGCCGAGTTGGGCGGCTTTAATGGCTGCAACATAACCAGCAGGACCTCCACCAATCACAACAATATCAAAGGCATCATCGCTCTTACCATCATCATTTGAAGCACTTGCTGCAGGTACTGGGCTAGCTTCTGGCACTGCTGATCCAGCTGTTGGGATGTTTTCCCCTTCTTCTCCAAGGTAACCGATAACTTCCGTTACTGGAACAGTTTCACCATCTCCTTTAAGGATAGCAATCAAGTAACCATCTTCTTCGGCTTCCAATTCCATGCTGACTTTGTCAGTCATGATTTCCAAAAGGATTTCTCCTTCTTTTACAAATTCTCCGACTTTTTTATTCCATTGGACGATTTGTCCTTCTGTCATATCCACGCCGGCTTTTGGCATAATTACTTCTAAGGCCATGTCTTCCTTCCTTTATCTATATCTTAAAAATGAATACTCCTGCTCTTAAATCAACATTGAGATTGGATTTTCAATCAATTCTTTCAAGTCTTTCATAAACTTGGCTCCAGCCATACCATCTACGACACGGTGGTCAATTGTTAAACCAAGACTCATGATTGGGCGAATCACAATTTCACCATTGACGACAACTGGCTTCTCAATTGTCGAACTGACACCAAGGATAGCTGAGTTTGGTTGGTTGATGATAGGACCAAAGGACTGAACGCCAAACATTCCCAAGTTACTGATAGTAAATGTTGAATTTTGCAGTTCGCTTGGAGCCAATTTACCATCCAAGGTACGACCAATGACATCCTTGAAGGCTACAACCAGCTCTGAAAGACTCATCTTCTCCGCATTATAAACAACAGGTGTCATCAATCCATTATCCATCCCAACTGCCATCGCAAGATTGACATAGTTGTGAGTGATAATGGTCTTGCCGTCTTCTGTCAATGAAGCGTTGATATAAGGATGCTTCATCAAGGTTTTCACAACAGCAAGTGAAAGAAGGTCTGTTACAGTAGCCTTCTTCCCAGTTGCTTCCATGATTGGCTCAAGAACCTTCTTACGAAGAGCCAACATTTCAGTCATATCAACTTCATAGTTGAGCGTGAAGGTTGGCGCAGTTAGGTAAGATTCAACCATCCGTTGAGCAATAACCTTACGCATTGGTGTCATTGGAATACGTTCAATTTCACCGTATGGTGTTACGTTATCAGGAACTTCTTCCACTTTTTCAATCTGAGCAGGAGACTTGATAGTGTCGTTTTCGATATTTTCAGGAAGCAAGGCTAAAACATCCTTCTTCATGATCTTACCACGATGACCCGTTCCTTGGATTTCCTGCCAAGCAATATTATGTTCGAGGGCAATTCGTTTTGCAAGTGGCGAAATGCGAACCACGTTTGTGTCTTTATAAGTTTCCACGTCTTCTTTGTGGACACGACCGTTTGCACCTGAGCCAGAAACGTCGTAGAGGTTGATCCCTAAATCATCCGCTAATTTTCTAGCCGCAGGAGTCGCTCTTAGCTTGTCATCAGCCATGACCTCTCCAATTCTATACTAAGATATTAAGGACTCAGAGGGCAATGAAAAAATAGGAGATTGACGATGTGTTCGATGAACACAAGGAAATCTATCTTTTTTTCGCAGACCTCCGTCCGAATTCAATTATATGATACAAAGGGCGTTAAAAGCGACTGAAAAATAGGAAATCGACGATGACTTTGACGAAGCCAAGGAGATTTATCTTTTTCCGAGCTTTTAGCCCGTGTTCGAATATAAGATATTAAGGACGAAGAGCTCAGCACCTAAAAGATACAAAGTTTCTCGTCAGCTTTATTTTATTTACATAACTTATCTTATGTAATCCTACTCTTTGTTATATGTTTTACGGATGGCATCTTTGATGCTTTCAACTGTTGGAATCATTGCATTTTCTAGGTTTTGTGCATAAGGCATTGGCACATCTTCTCCTGCGCAACGGCGGATTGGTGCATCTAGATAGTCAAATGCTTCTGATTCTGAAATAATTGCTGAAATCTCTCCGATATAGCCGCTTGTTTTGTGAGCGTCGTTGACCAGCACAACTTTACCAGTCTTCTTAACTGAGTTGATGATGATATCCTTATCAAGCGGAACAAGGGTACGTGGATCAACAATCTCAACAGAAATTCCTTCTTCAGCTAATTCTTCAGCAGCTTGAACCACACGGCGAAGCATTTTTCCATAAGTAACAACTGTTACATCCGTACCTTCACGTTTAATTTCACCGACTCCAAGTGGAATCGTGTAGTCTGGATCAACTGGTACTTCCCCTTTTTGGTTAAATTCTGACTTATACTCAAGAATGATAACAGGGTTATTATCACGGATAGAAGACTTAAGCAATCCTTTCATGTCCGCAGGTGTACCTGGTGCCACAACCTTAAGACCAGGAATGTGAGTAAACCAAGACTCTAGTGATTGCGAGTGCTGGGCTGCAGAACCAACTCCATTACCAGCAGCGCATCGAACAGTCATTGGAACCTGTCCCTTACCACCAAACATATAGCGTGTTTTAGCAGCTTGGTTGACGATATTGTCCATGGCAATGACCGAGAAGTCCATAAAGGTCATATCAACGATTGGACGAAGGCCTGTCATGGCTGCTCCTGCTGCTGCTCCAGAGATGGCAGCTTCAGAAATCGGACAGTCACGGACACGTTCTGGACCAAATTCTTCAAGCATTCCAACAGAAGTTCCGAAGTCTCCTCCGAAGACACCGACGTCTTCTCCCATCAAGAACACATTTTCATCGCGACGCATTTCCTCAGACATAGCAAGGATAATGGTGTCACGGAAGGACATTGTTTTTGTTTCCATTTTATCTCTTTCTCCTTAGTCTGCGTAAATATCTTCAAATGCTGATTCAAGTGGTGGGAATGGACTTTCTTCCGCAAATTTAACAGAAGCTTCTACTGCTTCCTTGACTTGCGCTTGGATTTCTTCCAATTCTTCGGCACTTGCAATAGTGTTTTCAATGAGGTACTTGCGAAGGTTTTCGATCGGGTCTTTTTGTTTCCACAACTCCACTTCTTCACGCGTACGATATTTACCAGGGTCAGATGATGAGTGACCGAGCCAACGATAAGTGACACTTTCAATCAAGACTGGACCATTACCACTGCGAACATGATCTACGGCTTTCTTAAATCCTTCATAGACGTCGATGACATTGTTACCGTCTTCGATGAACATTCCAGGAATTCCATAAGCAGCGCTACGTTGATGGATATGTTCTACATTAGTCATTTTCTTGATATCCGCAGAGATACCGTAACCGTTGTTAATGCAATAGAAAATGACTGGCAGGTTCCAGATAGAAGCCATATTTACTGCTTCGTGGAAAACACCTTCGTTGGTCGCACCATCTCCAAAGAAGCAGACAACGATTTTACCAGTATTTTGCATTTGTTGACTGAGGGCCGCACCGACAGCGATTCCCATACCACCACCTACGATACCATTGGCACCAAGGTTACCAGCATCAAGGTCAGCAATATGCATAGATCCACCTTTACCTTTACAGGTTCCAGTATATTTACCGAGGATTTCAGCCATCATTCCATTGAGGTCAATTCCTTTGGCAATAGCTTGCCCGTGACCACGGTGGTTTGATGTGATCAAATCGTCTGGGTTGAGAGCCAACATAGCACCCACGTTAGCTGCCTCTTCTCCAACAGAAAAGTGCGTCATTCCTGGCACTTTCCCTTTCTTTACTAATTGCGCAATTTTTAAGTCCATACGACGGATTTCTTCCATCTTGCGGAACATTTCTAGCAAAAGATTTTTATCTAAAGTTGACATCTTCTTGCCTTTCTAACTTTCTTCTTACCTTACTATTTTACCGTTTTTGGCAAATACTGTCAAAGTTTTTCTAAAAGAAATTTCACAAAATAAAAAAGAAAACCCCATGAAAACAAGGGATTTTCTTATCAAGAATATTTTTTCACAAACTTTTTAGCGTTTGGATTTTTCTAAAGATTCAAATCTCTTCATAATCACAGTTAAACGCCAACGGTAGAGAACCCCGCTCACGATTAGACTAATAATCAAACCAATCCAGTAGGAATAAGCTCCAAAATCTGTTAGAGAGTCGAATACCATAGCTACTGGGATTGCTACGCCCCAATAACCAACCAAACCAAGGTAAAAAGGAATAACGGTATCCTTATAGCCGCGTAAAATTCCCTGGAGCGGTGCCGCAAAGGTATCTGCTAACTGAAAGAAAAGACTATAAGATAAAAAGCGCGCTGTCAAATCGATAAATTCTGGGTCGTTACCATAAAGACTGGCCACATTTCCCCTAAAAATGTAAAGGAAAGATAAGGTGAAGGCCGCAAAAATGAGGGCTGTCCATCTTCCTAAACCAATATAAGTTTTTGCATCATCAAATCGCTTGGCTCCCACTTCATAGGAAACGACAATAGCCATAGCTGATGAGATACTCATAGGAAAGGCGTACATAAGACTTGAAAAGTTCATGGCTGACTGGTGACTAGCGATAATCAAGGACGAGAACTTAGCCATAATCAAGCCAACCACGGAGAAAATAGCCACTTCTGCGAAGACAGTTCCCCCAATAGGCAGACCTAAACGAACTCCTTCCTTGATTTTATCCATATTAAGAGGAATGCGTTTCTCAAGATGTAAGGCTTTGAGCTTCTCCTGTTTAAATAAAACCAGAACAGAAATCCCAAGTAAGACCCAATAGGCCAAGGAAGTACCTAATCCAGAGCCAGCACCTCCCAACTCTGGAACACCAAAGGCCCCGTAAATCAAGAGATAGTTAAATCCACTATTGAGAGGAAGTAACAAAAGCATGAGGTACATAGACAGTTTGGTTAGCCCTAGAGAATCCAGCAAGGATCGAATGACACTAAAGAGCAACAAGGGGATAATTCCGATAGATAAAAACCAGAGATAACGAACCGCTACTGCTGCCACAGGAGCTTCTAGTCCAATATGATTCAAAACAGGTGGTGCCAGGAAAAGTACTAATCCCAGCAAGACCACGGATAGACCCAAGGCAAGATAAATGAACTGGTAAAAATCAGATGCAACTTCTTCCTTTTTCCCTCTCCCAAGATGGTGACCAATGATAGGCACCAAGGCTGACACAATCCCTGTTAGGAAGGTAAAGAAAGGATTCCAGATACTGGTTGCCATAGATACACCAGCCAAGTCCATGGTATTGTATTGACCTGTCATAGTCGTATCAACAAAGGAGGCAGAATAATTGGCAAATTGATAAATCAGGATAGGGAAAAATATCTTTAAAAATAAGATAAACTTGTCTTTGAAATGATGGGTTTGGTACATATAGGCTCTCTATTCTTTTTGTTTACAGAGCAGACTCCCCCTAGTTTTGATAGACGATTTGTCCCTTACAGATGGTATATTTAACCTGCCCTTTTAAGGTTTCACCGATGAATGGTGAATTAGCTGCTTTCGAAGCAAAATGGGAGTCCACAAGGCGGTCAGCCTTAGCATCAAAAATAGTGATATCTGCTGGACCATTCTCAGCCAAGTAACCTGCTTCAAAGTTGTAAAGTTTGGCTGGGTTGTAGGTCATCTTTTCAAGCAATTCCATCAAGGTCAATTCCCCAGCTTCTACCAAATAAGTTAAACCGAGAGAAAGAGATGTTTCCAAACCAGTCATACCAGATGGCGCTTTGGTAATATCCTCGACATTTTTTTCATCCGCATGGTGAGGCGCGTGATCAGTTGCGATAACTGTGATAACACCTGACTTGAGACCTTCGATAACGGCACGACGGTCTGATTCCAAACGAAGTGGCGGATTCATCTTAGCATTGCTTCCTTGTGTCAAAAGGAGCGCTTCGGTCTTAGAAAAATGCTGTGGCGCTACTTCTGCTGTGACTTGCGCACCCAAACTCTGAGCGAACTCCACTACTTTAACACTTTCTTCCTTAGATAAATGTTGGATATGAACATGAGCCTTGGTCGCATAGGCAATCATGACATCACGCGCCATCATAGCATACTCAGCCACCCCAGTTGCACCACAGATATGGAAATGTTCTTTAGCAATATTTTCGTTAAAGCCAAGAACACCGTTCAATCCTGGATCTTCCTCATGGAGACTAATAAAGGTATTGAGTTTTTTGGCTTCTTCCATGGCTTCCTTGACAACTTTACTACTTTCAAGTGGGATACCGTCGTCTGAGAAACCAACCGCACCAGCTGCTAAAAGTACCTTAAAGTCAGTCAAATCTTGACCATTAAAATTCTTAGTAATGGTCGCAACCGTCTTGACATTGATTTTTTCCTTGGCAGCTGACTGGAGAACTTCTTGTAAAGTCTCCACATCTGAAATAGTTGGACTAGTATTAGCCATCATGACAACCGTTGTAAAACCACCTGCAGCGGCTGCTAGGGCACCAGTATGGATATCCTCCTTGTGGGTCTGACCAGGTTCACGGAAATGAACATGAATATCGACCAAGCCAGGAGCAACTACAAGACCAGTAGCATCAATTATTTCTGCTCCTTCTTCTTTGATCTCAGGCGCAATTTTGACAATTTTCCCATCTTGAACTAAGACATCACACACTTGATCCAAACCAGACTTGGGATCCATTACACGACCATTTTTGATTAGTAGCATCTGCTTTCTCCTTTATTCATAGAAATCAACTTGGGTATCCAACAATTTATCCCCATCATAAACAAACTTGGCTGAAAAGAAGGGTTTATCCTCTAAAAGCCACTCAACAAAGGTATGGTCACCTTCCCAAGTCGGCTTGCTCAAAACCTCGTCATAGGGAACCCATTCTAACGTCCCCTCATTACAGTCAATCAAATCCCCCTCAAACTCTGTCACCTTAAAAACATAGGTGTACCAGTCTAAATCTGGTGTGAATTCAGGAAAAGTGATGACACCTTTTAGAACTGGCTTGGCTTTGAGCCCTGTTTCTTCAAGGATTTCACGCACCGCGCATTCCTGAGGGGTCTCACCTCTTTCTAGCTTACCACCCACACCAATCCATTTACCCGCATGGACATCATTTGGCTTTTTATTGCGATGAAGCATGAGCAGTTCTTTCCCGTTATCAATGTAGCAAATCGTCGCTAACTGAGGCATATTCTCTCCTTATCTAAGCCAATCGATTGGCTCTTGTCCTGTCTCTTTTAAGAATGCATTGGCCTTGGAAAAAGGCTTGGAACCCCAAAATCCTCTATAAACTGATAAAGGACTGGGATGGGCTGATTCGATAATCAAGTGATGAGGATTGGTAACCAAGACCTTCTTCTTGCGTGCATAAGCTCCCCAGAGTACAAAAACGACTGGTCTATCTAGTTGATTGACCACCTGAATCACAGCATCCGTAAAAGGCTCCCATATCTGACCAGCATGACCATTGGCCCGTCCAGCAGGAACCGTCAAACAAGCATTGAGAAGCAAGACTCCTTGCTCAGCCCAAGATGTCAAATCATGAGATTTCTTAACACCGATATCATCTGACAACTCTTTCAAGATATTTTGCAAGGAAGGCGGAGCTGGGATAGAGTCAGGAACAGAAAAACTCAAGCCCTGCGCTTGACCTGGTCCGTGATAGGGGTCTTGTCCTAGAATCACCACCTTAACATCTTCAAGCGGTGTTGTCAATAGAGCCTGAAAAACCTTTTCCTTGGGCGGATAAACAGTCCCTTGAGCATAGACTTGCTCCATAAACTGATTGATTTTCCTAAAATAACCCTCAGGTAATTGCTCCTTAATCAAAGCATGCCAAGACGAGTGTTCCATAGCCGACTCCTTCATTTTTACTGCCTCTATTATAGCAAAAAGTGGCTGTCTAAACCACTTTTTACAGTTTATCTAAACAATGCATCAACTCTTGGTAAGAATGAACTTCGTAAGTCGGCTGGGCTTGTGTGTGATTTTCGAGGTTATGAGGATTGTACCAGATAGTGTCTATCCCCGCATTATTGCCACCTTGAATGTCGGCGGTTAGAGAGTCTCCAATCATCAGCGTCTTTTCTTTGCTAAAGCCTGTAATCTGCTGACCGATTTTTTCATAAAAGAGGGCATCAGGCTTTTGTGTTTGTAGCTGTTCAGAGATAAAAACTTGATTGAAATAAGGTGCTAGACCAGATTGAGCCAAACGCCCTGTCTGAATGGCAGTAATACCATTTGTCGCAGCATACAGATCATAATCTCGCTCGATGAGACTGTCTAAGAGTTCATGAGCGCCTGAAAGAGTTTGTCCCTGTTGTGCGAGGTAAAATTGGTAACGTTGGGCTAGAAAACTACCGTCTTTTTCCTGTCCAAAGTGAACAAATAAACGAAAAAAGCGCGTGTTAACCAGCTCTTGTTTACTGATTTTCTTTTGCTCTAAGTCCTTCCAGAGAGCCTTGTTCATAGGAACATAGTAGTCTTTATAATCCTGAATATCTGCAACTCCTTCTTCTTTTAGAAGTTGCGTCAAAGCCACATCCTCAGCAGCATCAAAATCAAGAAGAGTGTGGTCGAGGTCGAAGAGTAGAAATTTGTAAGACAATTTGGTGTTTTCCTTTCTAGGATAAAGAACTTTCACTTCATTCGGTTGTTTAATGTAAAAACTTAAAAGTGGTAAAGTATAACAAAAATAATCGTTCCAATTGATTAACTAACCCATACTATTCTAGTCAAGTTTATTTTTATTATAGAAAAACCTTCTATAAATTCGAGCAATAGTTAAAATACCTACAAATATGACTCCCAAAATAGATAATACTATTTTCACAAAATTCATTTCAGAGCCTATTACATAGATATGAAAAAGAGGGGCTAGTCCTACACATAGAGACAATAGATAATTTATAAAGTTTATCTCACCAATTCCTGCAAAAAAATGTTTCATTTTAAATATTCCAATTTTACCTTTCATCTTAGTAATCCACTAGCAAATCTATTGACTTCTCTTTTTTTTGAAAAATCTTGACAACAAATTTACTCCACTTAATGCTATTAAGACTTCAATGGGCAAAAAATAGTAATCCCATATCAAATGAGAAATCAGCAATGTTAGAAATAGTATACAGTCGATATAACTATTCTGAAAATACTCTGTAATTACATAATACAGAAACACCACAACCATCAAAATTAAAATAAGCATCATAATACTATCATCCTGTTCTTAATTTATTGTCACTTTTTCCATCCCATCCCATTCCATTCATCAATAGCATGAAAAAATCCAATCAATAAATGATTACCTACTCACTAATACTATTCTAAAATTTAATTTTTTGGGGGATTTAGTAACCCAATACCAATTAGCAATACACCTAATATAAATAAAAGCATTTCCCAAAATTTATTCTCAGTTTTAATAAAAGGTATAAGATACATACTAACCAATATGGAACTTACTCCTAAAAGAGCAAAGACCATTCTGATTTTATCACTTAGTTTAAACATATTTAATTCCCCATAAAATAAGCATTGACTACGTTTACTGTAATATTCCCCGTCTTTATGTAGAGATAACCCCATCAAGACACCTCATCTCTTCTTACTCAATAGCAACATAATTATTTGGTGATACGAGTTTCATAAGATTTCTCCTCTTTAACGTTGCATGGTTAGGATAGTTCTCTAATAAGTAATCGTCGACTGCGTTTAAAGCACTTTGTTACCTAGATAAGATATCCTTTCACTATTTAATTTTAAGGAGAAGTAAGATTTAACCATATTTATCTCATTTCTTATTTTTAAATAATTCAAACTCTTTTTCTCTGATAAAGGGAAGTGAGAAATTAGAAAAAATTAGTAGAATTGAAAATAGGTATCCATCTTTTTGCATTGCTAAAACATAGCCTAAAAATAAATAAACAATCAAATCTAGTACAAAAAGAGAAAATATCCTCCTTTTCATTACCTCACTTGTCTTAAAGATTCTGTTTAATAGAATCTTTATCGTAGTATCTACACAAATTTTTATCAAAAAGATAAGAGTCAATACACGATTAGCAACTGTACCATGAAGAATAAATGGAAATATAGTTAATATAAAACTAGAAATCTCTAAATATTTTATCCAAGGAGATTGAGACATCTTACTTTTAAACTGACTGATTTTCCTATACTCACTAGCTAATCTAGTATCAAAATCTTTACCAATTTTATTAAAGATTAAAAACTCTAGGATAAAATTACTGATTAATACGATATAAGTAGAAACGTTTCCTGGGAAATATTTATTGATTAAAATCGGGAAACTCATTAACAGAATTGAGTTTATAGCCAGACAAATGGATACTATTTTATTCTTCACTGAATATATAGGTAGCGATACTATCGAATAGAGAAACGCTAAAAAAATAAGCAAGAAATACTCAGTGTTGCTAATTACTGGGGCTCTTAATGATAAAAATAGATAGGCACTCCACACGATAATATGCGCTTTACGAATTAAGTCTAAATTACTCATCTACCTACTCCTAAAATGCAAAAGGAATCCATTTTTAGTTTACATTCTCTTTCAAACAAGTCATAAGCATTTTATGATATTTCCTTCTTCTACATTAGGTAAAGTTGAAATACATTTTTGCAAGTGAAAATATAATTGTTATTTGCAGTAGCCAAAAATCTATCCCTCTTCTAGACATAAACCAAGTCAGGTTAAAGATACAAATATAATGATAAGGCTTTCTTTTACTTTAGACTACCATAAAACAAGGAATCTTTCAACATAATTCATTGGCAAACTACTATTCTAGAAGATTGACAGCCCAAATCTTTCAGAATAGAACAATCCTAACTATCGAATATCCCAACTTCATAAATATCTATGCAATTCTAGAGCTAGAATTGTCCAAAAATGACGATAATTAAGCTATTCGAAGCTTAGAAGGACCTTTGGTGAATTTCAATAGCACTTCAACTAGCTATTCTTACAATTTCTCTGATGGGCTTTGAGTTTTTTCAGAGCCCAATCATAGTGGCTGGAGGTGCTACTGACAAAGTAGGAACCCAGACTTGTCCCTCCTGTCCACTTATAGACACCTTTGGTAAAGAGTTCGTCATTGCTAAAAACTTCTATCAACTCTAAAACCTCTTTATGCGATTGCTCTAGTAGTCTAGTCGCTTCTTCTAAAGAAGTTTTCTGGTGCTTCTTCCAAAAAGCGACATTCATTTGTCCATAAGTTTTCCAATTATAAGACTCAGGTAGAAAAGGTTTCTCATGACCCTTTTGATTAGAATGGACCCAAGTCAAAAGTAACTGCTGCCATTCATAAAGATGAATCAGGACATCCCGTAGATTTTTGTCTCTATTCCAGTGAGCTTCCTTTTTCTTTTGGTCTCTTGAAAAATCAAATGGAGTCTGTAGCTCATCTTCACTTAGTTGGGAGATGAAGAGGTTAAGTTTTTCATAATTTTCCTTAGAGGCCAGCATTAGCTCCTCTTTTGTTTTCAGTCTAGGCACAGGAGTACTCCCTTCATATCTCTAGTTATTATTAGAAATTTTTTATCCTTTAAATCTCTATAACTTATCCTTTAATTTCTCAACAAAGAGATAGGCTGCTGGACAGGTCAAAGTATTCTTAATCGTCAAATGGTTGATTTGATGGATCTTTTTGCGATCAGTATGAGGGAATTCACGACAGGCTTTTGGACGAACGTCATAGATGGAACAGAGATTATCTCCTCCTAGAAAGGGACAAGGCATGGATTTAAAAACCTTATCACCATCTTCATCTACTTGCAAAAACTCTGCTTCAAAAGCAGGTAATTTCATCTTAAAGTACTTGGCGATTCGTGTAATATCCGCTTCTTTAAAGTCAGGCCCCAATGTCTTGCAACAGTTGGCACAGGCCGTACAATCAATCTCCGCAAAGACTTCTTGGTGAATCTGCTGGGCTATCTTATCTAGATTTTTTGGTGGCTTTTTCTTTAAATTGGCCAAAACTTTTCGATGCTCCTTCTGCTTTTGTACGGCTAGCTGGTGGTAATACTCAATATCAATTTCTTTAGACATGATTTCTCTCTGATTCAAATATTTTTGTCTATTATACCATAAATTCTGCCCCTTTTTTGCCCCCTAAATACAAAAATAGCCCTTCGGATAAAATCCGAGGGGCTAGAAACGTTGTTAAATCAACGGCCGAACTTTTGAATTTCAAGGTTCGGGATAAAATAGTTCACTGAACTATTTTATTTTTTAAGGTTATAGAATGATTTCAATCCACGGTATTCAGCTACTTCACCAAGTTGGTCTTCGATGCGAAGCAATTGGTTGTATTTAGCGATACGGTCTGTACGTGAAAGTGAACCAGTCTTAATTTGTCCTGCGTTAGTTGCAACTGCGATGTCAGCGATTGTTGAATCTTCAGTTTCACCTGAACGGTGTGATACAACGGCAGTGTAACCAGCTTCTTTAGCCATTTCGATAGCTTCAAAAGTTTCAGTAAGAGTACCGATTTGGTTAACTTTGATAAGGATTGAGTTAGCAGCACCTTCTTGGATACCACGTGCAAGGTAGTCAGTGTTTGTTACGAAGAAGTCGTCACCAACAAGTTGTACTTTCTTACCAAGACGTTCAGTAAGAGCTTTCCAACCATCCCAGTCATTTTCATCCATACCATCTTCGATAGTGATGATTGGGTATTTGTTAACCAATTCTTCAAGGTAGTCGATTTGTTCTGCAGATGTACGAACAGCAGCGCCTTCACCTTCAAATTTAGTGTAGTCGTAAACTTTACGTTCTTTATCGTAGAATTCTGATGAAGCACAGTCAAATCCGATAAATACGTCTTTACCTGGAACATATCCAGCAGCTTCGATCGCAGCAAGGATAGTTTCAACACCGTCTTCAGTTCCTTCGAAACGAGGAGCGAATCCACCTTCGTCACCTACGGCAGTTTCCAAACCACGTGATTTAAGGATTTTCTTAAGAGCGTGGAAGATTTCAGCACCGTAACGAAGAGCTTCTTTGAATGTTGGCGCACCAACTGGCAAGATCATGAACTCTTGGAAAGCGATTGGAGCGTCAGAGTGAGAACCACCGTTGATGATGTTCATCATTGGAGTTGGAAGAACTTTAGTGTTGAATCCACCAAGGTAGCTGTAAAGTGGGATTTCAAGGTAGTCAGCAGCAGCACGAGCTACAGCGATAGACACACCAAGGATTGCGTTTGCACCCAATTTACCTTTGTTAGGAGTACCGTCAAGTGCGATCATAGCACGGTCGATAGCTTGTTGGTCACGTACATCGTAGCCGATGATAGCTTCAGCAATGATGTTGTTTACGTTGTCAACAGCTTTTTGTGTACCAAGACCACCGTAACGAGATTTGTCACCGTCGCGAAGTTCAACTGCTTCGTGTTCACCAGTAGAAGCTCCTGATGGAACCATACCACGTCCGAAAGCACCTGATTCAGTGTAAACTTCTACTTCAAGTGTTGGATTACCGCGTGAGTCTAGGACTTCGCGAGCGTAAACATCAGTAATAATTGACATTTTTTACTCTCCTTATGAGTTAAATTTTTTACACCTCTATAATACCTTAAAACCCCTCCTTTTTCAAGAAAAAACGTTATCTTTGTGCAAATTTTCCTTAACTTTATAAAGTAATCGCTTTCTTTTGTCTGTTTTATTCTAACTTTTATGATATACTGTTTTCATGACAGATTTATCAAAACAATTACTTGAAAAAGCTCATGGTGGGCCAAAATTAAATCCAGATGAGCAAAGACGCTATCTTGGTACCTTTGAGGAAAGAGTTCTTGGATATGCAGATATTGATACGGCAAATAGCCCTCAGCTAGAAAAAGGCTTTTTATCTATTTTAGAAAACCTTCAGGAAAAAGCAGAACCACTATTTGTGAAGATTTCACCAACTATCGAATTTGACAAACAAGTTTTCTACTTAAAAGAAGCTAAAGAAACTGATAGTCAAGCTACCATTGTATCTGAAGAGCATACTTCTTCTCCTTTTGGCCTGATTATCCATAGCAATGCACCAGTACAAGTAGAAGAAAAGGACCTTCGACTTGCTTTTCCAAATCTTTGGGAAGTTAAAAAGGAAGAACCAGTCAAAACATCCTTCTGGAAGAAATGGTTTGGCTAAATCTTACTCAGACTTAATAAACGCCCAATATTGGCAGCCGTGTGCTCCAGATAGAGACTGGCATTTTTCAGACTATCTTCTAAAGGTTCACTTTTCTCCAAAATAGAAAAGGCAACTTTGATATTTTCAAATGGTAAGGGAGGTAAATCTTCAGCAAGACTACCGCAAATAGCAATGACAGGAACTCCGACAGGGGTTCTTTTTGCAACACCAATTGGTGCTTTCCCAACTAAACTTTGACGATCTAACCTTCCTTCTCCTACAACAACCAAGTCAGCATGTAAAACTTTCTTATCAAAGTTGATCAAGTCCAGGCAGGTAGCAATTCCAGACACGATATTTGCCTGAGCAAAGGCACACAAACCGCCAGCAATGCCTCCACCAGCTCCTGCTCCTTTAATTTCCAATGTTGCAGGTGAGACTTTTTCATAAAAATCTTGGATTGCCTGATCTACGACTGCAAACATAGTAGGATGTAAACCTTTTTGCTTTCCAAAAGTGTAGGTAGCACCTTGAAGACCACATAAGGGACTCACGACATCTGCTAAAATACGAATTTGAACATCTTCAGGAATTTCATAGCGATTTTCTGTTGACATAGAAGCTAAGTTTAATAAGGACTGACCGCAAGCGGACAAGACATTTCTATCCCTATCATAAAATCGATAACCCAATCCAGCAGCGATCCCAATTCCTCCGTCATTACTGGCCGTGCCACCAACGCCGATATAGATTTCTTTAATCCCTTGAGAAATAAGATGGCGAATCAACTCTCCAATACCACTAGTTTGGATTTGAAGTGGATTTCGTTTCTCTAGCGTAATTTTTCCAAGGCCAACCAAATCAGCAACTTCAAATAGTGCCAGTCCCCCTTTTTGAAAATAGCGCATGGCTTCTTTTGGTCCAAAAGGTCCTGTAACTTGGATCCATTTTTCTTCAAAGTCAATAGAATGTCTAATAGCATCTACAGTACCTTCTCCCCCATCACCAACGGGACAGAGGAGACATTCTACATTTGCTATTGATTGTTGGAAGCCTCTTTTTATTGCTTCAGCTACCTCTTCAGCCGTCAAGCTTTCCTTAAATGAATCTGGTGCAATTACAATCTTCATATTTTCCCTCATTCTAAAAAACCAATCAAAGGAAGAACTTCTAAAAAATCCCTCTTGTCAACATGATTTGGTATTTCTTTTTTGAGTACCTCTTTGGCACAAAAGGCAATTCCTAGTCCTGATGACTTCAACATCAATAAATCATTGGCCCCATCACCGATTGCAATCGTTCTTTCTTTAGGAAGATTTAGTTTCTCTCTCCATTTTTCCAGAGTCTCTTTTTTGACCTGGGGACTGATAATTTGTCCAACTAATTTCCCTGTTAGATGACCGTCTTTATCTTCAAGCTGATTGGCAGAGAAATGGGCAATGCCAAGTGATTTTGCTAATTTATCAACTATTGGTGTAAATCCACCAGACACCAGACCAACTAGGATGCCATTCTTTTGGAGAATAGAGATGAATTCTGGAACATTTGGCGATAGATGAATAGAGTTGAAGACTGTATCAAAGACCGAAATAGTAAGGCCTTCCAACAAGGACACTCTGTCTCGTAAACTTCTTTCAAAGTTCAACTCTCCTCGCATTGCCCGACTTGTAATCTGTGAAATTTCCTTCTCACGACCTGCCTCTCTACCCAAAAGATCAATCACTTCTTCTAGAATTAATGTTCCATCAACATCCATGACACACAAACCTTTTACTTGAGACATATCTTCTCCTCTCTAAACAGCCCAAAAATCGTATGAAGTCATCATACGATTTTATCTATTAATTAACTAAACTATGGTACAAGTCAAGGTATGACCTGCAGGCTGTATCCCATGAGAAATCACACTCCATAGCTTGTTTTTGTAGATTTCGCCAAACATCAGGATGGTTTCTATACAAGTCCAAAGCTGTTTGGAAAGTCCAATTCAACCAGTAAGGAGATAAATTGTCAAAGCTAAAGCCAGTACCGCTTCCTTCAATTGGATTGAAAGCGCGAACGGTATCTCTCAAGCCTCCAACTTCATGGACCAACGGCAAGGTTCCGTAACGCATAGCCATCATTTGAGACAAGCCACACGGTTCAAAACGACTCGGCATGAGGAAGAGGTCACAAGCAGCATAGATTTCTTGAGCTAGTTTGACATCAAAAGTGATATTTGCTGATAGCTTGTCTGGGTAGATTTGAGCAAACCATGAGAAAGCTCCTTCAAAGACTGGATCACCAGTTCCCAAAAGAACAATCTGAACATCTTCTTGCAAGATATGGTGCAGACTTTCCACCACCACATCAAAACCTTTTTGGCGTGTCAAACGAGAAACAATTCCCACCAGTGGAACGTCAGATCTAACTGGCAAGCCAACTCTTTCTTGCAAGTTTGCCTTGTTTTGGGCTTTTCCAGACAAATCTTCCTGATTGAAATGATAGTCTAAAAGAGCATCCGTCTGAGGATTATACAGGTCAGCATCAATCCCATTCACGATACCAGAAACTTTACCAGACTCCATTCGAAGAATCTGATCCAAGTTACATCCAAACTGACTAGTCATAATTTCATGGGCATAGCTAGGCGAGACAGTTGACACACGATCCGCATAGAGAATACCTGCCTTCATCCAATTCAGACAGTTATTCCAGCGAAGGGTACCATCAGCGTAACGTTCGAAGCCAACTCCAAATAAATCACCCAACATTCCTTCTGAAAATTGTCCTTGGAATTCTAAATTATGAATGGTTAAAACAGTTTTAATGCCCTCATAGGCTTGAATCCAACGATATTTTTCCTTCAACAAGAAAGGAATCATAGCTGTATGGTAGTCATGAACATGGAGAAAATCAGGAATAAAGTCAATCCTTTCCATAGCCTCAATGGCAGCCAGTTGGAAAAAGGCAAAGCGTTCTCCGTCATCAAAATCACCGTAAACATGACCACGGAAGAAATAATATTGATTGTCAATAAAGTAGAAGGTTACACCATTTAATACTGTTTTCTTAATTCCACAATACTGTCTGCGCCAACCAACACTCACCTCAAAATGAAGAACATCTTCAATCTGATTTCCAAATTTAGCCTCTACCATGTCATAGTAGGGTAAAATTACTGCAACTTCATGTCCCGCTTTTACTAGTGATTTAGGAAGAGCGCCAATGACGTCTCCCAAACCACCTGTTTTTGAAAAGGGTGCACCCTCAGCTGCTACAAATAAAATTTTCATGAATGAATATCCTCTGTTACTTTAGCACCTTTCTTAACAACGACTGGATGTTCTGCAGTTCCACGGATCACAACTCCATCCGCAACTTCAACACCCTTGTCCAAGATAGCATATTCTACCTGAGCACCTTCTCCAATAACAACACGAGGGAAGAGTAGGCTATCTTTAACCAAGCTATCCTTGTAAACATGAATATTACGTGATAGAACAGAATTAGCTACTTGACCTTCAATGATACTACCAGAAGCAAACTGAGATGTGCTTACCTTAGATGTGTTAGCGTAGTAAGTTGGTTCTTCGTTCTTAACCTTTGTATAAATCTTTTGGTTTGGAGTAAAGAGTGAGTAGAATTTCTGTGATTCAAGCATATCTTTGTTAGCTTGGTAATAAGACTCTACAGAATGAATATTTGCAAGGTAGCCTGTGTACTCGTAGGCAAAAGCCCATTCTTTTGCAGCCAAATCCCGTAAAACATAGCGCAATTTCTCTGGATGTTCTTTCTTAGCTTCTTCTTCTAAGCGTTCAATCAACCAAGGGGTATCAACGACAAAGATATCTGTAGACATATTGTAAACTTCATCTGTTGATTTGCTGTCAAAAAGTTTATGAGAACGGACATGGTCTGTTTCATCCACTTCCAAGATTGCGTTTACTTCTGAAATATCTTTCTTAGGAAGTTTCTTATAAACAACTGTAATAGGTCCCTTCGTTGTGTTATGAAGGTGGAACACTTGGTTCAAATCAATATTAATCAAAACATCACAGTTGAGTGATACTGTTTGGTTTGACCCAGAGCGTTTTAAATAGGTGAGCAGCTGTTGATAATATTCTTTTCCTACTGTGCTACTCTCAACGCGTGTATTATAAATTCCTAGATAATAGTGACTAAGAAGAGTGGACAAGCCCCACTCACGCCCTGAACGGATATGGTCAAAAACAGAACTAATATTATCCTGCTGAAAAATACCAAAAACACTACGAACACCAGCATTGGCAAGACTTGAGAGCGGGAAGTCAATCAAACGATATTTACCGCCAAATGGCAAACTAGCTACTGGACGGTGGTCTGTCAATGTTGACATATCATGAAAACCAACTGTGTTTCCTAAAATGGCAGAATATTTATCAATCTTCATCTGTTGCTACCCCCACTACTTCATTATATCCTACAACTTGTACTTCTTCTGTTCCATCAATTTCGACACCATCAGAAATAACTGCACCTTCACCAATAATGGCACGTTTGATTTTAGCTCCGTGTCCAATAATGGCTCCACTCATGATAACCGAATCTACTACTTCTGCTCCTTCGCGAACTTGCGCCCCTGTTGAAAGGATAGAGTGTTTAACAGTTCCATCTACAAAACAGCCATCTACAACCAAGGAATCTTCCACATGAGCATTTGCCCCAAGGAAGTTTGGTGGTGAAATTAAGTTTCTTGAGTAAATCTTCCATTGACGGTTACGGCTGTCCAAGGCATTTTCTGGAGAAATGTACTCCATATTCGCTTCCCAAAGCGACTCAATAGTACCAACGTCTTTCCAATAACCATTAAATTCGTAGGCATAGACACTTTCACCTGACTCAAGGTAATTTGGAATGACATTTTTACCAAAGTCTGACATATCGACATTGCTCTTTTCAGCAGCGACTAACATATTGCGGAGACGTTGCCAATCAAAGATGTAAATCCCCATAGAGGCTTTGGTAGATTTAGGTTGGGCTGGTTTCTCTTCAAATTCAACAATGCGGTTATTGGCATCTGTATTCATGATACCAAAACGGCTAGCTTCTTTAAGAGGAACATCAAGAACTGCTACTGTCAAACTAGCATTATTATCCTTGTGAGACTGGAGCATAGCATCGTAGTCCATCTTATAGATATGGTCACCCGAAAGAATCAAAACATATTCAGGATTGACACTATCGATGTAGTCGATATTTTGATAAATAGCGTGACTAGTTCCTTCAAACCAACGATTTCCTTCACTTGCAGAATATGGTTGAAGGATAGAGACACCAGAATTAATACCATCTAGACCCCAACTTGAACCATTCCCAATATGGTTGTTGAGAGCAAGTGGTTGGTACTGTGTAATGACTCCAACATTGTTGATGCCTGAGTTGGCACAGTTTGAAAGAGCAAAGTCAATGATACGGTAGCGCCCACCAAATTGCACAGCTGGTTTTGCAATGCTTTGAGTGAGTTTACCGAGACGAGTTCCTTGCCCACCAGCAAGAATCAAAGCTAACATTTCATTCTTCATTTTCTACTCCTTTTTGGTTTTTACTTGTGACAGTTTTAGTAGGTTTCAAGCGACGTTTGATTTTCCAAACACTTGCTCCCATAGCAGGTAGGGTAAAGGTCAAGGTCTGCTCATAATCTTTCCATAGTCCTTCTTGCGTTTGCACAGTTTGATTATGTTCTTTCCAAACGCCTCCCCACTCTTCTAACTCAGTATTCCAGACTTCTTCGTAAATCCCTGCAACAGGAAGGCCGATTGTAAAATCTTTTCGTTCAACAGGTGCCATATTAAAGACACAGACTAACATATCGCCCTTTTTACCCTTACGGATGAAGGACAGAACACTCTGGTCTCGATTATCCGCATCGATGATTTCTATACCATCATAGCTGGTATCGATTTCCCACAGACAGCGATGGTCTTTGTAAAACTGGTTTAGCTGAGAAGTGAAATACTTCATCTTAGCATTCATTGGATCTTCTAGATTAGACCATTCCAACTGTTCTTCAGATTTCCATTCTAGGAATTGCCCATATTCACTACCCATGAAGAGCAATTTTTTACCTGGGTGACAAATTTGGTAAGTGTAGAGATTGCGCAAACCTGCGAATTGATTGTAGCGATCTCCCCACATCTTGTGCATCATACTCTTCTTGCCGTGAACCACTTCATCGTGTGAGAATGGTAGGAGATAATTCTCCTTGAAAACATACATAAAGCTAAAAGTCACCAGGTTAAAGTCATATTTACGATAAATCGGATCTTCTTCATAGAAACGGAGGATGTCATTCATCCAACCCATATTCCATTTGTAGTCGAAGCCAAGACCATCTGAATCCTTAGTGTCAGTAATCTGAGTAGCTGATGAACTTTCCTCAGCTATCATCATAACGTCTGGATGAGCTTGTTTAATAACATCATTCAAGCGTTGAAGGAAATAATATCCCTCGTAGTTGAGATTGCCCCCATCTTTATTAGGCGTCCATGGAGCATCGTCGTAGTCAAGATAGAGCATGTTGCTAACCGCATCCACGCGAATACCGTCCAAATGGTAAAAGTCAATCCAAAACTTAATACTAGAAATCAAGAAAGACTGGACTTCATTCTTTCCAAGGTTAAAATTGAGTGCTCCCCAACCATAGTTATGAGCCTTATTATGGTCTTGGTATTCAAAAGTCGGTGTTCCATCATAATAGGCCAAGGCATCATCATTGATAGTAAAGTGACCAGGTACCCAGTCTACAATAACGCCTATATTGTTTAAGTGACATTCCTCAACAAAATCTTGAAACTCTTCAGGGCGACCATAGGCATGCTCTAGAGCAAAGTAACCCATAAGCTGATAGCCCCAACTCAAACCTAGTGGGTGAGACATCAAAGGCATAAACTCAATGTGAGTATAGTTCATATCAACCAAGTAAGGAATGAGTTCATCTTTCAATTGAGCAAAACTATAGGGGCTACCATCAGGATTTCTCTTCCAAGATCCAGCATGGACCTCATATATATTGACAGGACGCTCTTCAAAGCTAAAGCGTTTTCTACGGGCTAGCCAGAGTCCATCCTTCCATTTCTTTTCTGGAATATCTGTTAAAATAGCCCCAGTACCAGGTCGTGCCTCATATCGAATAGCCAAAGGGTCAATCTTCATCAGCTGATGACCATTTGCACGCGTGATATGGTACTTATAAATTTGGTCTTCTTGAGCAAGACTGGTAAAGACTTCCCAGACTCCAAATTCATTCCGTTCCATCAGAATTTGATTTTCAACCCAATTGGTGAAATCCCCTACCAAGTGAACAGTCTGAGCATTAGGTGCCCAGACACGAAAAGTATAGCCATACTCTCCATTTTTTTCTTCCCTATGTGCTCCCAGATAGTGCTGGAGGTGAAAATTTTCACCTGTCTTAAAGGTTTCTAAAGCTTGTTTCTTATCCATACACCCTCCTATTTCTGTAAGCGTTTTCTATAGATTTATTATACTACCTTTTTAGGGAAGATTCAAGTAAATTACGGAATTTGCTAAAAATTCTTTTGAAAGTCTTCAACAAATTCACTGATGTATTCACTTGTAAATCAAGAAATTTTCAGAAACGCTTTGAAAACGAAATGTTTTTTTACAATACTATCATAAAGTTCGTTATTTTACTAACAAAAAAATAATTTTAAGTAAAAAAATAAACCAGGAAATTAATTTCCTGATTTTATTGTTTTTAAGAGATAAAGTACTGCAAATGAATTTAAATTGTAATTCTATTCTACAAAACTTTAAAGACGCTGGCGCTAACGCCACCAACCATGTCTTTATCACTTAAATGGCTATTGGTCACCAATAGTTCTAGATTTCCTGCATTTTCAAACTGGAAGTCTTGCCCTTTAGCATTAAAGACAACCAGTAAATGTTCTTCCCCTTGAATCTCATAGACAATCCAACCACTATGTTCGTTGGCTGAATGAACAAAAACATGATGGTAAATCTCATCATAAGTTGGATAAGAAAAGGCACTGCTTTCTGTCTTCAATCGAATCATCTGACGGATAAACGCAATACTATCTTGACGCTCATTAATCAAGTCCCAGTTCACTTGGTTCACGCTGTCTGGAGCATTATAGCTATTCATAGCACGTTCTCTATCATCATGTGTCAACTCACCATTCTCACCAGTCGCAACCAGTTTGGTACGACCAAATTCTTGACCGATTTCCATAAAGGCCATCCCTTGCATGAGTAGGTTCATAGCTGTGGCTGTTTCGACCTTACGCATGATTTGCTCTGAATTTTGGTCTGGATGAAGGGTTGCCAATAAATCGTGAAGATTGTAATTGTCATGGGCTTCCACATAGTTAAGCACCTGATTTGGATGTGTATAGGTACCTAATTCACGACTGCCTAGGATTGCTTTGGCAAGAATTGGCTCTGTCGCAGCACCGCTAACAAAACCTGACTTGATAGCACCATAAACTTCTCCACCTTTGACAGCATCACGCTGATTGTCATTAAAGAAACCAATATTTGGCATCTGGTAGGCATTGTCTTTCTTAGCCTTATCATAAGGCGCTAGGCCTGTTCCCATATCCCATCCTTCTCCATAAAGGATAATGTTAGGGTCAATTTCATCCAAGCTCTGACGAATCATCTGCATGGTCTTGACATCATGAATCCCCATCAAGTCAAAACGGAAGCCGTCAATATTGTATTCCTGCACCCAGTATAGAAGAGAATCAATCATATACTTGCGAAACATTTCGTGTTCACTGGCTGTTTCATTTCCAACACCCGTTCCATTCTGGAAGGTACCGTCTGGATTCATACGATAATAGTAATCAGGGACAGTTGTTTGGAAAGGTGCATCAACAACTGAGAAGGTATGGTTATAGACCACATCCATAATGACACCAATACCCGCATCGTGATAAGCTTGAACCATGGTCCTCAAATCACGAATAACCTGAGCTGGATCATCTGGATTAGTTGAAAGGCTCGTTTCTGGTGCATTATAATTTTGTGGGTCATAACCCCAGTTGTAGGTTACATTCCCATCCTCATCGTATTCTTTGTGACGGTCTGCAATTGGTTGCAACTGAACATAATTGTAGCCCAGTTTCTTGATGTAATCAAAAGCAGTTGACTGACCGTAGTGGTTAACCGTTCCAGTCTGAGCAGCACCCAAGAAAGTTCCTCGAAGATGTTCATCTACACCTGAGGTCGGTGATTTGGTCAAATCACGAATGTGCATTTCACAAATAACTGCCTTACATGGATTTGCCAAACGCCAAGTAGCCTCAGAACCATGCTTAACCTCGAAGTTTGCAACTTGCTTTTCTGCATGACTCAGGATAGCTGAACGTTTGCCATCAGGACTAGTCGCAATTGTGTATGGGTCGCGTGTCAGTGTTTGGTGGTGAGGAAATTGGACTTGATACTGATAAGCCTTACCAGTCAAATCTTCCTCAACATCCAAACTCCAGACACCGATTGTATTGTCCTTATGATTATAAGAGTAGCTGTTGCCTCTTTCCATCTCAAAAGTTTTCCAAACAGGAGCATCGTTAGCAGCTGATTCATAAACGACAACCTGCACTTCTGTCGCTGTTGGAGCCCAGAGAGCAAAACGAGCCTGATTGTCCTCTACGCGGCAACCCAATTCCCCTTGGTAACCCCAATGATGGTCAAAACTGGCACTGTTAATAGCCTTATCAAAGGCAAAAGGATTTTGATTCTTATAGAAAGGACTGGCAATAGCAGGATTTTCAGAGTAATAAATTCTGTCATCCCCTTCCAAAATCCAAACCTCTGTTAAAAGAGGATAGTGATTAAAACGGATAGCATATTCTTTACTGCTTTGACCTGTATGAACCACAAAATTCAAGCTTTCTAGAGCGTGAGCACTTGGGTGTTCAAAACTAAATAAGGCACCAAAATAATCTTCTTTGTAGGTCAGCAAATCAATCCGCTGGTCCTGACTTTTTACAAAAGAGCAAGTATCGTATTCTCCATTCTTGCGATGGTAATGAATGCGCATAGGGTAATTAAACATTTTTTATTTTTCCTTTTTACTTCTTGATTTGTTTCTATTTCACTAATAAATTTTTGGCCGATTTTATCCCGATTAACAAACTAGTTATACTGTCTAAAGTCTTGTTTTAAACGATCATTACAGACTTTCTAGCCAAGCTTCATCTCGAACCTCGATACCAAGTTCTTGTGCTTTTTGCAGTTTGCTTCCAGCATCTACTCCTGCAACGACGAGGTCGGTCTTTTTAGAAACACTGCCTGTCACTTTGGCACCCAGACTTTCGAATTTACTTTTAGCTTCTGAGCGCTTGAGACGTTCCAATTTTCCTGTCAATACAACGGTCAAACCTGACAAGGCTGCATCCGCTACCACAGTCTGTCCTTTATAGTCCAGATTGACCCCAGCTTCTTTCAATTCTTTGAGCAGAATTTCAGAGCCTTCTGTAGCAAAGTAAGTCTGAAGACTCTTGGCAATCACACCACCCAAACTTTCAATACTAGCCACCTCCTCTGGATCTGCCTGAGCCAGATTTTCGATTGAATGAAAATGTTGAAGTAAGAGCTGACTGGCCTTGCTTCCGACATGGCGAATTCCCAAACCAAATAAGAGCTTCTCGGCAGAATTTTCCTTTGATGCTTGGATAGCCTGATACAGTTTAGCAGCGGACTTTTCCTTAACCCCCTCTAAAAGGAGGAAATCTTCTTCTTTCAAACGATAAATATCCGCCACATCTCTGACTAAATTAGCAGCAAAGAGTTTCTCAACCATAGATGGACCAAGGCCTGTAATATTCATAGCATCACGAGAAGCAAAATGAATCAAACCTTCCATGATTTGAGCAGGGCAACGCGGATTGATACAACGCAGGGCCACTTCATCTTCAAAGTGCAACAAATCAGAGTCACAACTTGGACAGTTTGTTGGGATATCTAGTTTCTCTTCAGAAACCCGTTTGGATTCTACCACACGCAAGACGGCAGGGATGATATCTCCAGCCTTATAGACGATAACCGTATCGTCTTTGCGGATATCTTTTTCAGCAATATAATCCACATTGTGCAGAGTCGCACGGCTAACAGTTGTACCAGCTAGTTGTACTGGTGTTAGATTGGCTGTTGGGGTTACAACACCCGTACGGCCAACTGTCCAATCAACTGACAGGAGTTGTGCTTCTTTTTCTTCAGCTGGGAACTTGTAGGCCACTGCCCACTTTGGAGCCTTAACGGTAAAACCAAGTTCTTCTTGACTTGCTAGGTCGTTTACCTTGATTACCACTCCATCGATATCATAAGGCAGGTTTTCCCGTTCCTGTCCTACTTCTTGGATAAAATTCCAGATTTCATCTATGTTTTCAGCCAAGATTCGCTTAGGATTGACCACAAAACCTAGTTGTTCAAGGTGCTTCAAAACCTTTTCTTGACTATCACGAGTTGAAGGGCTGGCTTCTTGATAGAGGAAAGTAGCAAGATTACGCTTGGCAACTACTGCTGTATCCAACTGTCGCAGGGTGCCTGCTGCCGCATTACGAGGATTAGCAAATTCAGGCTCTCCATTTTCTTGACGAGCTTGGTTGACCTGGTCAAAAGAAGCGCGTGGCATATAACATTCCCCACGAACCGTGATATCTAGTTCTTCTTTCAAGGTCAAAGGAATATCCTTAACACGCTTGAGGTTTTCTGTGATATTTTCACCAATTGAACCATCTCCACGTGTTGCACCAACAACGAAAATCCCCTTTTCATACGTCAGCGAGATAGACAAGCCATCTATTTTCAGCTCACAAATATAGGTTGGATGAGACACTTCCTTACGAACACGCGCATCAAAAGCTTCAAGCTCCTCACGTGAAAAAGCATCCTGCAAACTATAAAGAGGATACTGATGACTGTATTTTTCAAAACCATCTAAAACCTTGCCACCAACACGATGGGTCGGACTATCTGCCAACACTTGATCTGGATAGGCAGTTTCTAACTCAACCAACTCACGGTAAAGGCGGTCATACTCACTGTCTGAAACCGACGGATTATCGCTGGTATAGTACTCAGTCGCATAGCGATTGAGCAAGGCGACTAACTCATTCATTCTTTTATTCATAAAACCATTTTACCATAAAACAAGCCCTCCTCACAAACGAGAAGGGCGGAAAAACACTTAGATTGGAATTATTTTTGAAGTCCAAGCAAACTTATGTCTCTTTTTCAAAATGAGTTCGAACATATCCGAGAGCTAAGAAAGATAAGGCTACAACTCCAAGTCCAATAATCAAGAAAGAATAAAGATGGACACTTGGAAGCAAGGTCATCAAACCTTTCGCAATCGGCATAAAGAGAATTGCCAGTGTAAAAATGGTACTCAATACCCTACCCAGATATTCTCCATCAATCTTGGTCTGTACCTGTGTAAAGAAGTGAATATTAAAAATCGTCATAAAGAGTTCACAAATCAGGTTTCCAGAAAAGGTTAAAATATTGGGCAGTGGCAAACCCATCATGAAAACTCCTACTCCTGTTAAAATCAATAAGAACAAAAGTGTATTCATACTTGATTTAAATTTATTTGCTATCAGTGCTCCTATAATTGAGCCAATCGCACCCATGGTTAAGATAGTTGCATAAGCTCCTTCTACTCCATATAGTTTATTTGAAAAAGGAAGCAAAAACTCAAAAGCCGCAAAAAAGAAATTAACGCTGGAAGCCACTAACAGGAGAAAGAAAATCTCTTTTTGATGCCAGATATAGTGCAAGCCATCTTTGATATCCGCAAAAATATCTTTCCCAGTAAAAGGTTTCTTATCTTGAACCATTGGTTCTTCTTTTGGAAGTAAGGCCACTAGAACAAATGCTATAAAAAAAGTCAAAGCATCTAGTAAGAGCGTCAGATGGAAACTTGCAAATTGTAAGACCAGAAAAGAAAGTACAGGAGAACTCACACTGACAACCTGCAAGACCAACTCCAAACGAGAATTGTAGAGGACCAGTTCATCCTTCTCTACCAATTCTGTGATAATGGCCTTATTTGCAGGTCTAGAAAAGGCAAAAGCAATAGCCTGAACAATGTTGGCAAAAATCAAAGCTCCAATCATCCAGCTATCATTCCTTATGAAAGAAATAGCCAGACAAAGAATTCCACAAACAAGGTCTGCTGCCATTAAAATCTTACGACGAGAAAATCGGTCTGAAATGACTCCGCCAAAGGAATTTACGAGAATAGATGTGACGAGTTCAGAAATCTGATACATTCCTAAAACAGTCTGTCCAATAGTCCCCATGGACACCAACCAAACACTATTTCCATAATCATAGAGCATATTCCCTATCTTGTTAACAGCTCCACGACTAATCAACTGTACTGCGTAGCGATTCATATAAAAACTCCTCTCAAATTTTGAAACTATTGTATCAAAACCGAAAGGAGCCTTTTATTTTTTCCCTTATTTGGGAAAATTAATCTTTGACAAATTTTTCGTAGTGTTCCTGATAATAGGCTACTTGTTCTGGAAGACCTAACACGTCAAAAATGTGCATGGCCTCTTTCATCTGCTTAAAGCCTTCTTTACACTGTCCTTTTTGGTACAAGGAAAAGCCTTTTAGATAATGGAAAATATTACGCTCATACAGTTTGATCCCTTTACCAATAATCTTCTCTGTATAAGCCTCAAAATAACTTGCATTGTCAAAAGAAAGATGCTCTAAACAGTGCTGGTAACAATTGAGGGCCAAAATCAACACCAATCTCTTATGGCGACCAATCTCTAGGTAAAATTCCTCCCTCTCCATAACTTCTCTACCAATCCGAGTGACATAGTCCACCTCGTAAAAACTATAGAGGTTCCCGAAAAGAATCAACTCATACATGGTCCATTCTTCTGTTTTGAATAGATAATCTGCTACCTTATCCAAATCATCCTGCTTCATATCATAACTAGAATCTCTTTGGCAAATTAGACCTTGTAGCAAAATCCAGTTCAACTCAAAATAAAGGGGATTTGTCGAACTCTTAGCCTTTTCAAGTTGTTCCCTTTGCAGCTTTTGAAAACCTGCAATATCATTTGAATAGTAAAGGGGCACAATTTGTCCCATCATAGCAACATGTTCATGATTGTGAAAATTCCTTGCCTTGTCCATGAAATTTTCGATTGTGACATGAATGTTATCCAAAATCTCAAAGAAACGTGAGACTGCTAGGTCAGACTCCCCAAGCTCAAAGCGAGATAACTGAGAGGTTGAACAGGACTCTCCTGCGGCCTCCTTTAAAGAATAATTTCCACTTGTCCGAAATTCACGAAATACTTTTCCAAGATTTTCCATCTTACACCTGCTCTGACAATTCTTCCCACTCAAGCATGGCTTCTTCCTGACGATGGCTGATTTTGTCCAGCTCAGCCTGCAATGCCATCAGTTTGTCGGCATCGTTTGTTTCCAACATTTGTTCAGAAATGGCTTGGCTTTGACTTTCTAACTCTTCAATTTCAGCTTCTAGACTTTCGATTTGTCGCATGAGTTTGCGAACTTCTTTTTGACTTTCTTTTTGGGCTTGATAGTCATTCACAGGACTTGCTTCTTTTGCTTGATTACTAGTTGAAGTTTCCTCAGCCTGAGTCATTTCTACTTCTGCTTTCTTCTCAACATAGTAGTCGTAATCTCCCAAGTAAAGAGTCGAACCCTTCTCAGACAATTCCAAAACATGAGTTGCCACACGATTGATAAAGTAACGGTCATGACTGACGAATAGAAGAGTTCCATCGAAGTCAATCAAGGCATTTTCTAGCACTTCCTTGCTATCAATATCCAAGTGGTTGGTTGGCTCATCCAGAATCAAGAAGTTGTTGTTCTCCATAGACAATTTAGCCAAAAGCAAACGAGCTTTCTCGCCACCTGACAGCATGCCGACGGATTTTTTGACATCATCTCCTGAGAAAAGGAAGGCACCAAGGCGATTGCGGATTTCAACTTCCGGTGTCAGTTTAAAATCATTCCAAAGTTCATCCAGTACAGTATTACTTGGTGTTAGCTTGCTTTGCGTCTGGTCATAGTAACCAACCTCAACATTGGCGCCAAAGCGCTTCTCACCCTTGATAAAAGGAATCTGGTCCACAATAGACTTGATAAAGGTTGACTTGCCTATACCATTTGGACCAACGATGGCGACAGCATTCATCTTACGAAGGTCTAGGTTAATCGGTTGTGATAGGACTTCCCCATCATAGCCAATAGCTGCATTTTCAACAGTCAAAACAACATTGCCCGACGTTTTTTCAGACTGGAAGGTCATATTGGCTGATTTCTTGCCAGCTTCTGGCTTGTCCAAACGCTCCATTTTTTCTAGTTGTTTACGACGAGATTGGGCACGTTTAGTCGTTGAAGCTCGGACTAGATTGCGGTTGACAAAATCTTCCAGAGCGGCAATTTCCTTTTGTTGCTTTTCATAGTTTTTTGCTTCAGTAGCTAGCTTTTGCTCCTTCAGCTCGACAAAGCGAGAGTAATTACCCACATAACGATCCAAAGAATGCTTGGTCAAATCTAGCGTAATTGTCGCAACCTTATCCAAGAAATAACGGTCGTGGCTGACAATAATAAGGGCACCACTATAATTTACCAAGTAATTCTCTAGCCAGGCGATGGTTTCAATATCCAAGTGGTTGGTTGGCTCGTCCAAGACCAAGAGATTGGGCTTTTCAAGTAGCATTTTGGCAAGTGCCAAACGAGTATTTTGACCACCCGAAAGCTCAGCAATTTTCATCTGCCACATAGACTCGTCAAACTTGAATCCATTCAAAATCGCTCGAATATCAGCTTCATAAGTAAAGCCACCTGCCTGACGAAAATTTTCAGATAAGCGGTCGTAATCTGACATCAGCTTATTCAAGTCCTCACCAGACTTTTCTCCCATCTCTAGCTCCATCTGACGAAGTTGTTTCTCCGTCCGACGCAAGTCATCAAAGACATGAAGCATCTCATAGTAGATAGTATTATCAGACTCAAAACGGCTATCTTGGGCTAGGTAAGACAGAGAAATATCTTTTTTCTTATTGATTTCTCCGCTAGTTGGCTCCTCTTCTCCAACTAAAATCTTCAAAAGAGTAGACTTACCTGCACCATTTTTCCCAACAAGAGCAATTCGATCTCGTTCATCAACCTGCAGGGTGATATTATCAAAAAGAACTTCTCCTGCAAAAGAACGTTCAATTTTATTAGCTTGTAAAATAATCATACAAACAGTATAGCATGTTTCCCTAAGGCATTCAAGACTTGATAAACCGGCATATGACACCACTTTTCTGAAAATTATGCTACCGTTTTACTAAAACGCTAAAAAGTGCTATAATGTGAACGGTTAAAACAATTTACAAAAAGGAGAATTTCAATGTCTTACCAAGAAAATTACCAGAAATGGGTTGATTTTGCGGAGCTTCCTGATTACCTTCGTCAAGATTTGGAAAATATGGACGAAAAAACTAAGGAAGATGCCTTCTATACAAATCTTGAATTTGGTACTGCAGGTATGCGTGGCTTGATTGGCGCTGGTACAAACCGTATCAACATCTACGTTGTTCGCCAAGCTACTGAAGGATTGGCTCGTTTGATTGAGTCAAAAGGCGGAAACGAAAAAGAACGCGGTGTAGCAATCGCCTACGATAGCCGTCACTTCTCACCTGAGTTTGCCTTTGAATCTGCGGCAGTTCTTGCTAAACATGGTATCAAATCTTACGTATTTGAAAGCCTTCGTCCAACTCCAGAACTATCATTTGCAGTTCGTCACCTCAACTGTTTCGCAGGTATCATGGTCACAGCTAGCCACAATCCTGCACCATTTAACGGTTACAAAGTTTACGGTGAAGACGGTGGACAAATGCCTCCACACGATGCAGACGCTTTGACTACATATATTCGTGCAATCGAAAACCCATTTGCAGTTGAAGTTGCTGATGTGGAAGCTGAAAAAGCTTCTGGCTTGATTGAAGTTATCGGAGAAGCTGTTGACGTAGAATACCTTAAAGAGGTTAAAGACGTTAACATCAACCCAGCCTTAATTGAAGAATTCGGTAAAGACATGAAGATTGTTTATACACCACTTCATGGTACTGGTGAGATGTTGGCTCGTCGTGCTCTTGCCCAAGCAGGATTTGACTCTGTTCAAGTTGTTGAAGCACAAGCAACTGCTGACCCAGATTTCTCAACTGTCAAATCTCCAAACCCAGAAAGCCAAGCAGCCTTTGCCCTTGCTGAAGAACTTGGTCGTCAAGTTGGTGCAGATGTTCTTGTGGCAACTGACCCTGATGCTGACCGTGTTGGTGTTGAAGTTCTTCAAAAAGATGGTAGCTACCTCAACCTTTCAGGTAACCAAATCGGTGCCATCATGGCTAAATACATCTTGGAAGCCCACAAAAATGCTGGAACTCTTCCTGAAAATGCAGCCCTCTGCAAATCTATCGTATCAACTGACTTGGTAACGAAGATTGCTGAAAGCTACGGCGCAACCATGTTCAACGTCTTGACTGGTTTCAAATTCATCGCTGAAAAAATCCAAGAATTCGAAGAAAAACACAATCACACTTACATGATGGGATTTGAAGAAAGCTTCGGTTACTTGATTAAACCATTCGTACGTGATAAAGACGCTATCCAAGCTGTTCTAGTCGTTGCTGAACTTGCTGCCTACTACCGTTCACGCGGTTTGACACTTGCTGATGGTATCGAAGAAATCTACAAAGAGTACGGCTACTATGCAGAAAAGACAATCTCTGTTACCCTTTCAGGTGTCGATGGTGCTGAACAAATCAAAGCAATTATGGCTAAATTCCGTAACAATGCTCCAAAAGAATGGAATGCAACAACTATCACTGTCGTAGAAGACTTCAAAGCTCAAACTGCTACTGCTGCTGACGGCACTGTTACAAACTTGACAACTCCTCCAAGTGATGTGTTGAAATACACACTTGCTGACGGTTCATGGATTGCCGTTCGCCCTTCAGGGACAGAACCAAAAATCAAGTTCTACATTGCAGTTGTAGGTGAAACTAACGAAGAATCACAAGCTAAGATTGCTAATATCGAAGCAGAAATCAATGCTTTTGTAAAATAAGGCCCCTATAAAAGATGAGACCAACCAATCTCATCTTTTTTTCGTATCAAATCTAAGCAATTTTAGAAACTTTATGGCATACTAGACTTATCAATGAAAGCGAGGTAATCTCATGGAACAATTTTTAGATAATATCAAAGACCTTGAAGTCACTACAGTTGCGCGTGCGCAAGAAGCTCTTGATAAAAAAGAAACTGCAACCTTCTTTATCGGTCGCAAAACTTGCCCTTACTGCCGTAAATTTGCTGGTACCTTGGCAAGTGTCGTAGCTGAAACTAAAGCTCACATCTACTTCATCAACAGTGAAGAGCCAAGCCAACTCAATGAGTTACAAGCATTCCGCTCACGCTATGGAATTCCAACTGTACCAGGCTTCGTTCACATTGCAGATGGACAAATCAATGTCCGTTGCGACTCTTCAATGTCAGCACAAGAAATCAAAGAATTTGCAGGATTGTAAAAGATATAAAAAAGAAGGCACATTCGCCTTCTTTTTTATATATCTGTCAATGGTGTTGCAGTATCTGGTGAGGTATCATAAACCTTAAAGTCTACTCCAACTCCCAGATCAGCTTGTGCTAGCTGATTGACCATGGTCATGTGAGCCAGTTCCTTGATATTGTTCTCCTTAGATAAATGTCCAAGGTAGATTTTCTTAGTGCGATTTCCTAGCATCCGAATCATGGCCTCAGCACCGTCCTCATTAGAAAGGTGACCCAGATCCGATAGGATTCGTTGTTTGAGTCGCCAAGCGTAAGAACCTGCTCGCAAAATCTCTACATCATGATTGGACTCGATAAGATAACCATCTGCATTCTCGACAATCCCTGCCATACGGTCACTAACATAACCTGTATCTGTCAAAAGGACAAAACTCTTATCATCCTTCATAAAGCGATAGAACTGCGGTGCGACTGCATCATGGCTCACACCAAAACTCTCGATGTCGATATCTCCAAAGGTTTTGGTTTTGCCCATTTCAAAGATATGCTTTTGCGAAGAATCCACCTTGCCAAGATACTTGCTATTTTCCATAGCCTGCCAGGTCTTTTCATTGGCATACAAATCCATACCATACTTGCGAGCTAAAACACCTACTCCATGAATATGGTCAGAATGTTCATGCGTAATCAGGATAGCATCCAAATCTTCTGGCTTGCGATTAATTTCAGCAAGTAAGCTGGTAATTTTCTTGCCCGACAAGCCTGCATCCACTAAAAGTTTCTTTTTTGGGGTTTCCAGATAAAAGGAATTTCCACTGGATCCCGACGCTAAAATACTGTATTTAAAGCCTATTTCACTCATTCTGGTCTTCTATTTCGTCCTCCCATACTTCTTCTTTCACTGCATCCTTATCATAAGGGAGCACAATGGTAAAGGTTGATCCCTTACCATATTCACTCTTAGCCCAAATAAAGCCCTTATGTTGTTTGATAATCTCTTTAGCGATAGCTAGTCCTAAACCAGTACCACCTTGGGCACGACTTCTAGCACGATCCACACGATAAAAACGGTCAAAGATACGTGGTAAGTCTTGCTTTGGTATCCCCAATCCTTGGTCTGAAATGGATAAAATCATCTGATCATCAGTTGTCTTCATGGTCACTGTGATTTTCCCACCATCTGGAGAATACTTGATTGCATTGTTAAGAATATTATCAATCACCTGTGTCATCTTATCTGTATCAATCTCTATCCAAACTGAGGTAATGGGGTAATCTCTCACCAGTTCGTATTTCTTCTCTTCGTCCTGCCCTCTTATCTGATCAAAACGGTTGAGGATAAAGGTAATAAAGGCAGTGAAATTGATCAATTCCACATCTAGGTGACTGGTTGCATTATCAATACGTGAAAGATGGAGGAGATCCGTCACCATCCTCATCATACGGTTGGTTTCATCTAGAGACACCTTAATAAAGTCTGGCGCGACAGGTTCTGACAAGGCCCCCTCATCCAAAGCTTCAAGATAGGATTTTACGCTAGTCAAAGGAGTTCGTAACTCATGACTAACATTAGAAACAAAGAGTCTCCGTTCCCGTTCTTCCTTCTCCTGCTCCGTCGTATCATGCAAAACAGCAACCAAACCTGAGATAAAGCCAGACTCACGACGGACCAAGGCAAAACGTACACGAAGGCTCAAATACTCACCATTGGCATCCTGAGAATCAATCATAAGCTCAGGAACTTGGGTAATCAAATCACGAAGTTCATACTCATCTTCAATCTTAAGCAATTCTAGAATACTTTTATTGAGAACCTCTTCTTTCTGAACACCTAGCTGTTTCTTAGCCATGTCATTAATCATAGTAATCTTGCCACGACGATTGGTCGCAAGGACTCCGTCTGTCATGTATGAGAGGATACTGTGCAATCGTTTACTCTCTTGTTCCAGATTTTCTTGGGTCAAGCGAATTACTTCTGATAAATCATTGAGATTATTGGTAATATTAGTGATTTCAGAGCTTCCCTGCATATCCAATACCTGAGAATAATCTCCTGCAATCAAATCTTTGACTTTTTGATTAATTTGCTTCAACCGAATATTATCTCGCCGATTTTCTAGCAAAAGCAAGGTAACAATCAAGATAAAACCCAATAAAATTAAAATGAAGATAAAATCACTAGTAAGAATATTTTTTCTAATCAATTCAATCATTATTTCTCATATAATAACCAACACCACGACGTGTTAAGATATACTCTGGACGACTAGGTGTATCTTCAATCTTCTCACGCAAACGTCTGATAGTTACGTCAACAGTCCGAACATCTCCGAAATAATCATAACCCCAGACCGTTTCAAGCAAGTGTTCACGCGTAATCACTTGACCAATATGAGATGCCAAGTGGTACAAGAGTTCAAATTCACGGTGGGTTAAGTCTAATTCTTCACCGTATTTTTTAGCTACATAAGCATCTGGCACAATCTCCAAGTCCCCAATTTGTAAGGGTTGGGTTTTCTTTTCATCTGACTCTTGATTGTCTACAGAAGCCAAGTCCGTGCGACGAAGAAGAGCTTTAACACGCGCCTGCAACTCACGATTTGAGAAGGGTTTTGTCACATAGTCATCCGCTCCAAGCTCTAAACCGATAACCTTATCAAACTCACTATCTTTAGCCGACAGCATGATAATAGGCACACTACTCGTCTTGCGAATAGTCTTAGCAACTTCTAAACCATCGATTTCTGGAAGCATCAAATCCAGAATAATAATATCTGGTTGCTCTGCTTCATATTGCTCTAGCGCTTCACGACCATTAAAAGCAGTTACAACCTCGTAACCTTCCTTGGTCATATTAAACTTGATAATATCCGAGATTGGTTTTTCATCATCTACAATTAATATTTTTTTCATTTGTTCACCTTTTTCTCTACTATTATACCAAAAAAATAAAAAGAAGACACAATAGCTAGTCTTTGCTACTGTCTAAGTTGGCTTGTGCATAAGCCTGCCAGATTTTTTGTTGGGGTTTGGCAAGTGGAACATCCTTGAACTCTTCTGGTGAAAGCCAGCGAACTTCCCTATCGGAAAAGTTATGAAAGTCACTCACCTGACCTGCTACAATCTGTACATGCCACTTGCGATGGCTAAAGACATGTTTTACCATCTCAAAATAAGTATCAAACCAATCAACATCTAAGTCATAGTCCTGCTGAAAACTCTCTTCTGGACTGGGACCAAAGTTCACATTGTCTTCTGTAACCTGATGAAAGAGATCAAACTGCTCCTCTTGCGAAAAGTCATCTACTTCTACCAGTGGGAAATGCCAAAAACCTGCCAATAGCTTTTCACTTTCATTTTTTTCAAGTAAAAATTGTCCCTGTGTATTTTTGACCACCAAGGCTTTAAGATAAATAGGGACAGGCTTTTTCTTGGGAGCCTTGATTGGATAACGGTCCATTGTGCCATGCTGATATGCCGCACTAAAGTCCTTAACTGGACTTTCTTCTGGTCTGGGATTTACAGGAGACTCAATATCCGAACCCAAGTCCATCAAGGCTTGGTTAAAGTCACCTGGCCGTGCTGGGTCAATCAGGATTTCCATCATTGCCTGAAAAATTTTACGATTACTTGGAATCCCAATATCGTAGTTGACTTCAAATAGACGTGCCAGCACTCGCATGACATTACCATCTACAGCCGGCTCAGGCAAGTTAAAAGCAATACTGGAAATAGCTCCTGCTGTGTAAGGACCAATCCCTTTCAAGCTGGAAATTCCTTCATAGGTGTTTGGAAATTGACCACCAAAGTCTGTCATAATCTGCTGGGCTGCAGCCTGCATATTGCGTACTCGAGAATAATAACCCAAACCTTCCCAAGCCTTCAACAAACGCTCTTCAGGGGCAGTTGCCAAACTTTCCACTGTTGGAAACCAGTCCAAGAATCGTTCGTAATAAGGAATAACCGTATCCACCCTAGTCTGCTGGAGCATAATTTCCGAGACCCAGATATGATAAGGATTTTTACTTCTACGCCAGGGTAAATCTCTTTTGTTTTCATCATACCAGTCAAGAAGTTTTTCACGGAAAGAAATGATCTTCTCCTCCGCCCACATAACGATACCATATTCTTTCAAATCTAACATATCTCTAGTATAACACAGAAGACTCTAACTGTCCTTTTCCTAGTATTAAAAAGCCTCTTCCCAAAGGAAAGAGGACTAAATCTTATTTATGAACTGCTTGAGCTGCTGTGATAAGGGTCAACTTGTAAACATCATCTGCATTACATCCACGAGAAAGGTCGTTAACTGGCTTGTTCAAACCTTGCAAAACAGGACCAACAGCTGCAAAACCCCCAAGACGTTCAGCCATCTTGTAGCCGATATTTCCTGCCTCGATACCTGGGAAGATGAAGACATTTGCTTGACCAGCTACTGTACTTCCAGGAGCTTTCAAAGCTGCAGTTTCAGGAACAAAGGCCGCATCAAATTGCAACTCACCATCGATTTCAAGGTCAGGGCGCAAGTCATGAGCAATTTTAGTTGCTTCAACAACCTTATCAACGCTTTCTCCAAATCCTGAACCTTTAGTAGAATAGCTTAGCATAGCAATTTTAGGCTCGATTCCAAACATTTTAGCTGTGATTGCTGAGTTAATGGCAATCTCAGCCAAAGCTTCTGCGTCTGGATTAATGTTGATGGCACAGTCTCCAAACAGGTAACGCTCCGTACCACGAACCATGAGGAAGGCACCTGAAGTACGAGTTACATTTGGGCGAGTTTTGATGATTTGAAGGGCTGGACGAACTGTTGAAGCTGTTGAGTGAATCGCTCCTGACACCATTCCATCAACCAATCCTAAGTAAACCAACATAACACCAAAATAGTTGACATCTTCAACCAAAACCTTGCGTGCATCTTCTTCAGACATTTTACCCTTACGACGTTCTACCAAGGCAGCAACCATTTCTTCAAATTTATCGTAGTGTTGAGGGTCGATGACTTCATAACCATCCTCGATGCCTTCGATTTCAAGATAAATTTTAATTTTTTCAGGATTTCCAAGCAAAACAGGAATCACTTCTGTTTCTTTTACCAGGCGTTTAGTTGCTTGAAGAATACGAGGTTCTTCCCCTTCAGGGAGAACGATACGAGCATTTTTACCAACCAGGTTGGCTTTGAGACTTTCAAAAACTTCCATGAGTTTTCTCCTTTAAGATAATAATTATACTCTGAAACAGTTTTTATAGAGTATTAGTTGATAACTGGGTAATAAGGTTACTGAAATCATCCGGCAAGGGACTTTCTAACTGCAAGTCTTGCTCTAGAAAAGGATGATAAAAGGATAGGTAATGGCAATGTAGGGCTTGGCGCTGAATTCCATCATCTAGACTACCACCGTACAAGTCATCTCCCAACAAAGGAAAACCAATATGAGAAAAGTGGACTCGGATTTGGTGGGTTCGCCCAGTGTGCAGGCGAATATAGACCAAGTGAATATTTCCATAAGAAGCTACAATACTGTAAGAAGTATGAGCATACTTTCCACCTTTAGCTACACGTCTGGTAATAATGGAGTCTTCATCACGCGCAATCGGGGCAATAATTTCCCCCTCTGACTCCAAGTATCCTTCACCTTTAACCAAAGCAAAGTAGCGTTTCTCGATAGATTTTTTCTGCAACTGCTTGTCTAGTCGTGCATGGGCATAGCCGTGCTTGGCAAAGAGCATCAAGCCAGAAGTATCTCTATCAAGCCTGGTTACAATGTGAACCTGCTGATTTTCGTAATTTTGCTTGACGTAGTAACCCTTGATAAAATTGGCAATTGTATTAGAGTGATTAACACTAGGAATAGAAGCCACTCCATAGGGTTTATTCAAGACTAGAAAATGGTCATCCTCATAGAAAATATCCAGTGGGTACTCGATAGCTTCTAGAGTTTCAAAGCCTTCCTCAGCAGGAATATCAATGATAACTCGGTCTCCAATATCCAATAGATACGTCGCATTTTGCGGTTGGTCATTGACCAGAATAGCCCCACCTCGAAATTTAATCTTGGCCAGAAGTCCCTTCGAAACCTCGTGCTTTTTTAAGAAGGTCTTAACCTTGACATGTTCATCTGCGATAAATTCAAACCTCATTCGTCCACCTCGCCAATAAAAGCGTCCTTAACACGATTCCAAAAACTGGTATGGCTAGGTGAGGCGACAAAGTGAATCTTATGATGGTCGATTTGATACTCAATACGCTCAATATTGCGGAAAGAATAAACGCTATTGTCAATCGAAATAGTATGGTAATCGTTTCTTGTTGGAATAAGTTCAATCTTATCCTTCTTTGGAACAATAATGGACGAACCCAGCGTTCGATAAACACGATTGTTAAGGCTAGCAATTTCCGTTAATTGCAAAGCTTCAATGGTTGGGTGTAAAACAGCTCCACCAAGCGACTTGTTATAGGCTGTGCTACCAGTCGGTGTCGAAACTGTTAGCCCATCTCCACGAAAACGTTCAAAGTGGACACCGTTAATCACAACATCCGCCACCATAGTTCGATCAGACCTGCGGATACTGGCTTCATTTAATGCTCTGAAAATCTTAACTTCACCATTTTCAAGAAAGACCTTCACATTCAGAACAGGGTATGATACCTTTGCCCCAGTATCTAGCTGCAAATTAGTCACTAGCTTGTCCAACTCAAAATCACGGTAGTCCGTATAGAAGCCCAAATGTCCAGTGTGAACACCAATGAAGCGGACCTTGTCAAGCTGGTTTTCATACTTATGAAAGGCCGACAAGAGCATACCGTCCCCACCAATGGAGATGACAATGTCCGGACTGGTATCATTGAGTATAAACTGATTTCTCTTCAAACGATCTCGCAATTCATACAAAACCCTTTGACTCTGCGGTTTTCTATTTGCTATCAGGTCAATTCGTTTACCTGTATTCTTCATCTGTATCGTCACTGTTTCCTACACCGTCATTTAATTTTCTACTCAAAGGATCAAAAAGAGCCTGGGCTTCCTGGATATCATCACGAATTTTACCCATTTCTTCATCCAACTGATGGGCAATTTTGGCAGTAATTTCCAGTCGCTTCTTAATCTCCTCTGGGAAATCCCCTTGGTACTTGTAGTTGAGAGAATGTTCTATTGTTGCCCAGAAATTCATGGCCAAAGTACGAATTTGAATTTCTGCTAAAATGGTCTTGGATCCATTGATGGTGTCAACCATATATTCTACTACCACATGATAGGAACGGTAGCCTGAAGCCTTTCGATGAGTAATGTAATCTCGCTCCTGTATGATCCGCATATCCTGACGCTTGCGCAAAATCTCCACTACTTCCTTGACGTCATCTACAAACTGAACCATCACACGCAAACCAGCAATATCCTGTAAATCGTGTTCCAAGGTCGCATAAGTAATGCCACGACGAGCCATTTTCTCCTTGATACTCTCAATTGGCTTGACTCGACCAGTCACAAACTCAATCGGAGAATGCTTATTTTGCTTACGATATTGCTTCCGAATACCACGTAGTTTAATCTTTAACTCACCAACAGCTTGAATGTAAGGATCTAGAAATTCTTCCCATTCTAAGGTCATATATTCTCCCTTGTTCTCATATTATCCTTCAAAAATATCTTTGATTTTTTCTCCAGATTCATATACAATAAATACAATACTTATTATACCATAAATCCGCTTTCAACGATAAAGAAAAGGTAAGAAAAATGAAACATTTAGAAATTGAATTGAAAACACTCTTGAAAAAAGATGAATACAATCGTCTAAAAGACCAATTCACAGGTGTCACTCCTGTTCTTCAAAAAAATTACTACATCGACACACCTGATTTTGAACTGCGAGAAAAGAAAGTTGCTATGCGCATTCGAACCTTTGAAGACTGGGCAGAATTGACACTCAAAGTCCCACAAAGTGTTGGAAACATGGAATACAACCAAAAATTGCAACTAAAAGATGCTGAGAACTATCTGAGCAAGGAAGAACTACCTCAGGGGCTGATTTTTGATGAATTGGCTAAACATGGTATCCAAAGTAAGAAATGGCAGGTGCTTGGTTGTCTCACAACGCTTCGCTATGAAATGAAGACAGCTATTGGTCTCATGGCGCTGGATGAGAGTCAATACTTTGATAGGATAGATTACGAATTGGAGCTTGAAGTGGAAAATCACGAGCAAGGCAAACAGGATTTCCAACAATTTTTAGAGAAAAATCAGATTTCCTACCAAAAAGCCCCTTCAAAATTGGTTCGATTTGTCAAAAGCATAAAAAATAGCTGAAATAATCTCTATTTTTTGGTAAAATAGAAAAGATAAAAATATTCGAATCCAAGTCAATATATGCTAAAGCATATGGCTTGGCTCCATAAAGTTTACAGAGGACGGTCTATAATGTCAGATAGAAAAAATATGAAACTTTTCGCACTCAACTCTAACCAAGAGATTGCACAAAAAATTGCTCAAGCTGTTGGTGTCCCACTTGGAAAACTGTCATCACGTCAATTTTCTGACGGAGAGATTCAAGTGAATATCGAAGAGAGTGTCCGTGGTTATGATGTATACATCATCCAATCTACAAGCTTTCCTGTTAACAACCACCTAATGGAATTATTAATTATGGTTGATGCTTGTGTGCGTGCAAGTGCTCACAGTATCAACGTTGTCCTTCCGTATTTTGGCTATGCACGCCAAGATAGAATTGCATCATCTAGAGAACCACTAACAGCTAAACTAGTTGCTAACATGCTGGTTAAAGCTGGTGTAGATCGTGTCCTTACCCTCGACCTACATGCAGTTCAAGTACAAGGTTTCTTTGATATTCCTGTAGATAATCTTTACACTGTTCCTCTCTTTGCTAAACACTACTGTGATAAAGGATTAAGAGGTTCCGATGTTGTTGTCGTTAGCCCTAAAAATTCAGGGGTAAAACGTGCTCGTAGCCTGGCTGAATATCTTGATGCTCCTATCGCCATTATCGACTACCCTCAAGACGATGCAACTCGCAACGAAGGCTATATCATCGGTGATGTTGAAGGTAAAAAAGCCATCTTGATTGATGACATTTTAAATACAGGACGTACCTTCTCTGAAGCTGCTAAAATCGTTGAACGTGAAGGGGCTACAGAAATTTATGCTGTTTCTAGCCACGGTCTCTTCGTCGAAGGAGCTGCTGAACTTCTTGACAATACTAAGATTAAAGAAATTCTTGTGACTGATTCAGTAGCAACAAAAGAAAAAACTCCTAAAAACGTATGCTACATCACTGCTAGTGAGTTAATTGGTGATGCCATCGTCCGTATCCACGAAAGAAAACCAGTCAGCCCACTCTTTGCCTACAACAAAAAGAAATAAGGTGATTCTTTGATTTATTTGGACAATGCTGCAACGACTCCTATGTCAGCAGTTGCTATTTCAGCTATGACCGAGGTTATGCAAGAAACCTATGGAAATCCTTCTAGTATTCATGGTCATGGTCGTCAAGCTGGTAAACTCTTGCGAGAAGCCCGTCAGGAGCTAGCTCAGTTACTGGGGACAAAACCTCAACATATCTTTTTCACTTCTGGTGGGACAGAAGGCAACAATACTGCTATCATTGGCTACTGCCTTCGTCACCAAGAGCAAGGAAAACATATCATCACAACTGCTATTGAGCACCATGCTGTCCTTGAAACCATTGATTACTTGGTTCAACACTTTGGGTTTGAAGCAACCATTATCCAGCCAGAAAATCAAGAAATCACAGCCCAACAAATTCAAAAGGCTTTACGTGACGATACGATTTTGGTTTCTACCATGTTTGCTAATAATGAGACAGGAAACCTACTTCCCATTGCTGAAATTGGCCAAATACTCAAGCAACACCCTGCTGCCTATCATGTCGATGCAGTTCAGGCTATTGGCAAACTCCCTATTCACCCAGAAGAATTGGGCATTGATTTTCTCACTGCTTCTGCCCATAAATTCCATGGTCCTAAGGGAATCGGTTTTCTCTACGCATCTAGCATGGACTTTGATTCCTATCTACATGGCGGAGACCAAGAACAGAAAAAACGTGCAGGAACTGAAAATCTGGCTGCCATCGTAGGCATGGTTGCAGCCCTAAAAGAAAGTTTAGAAAAGCAAGAAGAACATTTTCAACATGTGCAAAAGCTAGAAACCGCCTTTCTGGCAGAGCTAGAGTGCATTCAATATTACTTGAATAGAGGAGAACATCATCTCCCTTATGTCCTCAATATTGGATTTCCCGGTCAGAAAAATGACCTCTTACTCCTCCGTCTAGATTTGGCTGGAATTTCTATCTCTACTGGCTCAGCCTGTACTGCAGGCATTGTCCAATCCAGCCATGTTCTTGAGGCCATATACGGAGCAAATTCAGAACGCTTGAAGGAATCCGTTCGTATCAGTTTGTCGCCACAAAATACTGTTGAAGACCTACATACCCTCGCAAAAACCTTAAAAGAAATTATCGGAGGTTAGCCATATGGCATTTGAAAAAACCATTCAGTTAAAAAATTGTCGTTACGACTACACTCTTAGCCCTTCTGTGAAAAAATTTACCCTCAAGGACAACACCTTTTTTGAGACTAAGGTTGGTAACTATGAATTGACTCGCCTTTTGGAAAAAGTTCCGAACAGCGGTGAGGGATTCCAACTCAAAATCATCATTAACAAGGAACTTACAGGTGCTAAAATCAATATCACTGACAAGTTTGGGCTACGTCTAGTTGATATTTTCAAATCAGAAGACCACCACATTCATCAGGAAAAATTCTACTTCCTCATGGAGAGCTTGGTAGAACGTGGTGTCTTTACAAAATCGGAAAGATAGAGCCAAAATGTTTGAACTGACCTATAAGGACAGCTATCATGTAGAGCGGACTCTCAAGTATGAGGATTACGAGGCTCTCATGCTTGCTCTGTCAGGATGTGTGACTCTGCCAGATACACTTTATGTAACTTCTTTGACCTTTAAAGGGCGGGAAGTTTACCAAGGACTGGTCGGAGACCTCTATCGTTTTCTATCACATGCAGATTTTTTACATCAAAACTAAGATTTTTCTTAGTTTTTTCTTGTTTTTGTTGATTTTTTCACAATGTTTCTATAAAATAGAAGAATAGAAAGGTTGTGATTTTGTGAAAGATAAACAGTCTGCTATTCCAAAAGCTACAGCGAAAAGACTCTCTCTCTACTATCGAATTTTTAAGAGATTTCATGCAGAAAAGATTGAACGTGCCAACTCTAAGCAAATTGCAGAGGCTATCGGTATTGATTCCGCGACCGTACGTCGTGATTTTTCCTATTTTGGTGAACTAGGTCGGCGTGGATTTGGCTACGATGTCAAAAAACTGATGACATTTTTTGCCGATTTACTTAATGATAACTCGATCACCAATGTCATGCTGGTAGGTATTGGAAATATGGGCCATGCCCTTCTCCACTACCGCTTCCATGAGCGCAACAAGATGAAGATTATCATGGCCTTTGACCTAGATGACCATCCTGAAGTCGGTACCCAAACTCCTGATGGGATTCCTATTTACGGAATTTCACAAATCAAGGATAAAATCAAGGATGCTGATGTGAAGACTGCTATCCTGACAGTTCCCAGCGTCAAGTCACAAGAGGTTGCCAATCTCTTGGTAGATGCTGGCGTGAAAGGAATTCTCAGTTTTTCACCAGTCCATCTGCATTTACCAAAAGACGTGGTCGTTCAGTATGTCGATTTGACAAGTGAACTCCAAACCCTCCTCTACTTCATGAGAAAAGAGGATTAGAAAGAGAAAATCATTTTATGAAAAAACCAGTTATTGGGATTACAGGAAACGAAAAAGCTCATCCAGATGATGATATCATGATGAGCTACGCAGCAAAAGGCTTTGTTGAAGGCGTTAAAGACGCTGGAGGGATTCCCATCATCCTACCGATTGGTGATCAAGAAATGGCCTGCCACTATATCAGTATTATTGACAAGCTCATCTTGACAGGTGGGCAAAATGTTGATCCAAAATTCTATGGTGAACCAAAAACCATCGATAGCGATGACTATCACCTTCAAAGGGATATCTTTGAACTGGCCCTCATCAAGGAAGCTATTAAACAGAAAAAGCCAATTTTTTCTGTCTGCCGTGGAACTCAACTATTTAACGTTGCCATGGGGGGAACTCTGTACCAAGATATCGAAGACCATTGGCAGGATTGTTCCGCCGAGTACACAACTCAACGCTTGGTAACAGAACCTGATACTGTTCTTCGAGAAATCTATGGAGAAATTTCCCATATCAACTCCTTCCACCATCAGAGCATCAAGGATTTAGCACCAAATTTAAAGATTGTGGCTCATGACCCTAAAGATGGTATCATTGAAGCTGTCATGAGTACGGATGATTTCTCCTTTCTCGGTGTCCAATGGCACCCAGAATTTCTATTTGAAAATCGTCCCAAAGATAAAAACCTCTTTGACTATGTTGTTAATGAACTTTAGATTAAATCCGTCTTTTCACGATAACTAAAGTAATTAGAATGAGAGACAATCAAATGGTCCAAGAGAACAATCCCCATCAGTTCGCAGGCTTCTTTTACAAGTTTAGTCACATGATCATCATTTCGGCTAGGCGCTACCGCTCCTGAAGGATGATTGTGGACCAAAATGAGTGAAGTCGCCATATGCTTGATAGCATAGTGAAGAATCTCACGTGGTTCAGCAATACTGCGGGTAGCTGAGCCGATAAAAATGGTCTGTTGATGGATGATTTGATTTTGAGTATTGAGATAGAGCGCCACCAGGTGCTCTTGTTTTTTATGTCCCAACTCCTGCTGCATCTTCTTGGCCAACTTTTGACTGCTGAGAATACTTTCCATCTCAAGAGTCTCATGTTTATGAATACGATGGCCCAGTTCGATCATAGCTTGTAATTCTATTGCCTTAACACGGCCGATACCAGACAGACTCTGCAATTCCTGCAGGGTCATTTTTTTCAAATCTGTTAGGCTTGAAAGATTGTTCAAGACTTTCTGGGCAATTTCAAAAACGCTGGCTTGACGTGTTCCTGTCCTGAGTAAAATAGCTAGCAACTCTTGATTACTGAGCGCTTCAACCCCTTCTTTTGCCAGCCTTTCTCTTGGTAATAGTGAATCTTCTTGAAATGAAATACTGTACATAAAAATCCTCCTCACTTTATTATTCGTGAGAAGGATGGAAAATTATATTTTTTTCTCAATTGGGGCTACACTAGCTAAAAGTTTTTTCAAACCTACTTCTGGGAAATTGATTTTTAATTCCTGCGTAGCACCGCTTCCTGAAACTTCCAGAACAGTTCCCTCTCCCCATTTCTTGTGGAGAGCAATGTCACCAATGGACCAATTTGCCTCGCTAGACCCTGATTTTGCTCCAGCTGTAAATTGACCAAACGGAAGACCGCTTGACTGGATAGATTTTAGGGCAGCACTGCGTTTACGGTCTTGAAGAGCCTGGGCAAGACTCATACCTTGACCAAAGGCAAGACCACCACTGCTATAAGATGCCTTAAAGCTTGAATTTGAAGGACGAGCCAGACCTTGATACTCAAGCAAGTCTGAACTGATTTCGTTAATAAATCGAGTAGGACGGTTGTAGTTGGTGCGACCGAAAAGCAGACGCGAGTTGGCATTGGTCAGATAGAGAATTTTCTCTGCACGCGTAATTCCTACATAGGCCAGACGGCGTTCTTCTTCTAATTCATCTTGATCTTCAGCTGCACGGCTAAGCGGAAAGACATTTTCTTCCATCCCAATCAAAAAGACAACTGGAAACTCGAGACCTTTGGCAGCATGCAGGGTCATTAGGGTAACTTCTGATGTCTCCTGACTACCTGAATCTGTATCAGCAATCAAGGCCAGGTCATTTAAGAAACGACTTAGTTTGTCCAAACCAGTTTCTTCTTCTGGCCCATCAGATGTGTCATCAAAGTTTTTCGTCACAGAAAGGAACTCTTCAATATTTTCAACCCTAGCCTTGCTTTCTAAAGTCGCTTGAGTATTTAGAATATCGACGTAACCTGTTTTTTCTAGGACGGCCTCAACCAACTCTGTAATATTTAATTGATCTAGCTGCTCTCGTAAATCTAGAATCATATTGGCAAAATCCCAGATAGACTGGGCTACTTTACCCTTGATACCAGATAACATGATATTTGCTGAAGCATCCAGCATAGACATATCTTGCATATTCGCAAAATCACGGATTTTCTCAACAGTGCCTGGGCCAATTCCACGTTTCGGCTCGTTGATAATACGCTCAAAACTGATATTGTCACTCAAATTCGCAATGAGGTTGAGGTAAGCGATAATGTCACGAATTTCCTTACGGCTGTAGAACTTTGTTCCACCAACCATGGTATAAGGAATATTTGACTTGAGCAAGGCTTCCTCAATAGTACGGGACTGCGCATTAGTACGATAAAGAACTGCAAAATCCTTGTGAAGGAAGTTTTGGTTGCGACCCAGTTCATCGATAGTTCTGGCTACAAATACAGCCTCATCTAGCTCATCATTGGCACGATAGTAAACAATTTGTTCCCCATCAGCGTTTTGAGTCCAGAGATTCTTAGGACGGCGATTTTTATTGTTTTTAATAACCTCGTTGGCCGCTTGGAGAATAGTTTTAGTTGAACGGTAATTCTCCTCCAGCAAAACAACCCTGGCTTGGGGATAATCTTTCTCGAAATCCAAGATATTCTGCATGTCAGCACCACGCCAACCGTAGATAGACTGATCCGCATCCCCAACAACACAGATATTTTTAAAACGGGAAGCTAATAGTTTGACCAATTGGTACTGGGCATGGTTGGTATCTTGGTACTCATCAACATGGATGTATTGAAACTTCTGCTGATAGTAAGTCAAAACATCAGGATTTTGATCAAAGAGACGCAAGGTCAGCATAATCAAATCATCAAAGTCAACCGACTCCGACTGACGCAGTTCTTTTTGGTAAGCAGTGTAACACTGGGCCACGATTTGCGTATACATATCACCAGCTTGGGCAGCATAGGCAACATCATCAATCAAATCATTCTTAGCATTGGAAATAGTCCCCAAAATAGTTCGTTCATTCCATTTTTTCGGATCCAAGTTCAACTGCTTGAGAATGCGTTTCATGAGAGTTCGCTGTTCACCAGGATCCACAATAGTAAAATTACGGTTGTAGCCAATATGATCCGCATCACGACGCAAAATACGCACACACATGGAGTGGAAGGTAGCAATCAGACAGTCCTGAGTGGCTGGATTAAGGTTATAAGCACGCTCTTTCATCTCACGCGCAGCCTTATTAGTAAAGGTAATGGCCAAGATATTCCAAGGATTGACCATCTTTTCATCAATCAAATAAGCAATACGGTGGGTCAAAACTCGGGTCTTTCCAGAACCAGCCCCTGCCATGATTAACAAGGGACCTTCTGTCGTTTGCACCGCCTCAGCCTGACGGTCGTTCATTCCATTTAATAATGCGTTCATCTTCTCTTCCTTACTCTTGAAGTCAATATTTCTATTATATCAGAAATCAGGGAAAATATCTTTGCCTAGACTGGTTACGTGTAGAAGGCAACTTCTTGTATCTAGATAAAAAATGAGCTTGGATAGTATTTCCAAACTCATTTTTTACTCAATGAAAATCGAAGTGCAAACTAGGAAGCTAGCCGCAGGCTGTACTTGAGTACGGCAAGGTGAAGCTGACGTGGTTTGAAGAGATTTTCAAAGAGTATAAAGTCAATTACAATATACTAGAACAAACCTAGGACAGTTCCGTCACTTTCAACATCCATATTGAGAGCTGCTGGTCGTTTTGGAAGTCCTGGCATGGTCATGACATCGCCAGTTAATGCAACGATGAAGCCTGCACCTAATTTGGGTACCAACTCACGAATGGTAATTTCAAAGTTTTCAGGTGCTCCAAGTGCATTTGGATTATCTGAGAAACTGTATTGAGTTTTAGCCATACAGATTGGCAATTTGTCCCAACCATTTTGAACAATTTGAGCGATTTGCGTTTGAGCTTTCTTCTCAAAGTTTACTTTGCTACCACGGTAAATTTCAGTAACAATCTTTTCAATCTTTTCTTGGACAGAAAGGTCATTATCATACAAACGTTTGTAGTTAGCTGGGTTTTCAGCGATGGTCTTGACAACCGTTTCAGCAAGAGTTACTCCACCTTCTGCACCATCAGCCCAGACACTTGCCAACTCAACTGGTACATCGATTGAGGCACAAAGTTCTTTCAAGGCTGCAATTTCAGCTTCTGTATCAGATACAAATTCGTTAATCGCAACAACTGCTGGAATACCAAATTTACGGATATTTTCAACGTGGCGTTTCAAGTTAACAAAACCGGCACGAACTGCCTCCACATTTTCTTCTGTCAAAGCGTCTTTAGCCACACCACCATTCATCTTAAGGGCACGAAGGGTTGCGACAATGACAACTGCATCTGGAGATGTTGGCAAGTTTGGTGTCTTAATATCAAGGAATTTCTCAGCACCAAGGTCTGCACCAAAACCAGCTTCAGTAACTGTGTAATCAGCCAAGTGAAGAGCTGTTGTAGTTGCCAAGACAGAGTTACATCCGTGAGCAATATTGGCAAATGGACCACCGTGTACAAAGGCAGGTGTACCGTAAATTGTCTGAACCAAGTTTGGCTTAATAGCATCCTTCAAAATCAATGCTAAGGCACCTTCAACCTGCAAATCACCTACAGAAACAGGTGTTCGGTCATAGCGATAACCGATAATGATATTAGCCAAACGGCGTTTCAAGTCCTCGATGTCTGTTGCCAAGCAAAGAATTGCCATGATTTCGGAAGCAACTGTAATATCAAAGCCATCCTCACGTGGAATACCATTTAGAGGGCCACCAAGTCCAACGGTCACATGGCGAAGAGCACGGTCGTTCAAGTCCACAACACGTTTCCAAAGGATACGACGTTGGTCAATTCCCATCTCATTCCCTTGGTGCAAGTGGTTGTCAATCAAGGCAGAAAGCGCATTGTTGGCAGTTGTAATGGCATGCATGTCCCCTGTAAAGTGGAGGTTGATGTCTTCCATTGGCAGAACTTGGGCATAACCACCACCAGCTGCACCACCCTTAATCCCCATTACTGGACCAAGAGATGGTTCGCGGATAGCGATCATGGTTTTCTTGCCGATTTTGTTTAAGGCATCTGCAAGACCAATGGTAATGGTTGATTTTCCTTCACCTGCAGGCGTTGGGTTGATGGCAGTAACCAAGATCAATTTCCCAACTGGATTGCTCTCAACTGCACGAATTTTATCAAAGCTGAGCTTAGCCTTGTACTTTCCGTACAACTCCAAATCGTCGTAAGAAATACCCAGTTTCTCTACAACATCAACGATTGGCTTCAACTCAATACTCTGTGCGATTTCAATATCTGTTTTCATTCAAAACTCCTCTAACCTCTTATATGATAATTCATTATAACACAAAACAAGATTTTTAACATCCTAAAACTCTCTAAACGTTCGTAAATATCCCTATTTTTAAGGTTTTTAGAGTCCTTTCTTAAATTTTATATGGCTTTATAGTTTGAAACTATATTCTTTCCTTTTACCAAATTTTTATCGCTTTCATTTTACTTACCGTTTATTTTTGTGTACAATAGTGTTATGAAAATTTTAGTTACTTCGGGCGGTACCAGTGAAGCTATCGATAGCGTCCGCTCTATCACTAACCATTCTACAGGTCGTTTGGGGAGAATCATCACAGAAACCTTGCTTGCTGCAGGGCATGAAGTTTGTTTGATAACAACAAAACGAGCCGTGAAGCCAGAAGCCCATCCCAACCTAAGCATTCGAGAAGTTAACAATACCAAGGACTTTCTACTGGAAATGCAAGAACGTGTTCAGGACTATCAGGTTTTGATTCACTCAATGGCGGTTTCTGACTACACTCCTGTTTATATGACGGGGCTTGAGGAGGTTCAGGCTAGCTCCAATCTAGAAGAATTTTTAAACAAGCAGAATCATCAGACTAAGATTTCTTCAACTGACGAGGTTCAGGTTTTGTTCCTAAAAAAGACACCCAAAATCATCTCTCTAGTCAAGGAGTGGAATCCTGCTATTCATCTGATTGGTTTCAAACTGCTGGTTGATGTTAACGAAGACTATCTGGTTGACATTGCTAGAAAAAGTCTTATCAGGAACCAAGCTGACTTAATCATTGCGAATGACCTGACTCAAATTTCAGCAAATCAACATCGAGCAATCTTTGTTGAGAAAGATCAGCTTCAAACAGTCCAGACTAAAGAAGAAATTGCAAAACTCCTCCTTGAAAAAATTAAAGTCTATCATTCATAGAAAGGAAAGCTATGACACATATTCTCTTGGCTGTAACGGGCTCAATCGCCTCTTACAAGTCGGCAGGTTTAGTCAGTTCTCTAAAAAAACAAGGTCATCAAGTCACTGTCTTAATGACTCAGGCTGCTACAGAGTTTATCCAACCTTTGACACTACAGGTACTCTCACAGAATTACGTCCACTTAGATGTCATGAAGGAACCATATCCTGATCAAGTCAATCATATCGAACTTGGAAAAAAAGCAGATTTATTTATCGTGGCCCCTGCAACAGCTAACACTATTGCAAAACTAGCCCACGGCTTTGCTGACAACATGGTAACTTGTATGGCTCTAGCCTTGCCAAGTCATATTCCCAAACTCATCGCACCAGCTATGAATACAAAAATGTATGACCATCCAGCAACTCAGGCTAATCTGAAAACATTAGAAAACTACGGCTATCAGCTGATTGCTCCAAAGGAAGCCCTACTAGCTTGTGGAGACCACGGACGAGGAGCTTTAGCCGACCTCACAATTATTTTAGAAAGAATAAAGGAAACTCTCGATGAAAAAACGCTCTAATATTGCACCCATTGCTATCTTTTTTGCAACCATGCTCGTGATACACTTTCTGAGCTCACTTATCTTTAACCTTTTTCCATTTCCAATCAAACCGACCATCGTTCATATTCCTGTCATTATTGCCAGCATTATCTACGGTCCACGCGTTGGGGTTACACTTGGATTTTTGATGGGGTTACTTAGCTTGACGGTTAACACAATTACAATTCTACCGACAAGCTACCTCTTCTCTCCATTTGTACCAAACGGAAACATCTACTCAGCTATCATTGCAATTGTCCCACGTATTTTGATTGGTTTAACTCCTTATCTAGTCTATAAATTAATGAAAAACAAGACTGGTCTAATTCTAGCTGGTGCCCTTGGTTCACTTACCAACACAGTCTTTGTACTTGGTGGAATTTTCTACCTTTTTGGAAATGTTTTTGATGGTAATATCCAAAAACTCCTAGCAACTGTTATCTCAACAAATTCGATTGCTGAATTAGTCATTTCCGCAGTTCTAACCTTAGCCATTGTTCCAAGACTACAGACTTTGAAAAAATAAAAACAATCTCCACTTTCAAACCTGAAGGTGGAGATTTTGTTCTGTATATTTTATTTTTTAGTGAAATTTTTACCAATATTTATACTCAATAAAAATCAAAGTGCAAACTAGAAAGCTAGCTGCAGTCAGCTCAAAATACTATTTTGAGGTTGCAGATGGAAGCTGACGTGGTTTGAAGAGATTTTCGAAGAGTATTAACTTAAAAATGACCTATAAACCCAAGTAAATCCTTGCTTTATTGTCTTGTTTATAGTACTATACTAGTGTATATACAGTTAAAAAGGAGATTCTTATGAACACACGGAAAAAGACACAATTTATGACAATTACGGCCCTCTTAACGGCTATTGCGATTTTGATTCCAATTGTTATGCCCTTTAAGATTGTCATTCCACCTGCTTCTTACACTTTGGGGAGCCACATCGCTATTTTTATCGCTATGTTCTTGTCGCCCTTGATGGCAATTTTTGTCATCATAGCCTCTAGTTTTGGATTTTTGATGGCTGGCTATCCTATGGTTATCGTATTTCGAGCTTTTTCCCATATCTTTTTTGGGACTCTAGGAGCTCTTTACCTACAAAAATTCCCAGATACACTAGATAAACCAAAATCTTCCTGGATTTTTAACTTTGTTTTAGCGCTTATCCATGCTCTTGCTGAAGTATTGGCCTGTGTCGTTTTTTACGCAACTTCTGGTACCAATGTAGAAAATATGTTTTATGTTCTATTTGTACTAGTTGGATTTGGCACAATTATCCATAGTATGGTAGACTATACATTAGCACTAGCTGTCTATAAAGTGCTTCGAAAACGCCGTTAAAAGGAAAAGCTATGACAAAAGATCGCAAACAAGCTCTGCTCCAACTCTTGAAAGAAGCTCCTAAAGCCCTTAATGGCCAAAGTTTGGCGGAACATTTTCATGTCACACGTCAGGTCATTGTGCAGGACATTGCAATTTTGAGAGCCGATGGCGCTCCTATCCTATCCACTAATCGTGGCTACGTCTATAAGCAAATTGAAACCAATCCTTATGTTCACAAACTTTTCAAAGTGAAACATGAAGTTGAAGAAATCGGTCAAGAACTCCTTGCTATCGTAGATAATGGTGGACGTGTTCAAAACACCTTGATTGACCATCCCGTTTATGGAGAAATTGAAACCTTGCTGAAACTGTCTTGCCGCAGAGATGTACAACATTTTCTAGAACAAGTCGAGCATTCTGATTTTAGACCTTTATCTGAATTGACAGATGGCATCCATTACCACCTAGTCGAGGCCGAAACACAACAAGACCTCCACTATATCGAGGAGGCCTTGGATCAGCTCGGTTATTTAGTAAAAGACTAGAAAATTTTCTTTTCCCAATCGTCTTCTGTACGGCGAGGGTAGAAAAATTCAGATTTGTCAGGAGCTTCCATCATCTCCATCAAGGGTAACATATCATAGGCCAGATCCAAGTTTGGAATCTGGTCTTTTTGCACCCAAGAAACTTCTCCTTCATCTGAAGAGCGAAGGGTACCAGAGAACTCAGTTGTCTTATAACAAACGACAATATAGCGCCCACCTGTATCCAGTGGCCAATTTTTAATGCCGACAAGTTGAGGATTTTGGATAGTCAATCCTGTTTCTTCATAGATTTCACGAATAACAGACTCTGCGAAAGATTCGCCATTTTCTACATGGCCTCCTGGAAAGGCATAACCTGACCAGCGATTGGTTTCAGGAGCGCGATACTGCATCACCACGCGCTGAGTTTCGAGGTCTTCAATCAGACAAATGTTTGTTAAAATCGTTAATTGTGCTCGAGACATAAATTTACTCACTTTCTAATTTATTAAATTTTTAGACTTGGTACCAAAGATTCTAGCTTCTACTTTTTAAAATTATTTAGAATTGAATACCATTCGTTTTTCCTTTATAGGTTTTCCAAGTTCAAGCATCTTTTCTTGTCCATCAAAAGTAAAGCCCATTTTTTGATAGAAAGCAATGGCGCGCTTATTATCTTTCAATACCCATAAGAAAATTTCAGAAAAATGATCAAGAGCAATCAAAGCTGCTTTCATTAACTTTTGTGCGATACCTTTTCCATAATAGTCTTTTAAAACATATAAAGCAATAATTTCACCAGCTTGAATAGTCTCATCACGAAAGTTGCCATAACTTATAAAACCAACTACCTTCAGACCATCCATCGCAATCAATGTATTTTCTGGAAACTTTTGACTAAAGAATCGACATCTTTCTAATGTCATTGTCTCCTGAAATTCTGCAGACAAAAGGTCGTCATAAGCTTCTCTCCACGCTTTCCAGTGAACAAGTGATTTACCTTCTATCTCTTCAGGAGTTTCCATTGATTTAATAATAACCGTCATTTATTTTCTTCTCCTTAATCCAAGGCCTTGACTTCCAACATCATATCACGTATCTGAGCCGCTAGTTCAAAGTCAAGCACTTCGACGGCTTCTTGCATTTGTTTTTCGAGTTTCTTAACAAGTTCTTTGCGCTCTTGTTTGTTTAGGCTATTGATATCGACTTCCTTGTCTTCTTCCTTAGCAACTGCCTTGGTCACAGCAATCAGGTCACGGATTTCTTTCTTGATTGTCTGAGGCACAATACCGTGTTCTTCATTATAGGCCATCTGGATTTTCCGACGACGGGCAGTTTCATCGATAGCACATTGCATAGACTGAGTCACAGTGTCCGCATACATGATGACATGCCCTCCCCAAAAGCCATAACCAGAACAGCGATTGGTTTCAGGAGAGCGATACTGCATGACCACGCACTATGTTTCGAGAGCTTCAATCAGACAAATATTTGTTAAAATCGTTAATTGGGAACGGGACACAGTACTCACTTTCTATATTAAATGACTTTTTCATGGCTAATTTCAGACTTCATAATGAAAGGATTAATTCGTTCGTGGTAATAATTTACTTCATGAAGCAAATATCCTTTTTTAATGACAATTTCTTGTTCCTGAACTTCAAAATCAAGTGTTATTGGAATAGGGATTCGTGTCACAAAGGCAAAAATAACAAACACAAATATCCATATATATAAACTGCAAATAGCACTACGAATTCCTTCAAAAAGACGGTATCGTTCCTTGAAACAATAACTAAGAATATGTACAATAGCCAAAATAATTGGTACAAATTGTCCTGTTTTAAATATCATGGGGATGAATTGTATTCCAAATATTCCAAAGAGAAGGTCTAGAATTACCAGATGTCTACAAAAACGAATAAAAAGAGTAATCACTAAAAGGAATAGCCAACTATCCCAAAGAATGGGAGTAAACGATAAACCAAATATTGATAGGCAAAAATCGATAAGGACAAATCCTAGTAAAATCAGATAGACTATTCTAAATAAAGTTAAGTGTTTCAAGATGGATGACTCCTTTTCTTTTCATGTTTATACTTCAATAATCGATGGACTGTATGTTGTTCCAAATCCATTATTAATATCGAACTAAAAGACTTAATGAAAAAGTTTTTAGTCATTATTAATTCCATAATCCTTCATTTTATGATTTTGAATTTTTAAAGTTGTCTTGCTACCAGAACGATAACTTTTCCCACTTTTTCCGGCGTAATAATAAGAAATTTTATAAAATGCGTCTGCAAGGTCTGCGCTATCTATTCCATTTTCGATAAACTCTGTCAGACCACCTTCACCATTAAAATAATCCTTGTATCCTTCTTCTAACACAATATCTTTATAGATAACATGACCTTTAATGATTCCTTTTGCTAGAAATTCATCAATAGGGAGATCATATAAACCTTGAAAAGGTTTCCCCTCCTTACGATTCTTATCTATGAGATCATAATATTCTGTAATATTCTCTGCTTTCTCATCGACACTCCAATAAGTATTTACATATTCTAGATTTGGATTCTCAAATTGCTTGAAAAAACTCTCTACTTTTTCTTTATATGAAATTGTTTCTGGTTTATGATTGAGAAGTTCATGTGCCATCCCTGAGAATTCTTGTAACATTGTTTTTGTAGTCCCATCATAAATCAATTCCCCCTCTGTTTTTTTAGGATTACTTTTTGAGGATTTTGGATGATAAATCAAAACATCACTCGCAGTAATACTTCTTCCGTTAATTTCTTCACTATATAAGTATTCAATTTTATAGTCTTGAGAAAGCCATTTATCTCTAGAAAAGTTTGTAACCTTCACATTACCTTTAAAGCCATACAAATCAAGAGTTCTTCTAGTAGCAATTTCTACTTCCTTTATATTTGCTTCGGGGAAAATATCATAAGTTGTTGTGAAGAATAAGAAAGCAATACGTAGAATAAAAAATAAAGGGACTATATTTACAACAAAAAATAGAAACAGTAACAGTTTTTTCATGACTACATTCTCCTTGTAAGCAATTCAATTATAAATTTTATTTAGTATGGGTATTCCTACCCCAACGCCTTCACTTCCAGCATCATATCACGAATCTGAGCTGCCAGTTCAAAGTCAAGCACTTCGACGGCTTCCTGCATTTGTTTTTCTAGTTTCTTGACGAGTTCTTTGCGCTCTTGTTTGTTAAGGCTGTTGATGTCAACTTCCTTGTCTTCTTCCTTAGCAACTGCCTTGGTCACAGCAATCAGGTCACGGATTTCTTTCTTGATTGTCTGTGGAACGATACCATGTTCTTCATTATAGGCTATCTGGATTTTCCGACGGCGAGCCGTTTCATCAATGGCACGTTGCATTGACTGGGTAACCGTGTCCGCATACATGATGACATGACCTTCACTGTTACGAGCAGCACGACCAATGGTCTGGATAAGACCACGCTCGTTACGAAGGAAACCTTCCTTGTCAGCATCGAGAATAGCTACGAGGCTCACTTCCGGAACGTCAATTCCTTCACGAAGGAGGTTGATTCCGACCAAGACATCAAAGACACCCAAGCGCAGGTCACGGATAATCTCCGTACGTTCCAAAGTCTTGATATCCGAGTGCATGTACTTAACCTTGATACCCATTTCCTTGAAATAGTCGGTTAAGTCCTCTGCCATTTTCTTGGTCAAGGTGGTGATAAAGGTTCGTTCATTCTTTTCAACACGGGCATTAATTTCATCTAAGAGGTCATCAATCTGTCCCATAGTCGGACGGACTTCCACCTCAGGATCCAAGAGTCCTGTTGGTCGAATGATTTGCTCAATCACTGTCTCGGTCTGTTCATTTTCATAGTCACCAGGTGTCGCTGAAACGTAAACAATCTGGTGCACATGGCTTTCAAACTCCTCACGACGGAGAGGGCGATTGTCCAAGGCAGACGGCAAACGGAAACCATAATTAACCAGCATTTCCTTACGCGAACGGTCACCATTATACATGCCCTTGATTTGTCCCATGGTCATGTGGCTCTCGTCAATCATAATCAAGAAATCATCTGGGAAGAAGTCGAGAAGCGTGTAAGGAGGCTCACCCTCACTCCGTCCATCCATGTGACGTGAATAGTTCTCAACCCCATTGGTATAGCCCATCTCGCGCAACATCTCAATATCATACTCTGTCCGCTGTTTCAAACGTTGAGCTTCAAGCAATTTACCTTCCTTTTCAAAGATAGCTAACTGCTCCTCCAACTCTGCTTGAATCTTAGCAATGGCAACTTCCATGTGGTCGTCATTGGTCACAAAGTGAGTAGCTGGGAAAATCGCCAAATGATCCACTTCTCCCAAGACCTGACCTGTCAAAGCTTCAACCTCACGGATACGGTCAATTTCGTCTCCAAAAAATTCTACTCGAAAGGCGTGTTCATCACGAGATGCTGGGAAAATCTCCACCACATCCCCACGCACACGAAATCTTCCCCGTTGGAAATCAATATCATTGCGCTCAAACTGAATATCGACCAAGTCATTCAAGAGTTTATCACGAGAAATCTCTAGACCAGGACGGAGACTCACGACACTATCAGCGTATTCCTTGGGCGAACCCAAACCATAGATACAAGAGACTGAAGCCACGACAATAACATCATTACGCTCCAGTAGGGCCGAAGTCGCTGAGTGGCGGAGCTTATCAATCTCGTCATTGACAGAGCTGTCCTTTTCAATATAGGTGTCACTGGAAGGGACATAGGCCTCAGGTTGGTAATAATCATAGTAAGATACGAAGTACTCAACAGCATTTTCAGGGAAAAATTCCTTAAATTCTCCATAGAGCTGTCCTGCCAGAGTCTTATTGTGGGCGATGACCAGAGTTGGTTTATTAACTTTGGAAATGACCTGACTCATAGTATAGGTCTTCCCTGTTCCAGTCGCCCCCATCAGAATCTGAGCTTTTTCTCCCCCCTCGATATTATCAACCAACTGCTCAATAGCTTGAGGTTGGTCTCCTGAAGGTTGATATTTTGATACTAGTTTAAATTGATTGTCTGTAATGCGGTTAATCATAAGAATCCTCTCTCCATGTGCTATTCCTATTTTAGCATACTTGTAGCATTTTCACGAAGAAAAGGACGGACCGAAGTCACATCCTTTCATTTTCTTTCTTTAATTGGTAAGCGAGATAGACAATCAAAAGTAACAAGACTAAACTTGTCATGATAGAACCTTCAATCCCAAAAGATCCTCCTGATAACCAGCCTTGATTGCCTTGTGGTAAAAAGGTCATCAATGACGTTCCTGATGGTTGACCACTAACTAAAATCCCAAAGAGATTACCCTGAGCAAAATTCCAGGCCCCATGAATACCTGCAACACCCCAAACAGTATCTGTTTTGAGAAGGTAAAGAGCCATGGCAACTCCGAACAGGAAGAGATTCACTAGAGATAGAGGGGTTAGACCAGAATTGCCCATATGAAGCAGGGTAAAGAACAGGCTAGATATAAGAACAGCAAGTTTTAGATTGGTTCTTGAGGCCAATTGAGGAAGGAGCCAAGCACGGGACACCACTTCTTCTGCTGTCCCCTGTAAAATCCAAAATGGAATGGTAAAAATGACAAAGGTAAGCGAATAAGGATTCAAGTGAATGGACTCCAAACGATATTGCCCCAAGGCCACTAAACCTAACAAGGTCAGAAGAAAAAGTGCCAGACCTAGCCCAAATCCTTTCAGAAGATTGCTGAGGAAATTCTCTCTATAAAATCCCAAAGTTCGAATAGGTCTTTTCTCAACTTTTCTAGTCCATCTGAACACAGTGTTGAGAATAAAACCAAAGGCCAGCAATTCTAAAATTAAACGAAAATCACCTGTTTTATCCATCAAGCTCTGCTGCAAAGCCTGCAAGTAGGTTGCAAGATTTTGACCAGCCTCTCCAAAATTTCTAGCAAGTCCGATGAGAGCTAACAAACTAATACCATACAGAGTATAAGCCACAAACTCTCCTATGAAGACAAAAGCAAAGGCTAACAAGGGGCTTGTGTAAATGTTTAAACTCATTTTAGAAGTTTCAAAGTCTTTTAAGATTCTTTTGTCTTTCATAACTTTATCCTCTTTTACTATATGATATACCTTTATTATAGCACTTCTGTTGTGTGATTCAAGACAAAACAAGAATTATTGATGTTATATTTTCTGACACAGAAATATAAAAATTTGCCTTTTTTTACTTTTTCTGATATAATGGGAAAATATTCGGAAAAGGAGACTAAAAATGAAGAAAAAATTTCTAGCATTTTTGCTAATTTTATTCCCAATTTTCTCATTAGGTATTGCGAAAGCAGAGACGATTAAGATTGTGTCTGATACCGCCTATGCACCTTTTGAGTTTAAAGATTCAGATCAAACTTATAAAGGAATTGATGTTGACATTATCAACAAAGTCGCTGAGATTAAAGGATGGAACATTCAGATGTCTTATCCTGGATTTGACGCAGCGGTCAATGCGGTTCAAGCTGGTCAAGCTGACGCTATCATGGCAGGGATGACAAAGACGAAAGAACGTGAAAAAGTTTTCACCATGTCTGATACTTACTATGACACAAAAGTTGTCATTGCAACTACAAAGGCACACAAGATTAGCAAGTACGACCAATTGTCTGGTAAAACTGTTGGTGTTAAAAACGGAACAGCCGCTCAACGTTTCCTAGAAACGATTAAAGATAAATACGGCTTTACTATTAAAACATTTGACACTAGTGATTTGATGAACAACAGCTTGACTGCTGGTGCCATAGATGCCATGATGGATGACAAACCTGTTATCGAATATGCCATCAACCAAGGTCAAGACCTCCATATTGAAATGGATGGGGAAGCTGTAGGAAGTTTTGCTTTCGGTGTGAAAAAAGGAAGCAAATACGAGCACCTGGTTACTGAATTTAACCAAGCCTTGGCTGAAATGAAAAAAGATGGTAGTCTTGATAAAATCATCAAGAAATGGACTGCATCATCATCTTCAGCAGTGCCAACTACAACTACTCTTGCAGGCTTAAAAGCCATTCCTGTTAAAGCTAAATATATCATTGCCAGCGATTCTTCTTTTGCACCTTTTGTTTTCCAAAATTCAAGCAACCAATACACTGGTATTGATATGGACTTGATTAAGGCAATCGCTAAAGACCAAGGTTTTGAAATTGAAATTACCAATCCTGGTTTCGATGCTGCTATCAGTGCTGTCCAAGCTGGTCAAGCTGATGGTATCATTGCTGGTATGTCTGTCACAGATGCTCGTAAGGCAACTTTTGACTTCTCAGAATCATACTACACTGCTAATACTATCCTTGGTGTCAAAGAATCAAGCACCATTGCTTCTTATGAAGATTTGAAAGGGAAGACAGTCGGTGTTAAAAACGGAACTGCTTCTCAAACCTTCCTAACAGAAAATCAAAGCAAATACGGTTACAAAATCAAAACCTTCGCTGATGGTTCTTCAATGTATGATAGTTTAAACACTGGAGCCATCGATGCTGTTATGGATGATGAGCCTGTTCTCAAATATTCTATCAGCCAAGGTCAAAAATTGAAAACTCCAATCGCTGGAACTCCAATCGGTGAAACAGCCTTTGCCGTTAAAAAAGGAGCAAATCCAGAATTGATCCAAATGTTCAACAATGGACTTGCAAACCTTAAAGCAAACGGAGAATTCCAAAAGATTCTTGATAAATACCTAGCTAGCGAATCTTCATCTGCATCAACAAGCACTGTTGACGAAACAACTATCTGGGGCTTGCTTCAAAACAACTATAAACAACTCCTTAGCGGGCTTGGTATCACTCTTGCTCTAGCTCTTATCTCATTTGCTATTGCCATTGTTATCGGGATTATCTTCGGTATGTTTAGTGTCAGTCCGTATAAATCTCTTCGTGTGATCTCTGAGATTTTCGTTGATGTTATCCGTGGTATTCCTTTGATGATTCTTGCAGCCTTCATCTTCTGGGGAATTCCAAACTTCATCGAGTCTATCACAGGCCAACAAAGCCCAATTAACGACTTTGTAGCTGGTACTATTGCCCTCTCACTCAATGCAGCGGCTTATATCGCTGAAATCGTTCGTGGTGGTATTCAGGCCGTTCCAGTTGGCCAAATGGAAGCCAGCCGAAGCTTGGGTATCTCTTATGGAAAAACCATGCGTAAGATTATCCTGCCACAAGCAACTAAATTGATGTTGCCAAACTTTGTTAACCAATTCGTTATCGCTCTTAAAGATACAACTATCGTATCTGCTATCGGTTTGGTTGAACTCTTCCAAACTGGTAAGATTATCATCGCCCGTAACTACCAAAGTTTCAAGATGTATGCAATCCTTGCTATCTTCTATCTTGTAATTATCACACTTTTGACTAGACTAGCGAAACGCTTAGAAAAGAGGATTCGTTAATGGCAAAATTAAAAATTGATGTAAATGATTTACATAAGTATTATGGAAAAAATGAGGTTTTAAAAGGAATCACGACTAAATTCTATGAAGGAGATGTTGTTTGTATTATCGGTCCTTCAGGTTCTGGTAAGTCAACCTTCCTCCGTAGCCTCAATCTTCTAGAAGAAGTCACTAGCGGTCACATCACTGTGAACGGTTATGATTTAACTGAAAAAACTACTAACGTTGACCATGTCCGTGAAAATATCGGAATGGTTTTCCAACACTTCAACCTCTTCCCACACATGTCTGTATTGGACAACATTACCTTTGCTCCTATTGAGCACAAGTTGATGACTAAGGAAGAAGCTGAGAAATTGGGAATGGAATTGCTTGAAAAGGTTGGGTTAGCAGATAAAGCCAATGCTAACCCAGATAGCCTATCAGGTGGTCAAAAACAACGTGTGGCCATCGCTCGTGGACTAGCAATGAATCCAGACATCATGCTCTTTGATGAACCAACTTCTGCCCTTGACCCTGAGATGGTCGGAGACGTACTAAACGTTATGAAGGAATTGGCTGAGCAAGGTATGACCATGATTATCGTAACCCATGAGATGGGATTTGCCCGTCAGGTTGCCAACCGCGTTATCTTTACCGCAGATGGTGAATTCCTAGAAGACGGAACACCTGATCAAATCTTTGATAACCCACAACACCCACGTCTGAAAGAGTTCTTGGACAAGGTCTTAAACGTCTAATACTCAAACTGTAAGGATTTCCTTGCAGTTTTTTTCTATCTCGTATTGGATTTTTTGATTTTTCGGAAAATTATGTTAGAATTAAGTTTATGAAATGAGATTTCCTCATACCTAGCAAGACTAGGAATAAAAATAGAAATTAGGTAGCTAGATGTCATCTAAGGTTATTGTTACAATTTTCGGTGCGAGTGGAGACCTGGCTAAACGCAAGCTCTACCCTTCCCTATTTAGACTATATAAATCCGGCAATCTTTCCGAGCACTTTGCTGTCATTGGAACTGCCCGTCGTCCTTGGAGCAAGGAATATTTTGAATCTGTTGTAGTCGAATCTATCCTTGATTTGGCAGATAGTACCGAACAGGCTCAGGAGTTCGCTAGCCACTTTTACTATCAAAGCCATGATGTCAATGATACAGAACACTACATTGCTTTGCGTCAATTGCAGGCTGAATTAAATGACAAGTACCAAGCTGGACACAACAAGCTCTTCTTCTTGTCTATGGCTCCTCAATTCTTTGGAACTATTGCTAAGCACCTCAAGTCTGAAAACATTGTAGACGGTAAAGGTTTTGAACGTTTAATCGTTGAGAAGCCATTTGGTACAGATTACGCAACTGCAAGCAAGTTGAATGACGAACTCCTAGCAACATTTGACGAAGAACAAATTTTCCGTATTGATCATTATCTTGGTAAAGAAATGATTCAAAGCATCTTTGCGGTTCGTTTTGCTAACATGATTTTTGAGAATGTTTGGAACCGTGAGCATATTGATAATGTACAAATTACCTTTGCTGAACGCTTGGGTGTTGAAGAACGCGGTGGCTACTATGATGAATCAGGAGCCCTCCGCGACATGGTACAAAACCATACTTTGCAACTGCTTTCGCTCCTCGCCATGGATAAGCCAGCAAGCTTCACAAAAGACGAGATTCGTGCTGAAAAGATTAAGGTCTTTAAAAACCTCTATCATCCAACTGATGAAGAGCTTAAAGAACACTTTATCCGTGGCCAATACCGTTCTGGTAAGATTGATGGCATGAAGTATATCTCTTACCGTAGCGAGCCAAATGTAAATCCAGAATCAACAACTGAAACCTTTGCATCTGGTGCCTTCTTCGTGGACAGCGATCGCTTCCGTGGTGTTCCTTTCTTCTTCCGTACTGGTAAACGTCTGACTGAAAAAGGAACTCATGTCAACATCGTCTTTAAACAAATGGACTCTATCTTTGGAGAACCACTTGCTCCAAACATTTTAACCATCTATATCCAACCAACAGAAGGCTTCTCTCTTAGCCTAAATGGTAAGCAGGTGGGAGAAGAATTCAACTTGGCTCCTAACTCACTTGATTACCGTACAGATGCGACCGCAACTGGTGCTTCTCCAGAACCATACGAGAAATTGATTTATGATGTCTTAAATAATAACTCAACTAACTTTAGCCACTGGGATGAGGTTGGTGCGTCATGGAAATTGATTGACCGTATCGAAGAACTCTGGGCTGAAAATGGTGCCCCACTTCATGACTATAAAGCTGGAAGCATGGGACCTCAAGCAAGCTTTGACCTGCTTGAGAAATATGGTGCCAAATGGACTTGGCAGCCAGACATCGCCTATCGTCAAGATGGTCGTTTAGAATAAAAAAATTTCCTGCAAGTTTGTGTCTTGCAGGATTTTTGTTTCTGATTAGATTAAGCCTTCCAAGAGACCTTTCATAAAGTTTTCTGAGTTAAATTCTCCAATATCATCGATTTTTTCACCAAAACCAATCAATTTTACAGGAATATTGAGTTCTTCACGGATGGCTAGAACAACACCACCTCGAGCAGTTCCATCAATCTTAGTCAAGACAATTCCTGTCAAAGGGGTAATTTTTGAAAATTCTTTGGCCTGTACCAGGGCATTTTGACCTGTTGATGCATCAAGAGCCAAGAAAGTTTCATGTGGCGCTTCTGGCACAACACGTTTGATGATACGACCAATCTTTTCCAACTCAGCCATGAGGTTATCTTTGTTTTGCAGACGACCAGCGGTGTCAATCATAAGAATATCGATACCTTCAGCTACGGCAAGTTCCATTCCATCAAAGACTACACTGGCTGGGTCAGCTTTTTCAGGTCCAGTTACAACTGGAACGTCAACACGACGACCCCATTCAGCAAGCTGGGCTACTGCCCCCGCACGGAAGGTATCTGCCGCAACCAACATAACCTTCTTACCTGCTTGTTTGTAGCGATGAGCTAGTTTCCCGATAGAAGTTGTTTTCCCAACACCATTCACACCAACAAAGAGCATGACTGTCAAGCCATCTTGGAAGTGGATTCTTTCATCGTAGTTACCATCCTTTTCATAAAGCTCAACCAATTTCTCAATGATGACACGGCGAAGTGCGTCCGGTTTCTTGGCGTTTTCAAGCTTGGCTTCGTAGCGTAACTCCTCTGTTAAGTTAGAAGCGACTTGGACACCAACGTCACTCATGATAAGCAGTTCTTCCAATTCCTCGAAGAATTCTTCGTCAACAGAGCGGAAATTTGCAAAGAAAGCATTCAAGCGAGCACCGAATCCTGTACGAGTTTTCTTAAGACTGCGGTCATATTTTTCCTGAACAGTTTCTTCTACCTGAGGCCTTTCTGCTTCAAGCACTTCAGAACTATTTTCTTCTACAGTCTCTACGAGCTCAGTTGTGACTTCTTCTGAGTTTTGCAATACTTCGACTTCTTCTTGATGAACCTCTACATCTGGCTCTGAATCCAGACTTTCTTCAACTGTGTCTTGATTTTCCTCTTCTTCGAGCTCAGCTTCTTCTTGAAGAATTCCCTCAGCTTCTGTAAGAGAAGACTCAACATCTTCAGACAAATCAAGATTTTCCAGAGCTTCTTTTACAACTTCTTCGATTTTAGGCTCTTCTTTTTTTCCGAATAGACGGTCAAATAATCCCATATCTTAGTTCTCCTTTAGCACATATTCTTCGATAGCCCAAGCGACAGCCTCTTCATCATTGGTCATTGGCGTCACTACATTTGCGACTGCCTTGACTTCAGGAACAGCGTTTTGCATGGCAACACCGAGCCCTGCCCACTCAATCATAGAGAGGTCATTGGCCTCGTCACCACATGCCATGACTTGGCTTTGGTCGATTCCTAGATGGCTGATTAGTTTTGCCAAACCTGTTGCTTTATGAACATTCTTTGGTGACCACTCTAGCAACATTTCACGTGATTTAAAGATTTCATATTGGTCGAACAATTCTGGAGAAATCTTCTGAATAGCTGCATCCAAGGGTTCTTGAGCAAAGGCAGTCACGCACTTATTGTAGGTCATCTGACTAGATAAGTCTTCAAAGTCCACTGGAACAAAAGTCAATGCTGGATTGAATTTGGCATAAAGACTTTCTTGGTCCGATTGGATTTGATAAACAGTTCCTTCTGAGATTGCATCAAGAGGCAGTGATAATTTCTCTGTTTCTTCATACAAGCGTGCCACATCATCATATGAAAAGACTGTTTTATCAAGGATTTCACCTGTATTTTTCTGAACTAAACCTCCATTAAAGGTAATCGTATACTCATCTTCATGGCCGTCAGTCCCTAGCTCATGGAGAAAGAAATCCATAGCTTTTAAAGGGCGACCAGTTGTCAATACGATCTTGATACCACGATCACGCGCAGCTTTCAAGGTTGCCTTGGTGCGATCCGTCAGCCTTTTATCAGTAGTCAGCAAGGTACCGTCCAAGTCCAATGCAATCAATTTTATATCTGCCATTATAAGCCCTCCATATAAGCTATAACCGACTGGTCCTTATGGTGACCAATCACTGTCTCTGCTAATTCTAAAATTTCAGGTCGTGCATTTTCAGGAGCTACAGGATGTCCTACAACCTGCATCATATGCAAGTCATTTAGATTGTCTCCAAAAGCCATAACCTGATCCATTGTGATACCAAGTTTTTTAGCTAATTCAACAATAGCCACTCCCTTATCGACATAGTCCAGAACAATATCAATGGATTCAAAACCAGTTGTCATAGCCTTAACACCAGGTACATGTTCATTGACCCAAGCCTCTCCAGCTTCCAGAGTTTCTTCTGTGAAGTTGGTTGTAAATTTGAAAATGTCATCTGTGATATCTTCCAGACCGGCTACTTTTTGGATATTTTCATTATAATGCTGACTCTCTTTCAAATAGGTTTCATCAACCGTATCTAGTACATAAGAACCCTTCTTACCTGTCAAAAGTAATTTATTGACATCTACATAAGGTGACGTTTGTAGCTTTTCAAAAGTCGTCAAATAAAACTCACGAGACATAGTCGCTTCATACAAGTCTTGACCTTGATACTCTACTAAACTGCCATTTTCAGCGATGAAAATAATGTCATCACGAACATCAGCAAATAATTTTTCTAAGGATAGAAATCCTCGACCCGAAGCCACTGCAAAGTAAATCCCTTTTTCCTTGTAGGAAGCTAAGAGAGACTTGAGGCGGTCCATATCAAAGCGTCCATTCCCATCTAGGAAGGTTCCGTCCATATCCGTTGCTACTAGTTTAATCATAAAATCTTTCTTACTCCGATTAGTAAATCTACCTCCTATTATACCATAGATAACTAGAAAAAGGACTAGTCTATCAGCTTTGCTTCTCTTTTATCCTTCTCTACTAGCTAGTCGTGTTTCTAACTTTTAAAAAAGCTCGTAAAATTAAAATCGTGCAACTTTTTTCAGATACTTTTAAAAGATTGATTTCATTATCTGTTTCCTTTATACTGGATAAAAAGGAGATTAGTATGTCAGAAACAAATCACGAAATTGATTCAAATTTTGCAGGTCGTTTAAATATCCTGCGTGCGGGTGTTCTTGGTGCTAATGATGGAATTATTTCCATTGCTGGTGTGGTTATCGGGGTTGCCAGTGCTACGAGCAATATCTGGATTATCTTTTTATCAGGATTTGCGGCTATCTTAGCAGGTGCCTTTTCAATGGCTGGCGGAGAATATGTATCCGTTTCAACTCAAAAAGATACTGAGGAAGCAGCTGTTGCGCGAGAAAAACTCTTGCTAGACCAAGATTTGGAGCTAGCCAAAAAGTCCCTCTATGCTGCCTATATCCAAAATGGAGAATGCGAAACCTCTGCCCAGCTCTTGACAAATAAGGCCTTTCTTAAAAATCCACTCAAGGCTTTGGTAGAGGAAAAATATGGAATTGAGTATGAAGAATTTACCAATCCTTGGCACGCTGCCATTTCTAGCTTTATTGCCTTTTTCCTTGGTAGCTTACCACCTATGCTTTCAATTACCATTTTCCCAAGTGATTACCGCATTCCTGCTACTGTCCTTATCGTCGGTGTGGCCCTTCTTCTCACTGGCTACACAAGTGCCAAACTTGGAAAAGCCCCAACCAAAACAGCTATGATTCGAAACCTAGCTATTGGTCTCTTGACCATGGGAGTTACCTTCTTACTCGGTCAACTTTTCAGCATTTAATACTCTTCGAAAATCTCTTCAAACTACGTCAGCTTCGCCTTGCCGTATATATGGTTACTGACTTCGTCAGTTCTATCCGCAACCTCAAAACAGTGTTTTGAGCTGACTTCGTCAGTTCTATCTACAACCTCAAAGCAGTGCTTTGAGCAACCTGCGGCTAGCTTCCTAGTTTGCTCTTTGATTTTCATTGAGTATAAAATACAAGAAATACCTCGATTTTGAAGTCGAGGTATCTTTTTTTACATTTGTACAATCTTGCGATAGCTTCTAGAAGTAATCATGAAAATCAGCACATAGGCGATGAGGAAGATAGCGCAGATAGACAAGGTCACAATCAACATCATATTCGTATCTATTACACCAATCACTTTTAAAATCAGACTAAGCATATGATAGGCAAAGGCTAGATGTATGAAGGCAAAAAGCAAAGGAAGGAAGAAAACAGTTAAAACCTGTTTGTTAATGGTTTGCTTGATTTGCTTTTGATCTAAACCGACTTTTTGCAAGATAATAAAGCGCTCACGGTCTTCATATCCTTCAGAAATTTGCTTGTAGTAGATGACCAGAACGGTTCCGACCATAAAGATAATGGATAGGAAAATACCAATAAAGAAGACACCGCCAAAGAGGACACTCATTTGAGCACTAGCATCTGCTAGATTGCTACCATACACATAGCTACCTTCAGTGTTTAATTGAGCATTAAACTTTTGTAAGTATTTTTCATATTCTTCAGCGACTTTGAGTTGTTCTTCTTCACTGATATTTACATTTATACCACCGTAAAGCTGATTATAGATAGCCGAATCTGGAAATTGATCTAAAAATGCTTGTAAATCAGGTACAACAAGGTAATTGTAATCAGTAGTAAAAATATTAAACTGATTTGGGACATGGTTCACAATAAAATCTGTATTAAATTCTTCTTTGACAGAAAATTGATGATCATTTAGAGTTAGAGCTTTCTGTCCTTTCAGTCCGTCATTTTTGGCAAAGAGACCGACCTCATTTCCTGATAGAGACAGTTTTTGACCAGTCATATTTTCATAATCTTTTTGGTCAAATACCATGAAGACTGTTTTAGGTTGGACACGATTTTGTCCTTTTTCAAAAATAGTTAACTTGGTTCCTTCTTGATTTGCAATACCAAAGTTACTGTAACGAAGCACTTCTTTCTCTTTGACACTATAACCTTTGTCACTTGCAAACTGGCTCAAGAGTTTGTCCAAGTCTTCTTTTTCAACATTTTGTCCAGTAATTCCAAAGTCATGCGGATTCATCACTTTTTTAAAGGATTCTGAGGCATTGAAAATGCTTGTCGCTGCAGACATGGTAACCAAGACCATTGTTGATAAAATAGCGATAGTTGCTAGTCCAACCGCATTTTTCTTCATACGAAAAATCAGGTTGGAAACAGATATGAGGTTATTAGGTTGGTAATAATATTTCTTGTTTTTCTTCAAGATTTGAAGGAAAACGGTAATCCCTGCATTGAACAAGAGATAGGTTCCAAAGATAACCAGCAAAACAGCTAAGAAGAAGGTTGTTAGGGCTGTAAGAGGATCTTTTACTGTAAGGGCAAGATAGTAGCCAATTCCTAAACTAATCGAACCAAGAATCGTTTGGAGAGGTAGAAAGCGACCTTTTTTCTCACCGCTGGCTTTCTCACGAGAGAGTTGGAGAGCATTCATACGGGCGATTCGAAGGGCATTCAGGAACATGAGGCCTAGGAAAATCAAACCGAAGACAACAAGTACTGCAATGACAACATTCATCTGGAAGGTAGCGACTAGTTCTACCTTCAATTTCATCAGTTTGAGTAGGAAAGCGAAAATCAACTTGTCAAACAAGGCTCCAATACCGATACCTGCTCCAACAGTTAGAATTCCAAATAGCACCAACTCTTTAAAGGTCATACTAATCAGATGGCGCTTCTCCAAGCCCAACATGCCATAAATTCCCAGTTCCTTGGAACGGTTTTTCATAACAAAACTATTGGCATAGAGGACAATAATAGCTGACGCAAGGGTGACGACAAACATACCAAATCCAAGAGTAGCTTGAATGGTTGTCCCTCCACGAATTTCCGCAATCTTAGGATTAAAGGTTAGAGAGTAAAAGAGATAGGTGACGGTGACTGCTAAGAGAACAGCCAGCGCAAAAGGATAGTAGAGTTTGCGGTTTTTAATCAAGTTCGATACCGCTAACTTATTGGTTAATCGAAACATACTAATTCACCTCGCTTGCCATGACAGTCAAGGTATCAGAAATTTCTTGGAACATCTGACGTTCTGTCTTCTCTCCACGGTAGATTTGATTGTAAAGAATGCCGTCTTTGATAAAGAGTACACGTTTAGCCCTGCTAGCTGCTGCCGTTGAGTGGGTTACCATGAGAATGGTTTGGCCACGCTCATTGATTTCATCAAAAACATCAAGAAGAGCTGCAGATGACTTGGAATCAAGGGCTCCTGTTGGCTCGTCCGCAAGGAGAATTTCAGGTTCTGTGATGATGGCGCGGGCTACTGCTACACGCTGTTTCTGACCACCAGAAATCTCGTAAGGGTACTTCTCTTGCAATTGGTTGATACCTAGATTCTCAGCTGTCACCACCAATTTCTTCATCATCTCCGTAATAGGTCTCCTTGACAAGACAAGCGGAAGCAAGATATTGTCCTTAACAGACAGAGTATCTAGCAAGTTAAAATCTTGAAAGACAAAGCCCAATTTTTCACGACGGAAGCTAGAAGCCTGTGAATTTTTAATGGTTGCTGTGTCAGTTCCATTTAAGTAAACCTGGCCACGAGTTGGTTTATCCAGCATAGCTAGGATATTGAGAAGAGTTGATTTACCAGAACCAGACTCACCCATGATGGCAACGTAGTCACCCTTTTCGACGGTAAAGTGAATATCCTTGAGAGCTTCTACTTGGTTGCCCTGAAAACGAGTTTTATAAATTTTTTGAACGTGTTTTACATCTAAAAGTGTCATGAGAATCTCCTTTCTTAATATCCCATCAAATGAAATGTCTCTTGCATCATAGCGCATCCCAGCTGAACGCGCTCGATATCTTTGTGACTTGGTTTTCTAGTTTTCTTATGTAAGATTTGTTTCATGATGTTACTCCTTTGTTCTTTATGAGTCTAGTTTACATCAAAAAAAGACTGCTTGCCATAACCTAACCTTACAAAAGAGACTTTAATCTTACATTTTTGTAAGATTGGGGGAAATGTAGATATTTTATTAAAAATATTTTACCATAAAAAGAAAGTAAGAAGAAAACCCTTGCAGATACAAGGGTTCAGAAATTTTAAAATAGATTAGTCGAATTCATAGACTAACAGTAAAATAACTGTTTCTACCTCACCAAAACCATCCATCATTTTCTTCAATAGCTTGGGCTTCTTTGCGTTTACGTGGGCCTGTTCCGTACATTTCTGCTTCGATTTCTTCCTTGGTTGGCATGATAGAAGCTAGGATGATATAGATAATCACGCCAAGTCCAAAGTTTGCAACTGTAAAAATGGCAAACAAGAAACGAACAAGGGTAACATCAAAGTTCCACTTGTCTGACAGACCTGCCAGAACTCCTGAAATCATGCGATTTCGTCTCATTTTATAAAATTTACTGTTCATGATTTTTCCTCTTTCTGCTAGGTTAGACATAGTATATCACGGGTAGGCTCGGCTTTCATCAGTCCTCAGGCTGATTTATAAGTAGCAATTTACCTCGACAAAGTCCACAGCGATAGCGTTTAGTATCAATCCTACGCTTGCGATGATACCTTTGCTGGCAGGATTGACAACGATAAAGCTTGAGTGGTTTAGAGTTACTATTTGGCAAGGTTGGTACAAACCGTAATCCATCCACTGCTTTCAACAGTTCCTTAAAATCTCGATCCTTGTGTTGATAGCCCTTCCCTTGAAAATAGAGGTGATAATGACAGAGTTCATGTCGGACAATTTTCCTAAAAACATCCAAACCAAGTTCCTGATAAACCTTGGGATTAAAATCCAAATGCCCATCTTTGGGGAAAAATCGCCCACCTGTCGAACGTAGACGAGAATTCCACTGAACATGATGGATAAAAGGTCTGCCGAAGTCTTCTAGCGAAACTTGCTTGACGTAATCAGTCAGTTTCATTTGGAGCGAGGAGCGACAGATTGACTTTTTCACGTTCAGTATCAATTTTCTTGACCCAAACGGTCACCAAATCACCAACGGATACCACTTGGCTAGGATGTTTGATAAATTTGCGACTCATGTGGGAAATGTGAATCAAGCCGTCTTCGTGAATTCCAATGTCAACGAAGGCACCAAAGTCAACTACATTACGCACCACACCCTCTAGCTTCTGACCAACCACTAAATCCTTGATATCTAGGACATCTTGGCGAAGCACAGGTGCGTCAAAGGAATCACGGAAATCTCGACCTGGTTTGAGAAGATCTGCAATGATATCTTTAAGAGTTTCTGGACCAAGGTCTAGCTCTTGCGCCATTTCCTTGATTGATAGCGACTTGAGTTTGCCTTGGGCCTCTTCATTCAAGTCCTTGATATCCAAGCGTTTGAAGAGCTCCTTAACAGCAGCGTAGTTTTCTGGGTGAACTCCTGTATTATCAAGGATATTGCTACTTTCAGGGATACGGAGGAAACCAGCAGCCTGCTCAAAAGCCTTGGCACCCAGACGCGGAACTTTCTTGATTTGGGCACGTGAAGTAATTTTTCCTTCTTCCTCACGGTATTTGACAATATTTTCAGAAATGGTTTTATTAAGTCCAGCAACGTGGGAAAGAAGAGCTGGGCTGGCTGTATTGATATTGACACCAACTTGGTTTACCACGGTATCTACGACAAAGTCCAGACTTTCAGACAGTTTCTTCTGACTGACATCGTGCTGGTATTGACCAACACCGATTGACTTAGGATCGATTTTAACCAATTCAGCAAGGGGATCTTGCAAACGACGGGCGATAGAGATGGCAGAACGCTTTTCAACGGTTAAGTTTGGGAACTCCTGACGAGCAAGTTCGCTGGCAGAATAGACCGAAGCACCACTTTCATTGACGATAACATAGCTGACTTCTGGAAAATCTTTAAGAACTTCCGCCACAAAGGCTTCACTTTCACGACTGGCAGTTCCATTTCCGATAGCAATAATTTCCACGCCATACTGGCCAATCAGGTCGGCTAAGTCTCGTTTTGCTTCTTCAATCTGACGAGCGGAGGCTGGTTTAACAGGATAGATGACCTGTGTTGTCAGCATTTTTCCTGTCGTATCAACGACTGCCAGCTTGGCACCTGTACGAAAAGCAGGGTCAAATCCTAGAACCACACGTCCTTTTAGTGGAGCTACCAAGAGGAGATTGCGCAGGTTGTCAGAAAAGAGTTGAATAGCTCCTTCTTCTGCTTTCTCAGTCAATTCAGTCCGAATGCGTCGTTCGATAGCAGGCAAGACCTTTTTCTTAACTGACTGTTGGACAACTTCATCTATATAGGCGTTTGTAACCTTGAAACGAGCAGCAAAGAAGGCAAGAATACGGTCCGTTGCATGTTCAAAACCAACCTTCAAGACACCTAGCTTCTCCCCACGATTAAGGGCTAAGGTACGATAACCCTGCATATTTCCAACCGTCTCTGAAAAATCATAATAAATCTGAAAAACCTGCTTTTCATCAAGACTTTCATCCTTGACTTGAGAAGTGAGTTTAGAGTGTCTCAGAACTTCCTGATAAGTCATGGAACGCAAGGTCACATCTTCCGATAAGGCTTCGACCAAGATATCAACTGCACCAGCCAAGGCCTCCTTACCAGTCGCAAATCCTTCACAGACAAACTTTTCAGCCTCTTTTTCTAAGTCAGTTACATTCTGCAAAATCAGGCGAGCAAGTGGGAAGAGTCCAGCTTCACGGGCAATGGTTGCCTTGGTACGACGCTTTTCCTTATAAGGAAGATAGAGTTCTTCAACGTCTGCTAATTTTTCGGCAGCTAAGATAGCTTCTTCCAAATCCTTGGTCAACTTACCTTGTTCTTGAATCTTAGCTAAGACAGCCTCCTTACGGTCATTGAGATTTGTCAGACTTCTATCCAAGTCAAGAATGGCCTTAATCGCCACCTCATCCAGACTACCAGTCATGTCCTTGCGATAACGCGCGATAAAGGGAATCGTTGCCCCTTCAGCTGTCAAACTTAGAACAGTATCGATTTGCTTTAACGTCACTCCCAAATCCTGGGAGATTTTTTCATATTTTTTATCCATGAATCTATTATACCATAAGCTAATATTATTCAAATTATCTCTTACAATTTTAAAACATAAGTTGGGAAATAAATTTACTTCATTTCAATATTCTATTCATTGAGAAGGTTGCAATTTAATTCTAATAGTTTACAAAAGAATCTATGAGTAATTTCATTTTTTTATTTTTGACAAAACGCTTTATAAAGCTATTTGTTGAAGTTAACGAATCAATTTTCAGTGCAAATAAAAAAACCGCAAGCCTGAGCCTGCGGTTGGTATAATCTATTTTGAAATTTTGAAACAAAAAAAGAGCATTTAAGCTCCCTCCTTTGAAATAACGGACACTTGGCTGGTCGGTGTACCCAGCATCTCAGATACCTTTTTCAAGGTGCGGCAGGAACCTTTCTGCCCTCAAATGTCTTTCGTTAATGTTATTCTAGCACCATCTACTTTTTTTGTCAAACTTTCTCAATCTACCAGACTTAATCAGGATTTATAAAGCTCTATTATTCGTTAGGTACTCAATTTTAACTTTTCCCTTTTCCTTAAAATAATAGTATAATAGAGGTAGAATTTAGAATCGAGGTACACCTATGGCTGTAAAATTTACAAAACGAGACGACTTGGACAAGATGTTTGAAGAGTTTGCTAAACTCCCTGATTTGAAACAAGTCACTTTCCCTGATGACAAAGAGAAAAAAGCCAAAGCAGAAAAGAAAAACTAGATGACTGCTTTCCAACAACTCCCATCTAGTGTGCTTCAGACTGGAGCTATTTTCCTCTCCATTATCATTGAAGCCCTCCCTTTCGTGCTGATAGGAAGTATTGTCTCAGGGCTGATTGAAGTCTATATCACACCTGACAAGGTTTATCATTTTCTCCCTCGAAATCGTTGGGGGAGAATCTTTTTTGGTACCTTCGTCGGGATACTTTTTCCCTCTTGTGAATGTGGAATTGTTCCCATTATCAATCGTTTTCTGGAAAAAAAGGTTCCCAGTTACACAGCCGTTCCCTTTCTTGTGACAGCACCTGTTATCAATCCCATTGTTCTCTTTGCGACCTATTCAGCCTTTGGCAACTCATTACACGTCGCCCTGTTACGAGCTCTGGGTTCTATTGTTGTGGCTGTGATACTTGGGATTTTTCTAGGATTTTTCTGGCAAGAACCGATTCAAAAAGAAAATCGTATGGCCTGTCATGAGCACGATTTTTCTCACTTGAGCTCTGAAAAAAAAGTTTTTCAGGTCTTTGTGCAAGCCATTGATGAATTTTTTGATACGGGGCGTTATTTGGTATTTGGCTGTCTCTTCGCCTCTGTTATACAGGTTTATGTTCCGACTCGGATTCTGACCTCTATCAGTGCGACTCCTCTTTTTGCCATCCTGCTCTTGATGCTTTTGGCCTTTCTTCTTTCTCTCTGTAGTGAGGCGGATGCCTTTATCGGTGCTTCTCTTCTCTCAAGTTTCGGCTTGGCACCAGTTCTGGCCTTTCTCGTCATTGGCCCAATGCTGGATATCAAAAATATTCTCATGATGAAAAATTACTTGAAAGCACGATTTATCGGTCACTTCATAACGATTGTGACTCTGGTCGTCTTAGTATATTCTCTCTTGATTGGAGTCATCCTATGATTCGATTTTTAGTTTTAGCTGGCTATTTTGAATTGACCATTTATCTCCATCTGTCGGGCAAATTAAACCAGTACATCAACATGCACTATTCCTATCTGGCCTATATTTCCATGGTACTTTCCTTTATTTTGGCAATTGTTCAACTGTATATCTGGATGAAGCAAGTCAAAACCCATAGTCATCTGAACAGCCGATTCGCGAAGGTGACGAGTATTGCTCTTCTGGCTATTCCACTTGTCGTCGGCTTAACTTTTCCAACTGTTAGCTTGGATTCTCAGACCGTTTCTGCCAAAGGATATCATTTCCCTTTATCAGAAAGCACGGATCAAGCCATTCAGACAAGCGAAGGGACGACAAGCCAATATTTGAAACCAGATACCAGTTCTTATTTTTCAAAATCAGCTTATGAAAAGGAAATGCGAACTGCAGCGGATAAATACTTGTCCCAAGATAGTATTCAGATCACTAATGAAAACTATATGGAAGTCATGGAAGCTATCTACGACTATCCAGATGAATTTGAGGGCAAGACAGTCCAGTTCACAGGCTTTGTCTATAACGACCCCAGTCATGCCAATAGCCAATTTCTGTTCCGCTTCGGCATTATTCACTGTATCGCGGATTCAGGTGTCTATGGATTGCTGACCAAGGGAAATACCCGTCAGTATGAGAATAACACCTGGATAACAGCAAAAGGAAAACTAGTCAATCACTATCATAAAGAACTCAAACAAAACCTCCCAACCTTGGAAATTGACAGCTTTACCAAAGTCGATAAACCAGAAAATCCCTACGTGTATCGAGTGTTTTAAAAAAGTAGCCTGGAAAGGGCTACTTTTTCTATTTAGAAATAAGAATCTAAAGTATGGGTAATCTTATATAAAACTCCGATTTCCTACTCAGCATCCTTCCAATTCCGAGCAATTTCTTCATCTTTCTGGAGTTGATCTACCAGTTCTTCAACAGAGTCAAATTTGACCATTTCACGGACACGGTCTAGCCAGTAGACAATAACTGTTTCACCGTAAATGTCATCTGAAAAATCAAAAATATTGACTTCAAAACGTGGCTCTTCTCCATCGAAAGTAACATTTTTCCCGACACTCGCCATTCCACGATATCTTTTACGCTGCACTTCGATATCGACTACGTAAACACCATCTGCTGGCATATAGGTTCGATCTCTTAAAACTAAGTTTGCTGTTGGGTAACCGATAGTCCGTCCACGAGCATTGCCATGAACAACCATTCCACGTGATGGTAGAGGAGTGCCAAGTAACTGACCAGCTTCTCTGACATCTCCATCAAGAATAGCTTGACGAATACGAGTAGAACTAATTTTCCCCTTTTCATCCTCAACAGGAGGAACAATGATGATTTCTCCATCAAAATAGTCCTTCAAATCATCCGCAGTTTTCTTATCAGAACCAAAGGTGTAATCAAATCCCGCTACAATAATCGCTGGTTTTAATGCTCTAACATAGGTATCAAAAAACTCTTGACCCGTTAAACTAGCAAATTTACTACTAAAGTCAAGTAAGAAAAGAGCCTCTACTCCATGCCATTTCATCTTATGTTCTCGTTCTTCATGGCTGACAATATGAAGCATTAATTCTGGCTTGTAAGGCTGTAATGCAAGCTTCGGAGACTCTGTAAAGGTCATCACGACAACTGGTAGATATTCTTTCATCGAGGCCTTACTAGCTACTTCAAAAAGCTTCTGATGTCCCTTATGAATACCGTCAAAATATCCTAATACAAGAACTGTTTTATCAGGTACTGCGATGTCTTTTTCATTTTTTATAGGTACTGTTGTAATCATGAAACTATTATATCATAGAGAAAGCCTTTTCGCTAAAAGGAAAGCCCAAATGTCGTTTTTTGCCCCTGAACTGACCTTAAAAAATCATTCAAGATGTTAGTTTTAAAAAATAGCATCCCCTAAGAGATGCTATCGTTTGGTAACTAGTTTACTGTTTCTTCCAAATCTTTTAACTTCACCGAAACAATTTTTGAGACACCTGATTCTTGCATGGTCACTCCATAAATAGAATCGGCTGCTGCCATGGTTCCCTTACGGTGGGTTACGACGATAAACTGGCTGTCCTTGTCAAAACGGTTGAGGTAATCTCCAAAGCGTTTAACATTGGCTTCGTCCAGCGCAGCCTCTACCTCATCCAAGATAACAAACGGGATAGTCTTAACTCGGATAATGGAGAAGAGCAAAGCAAGAGCCGATAGGGCTTTTTCCCCTCCACTCATGAGATTAAGAGACTGGATTTTCTTGCCTGGTGGTTGAACAGAAATCTCAACCCCTGCTGTCAATAAGTCTCCCTCAGTCAAAATCAGGTCTGCCTGACCTCCGCCAAACATCTGCTTAAAGGTCACTTTAAAGGACTCACGAATGGCTTCAAAGGTTGATTTAAAGCGTTCCTTGACCTCATCATTCATCTCTGTGATAGTCTCTAGGAGCAGATTTTTCGCTGACAAAATATCATCTCGCTGACTATTTAGAAAGTCCAGACGGTTGTGTACTTCTTCGTACTGGTCAATAGCATCCAAGTTGACTGGACCCAGTGAGCGAATAGCCTTCTCCAAATCCTGTACCTCTTGCTTTGCCAGATTGAGATTTTCCAACTCATGAGACTTTTCTAAAGCTTCTGTATAGCTAATCTGATATTGGTCTGTTAATTGACTTTGTAGATGGCGCAAGCGCTCGCTGACCTTTTCTTTCTTAGCTTCAGCACGTGTTTGCTTACGAATCCATTCCTCATTCTGCTGGCGAGCCTGATCCAAATGACTAGCAATATCATCCAGATGACCTTCAATATCATCCAATTCAAACTGCTTGCGAATCAAACCTTGTTGGAGATTTGTTTTCTGGTTTTTAGCTTCTTCAGCCTGTTGACTGAGCAATTCTGTATCAACCTTCTCAAGATTATCAACCTTTTCTTGAAGAAGGCGTTGGATTTCTTCTTGCTCAAGATCAAGATTACTTAGTTCCTTACCTAAGCGTTCAATATCCGCAACTTCGTAACGTTTTTGTCCTTGCAGTTCTGTCTTAAGCAAGCGAGCTTGCGCTACCTCTTCTTGCAAGTTCTGATAACGTTCTTGGATGGCATTTTTGTTAGACTTAATCTCTTCAATCTCAACTTCCAAATTTTTCTTGTCACTGGCGATAGTAGCAAGGCGCTCTTGGCATTTTTCCTTATCTGCTTGCCAATCTCCATCAGAAAGACGATTTAATTCCTCTTCTTGAAGTTTCCAAAGAGTTTCCAGTTCTTCAACTTGCTGGCTAGTTTGCTGATAAGAGAGTGACAAGCCCTGCTCCTGAATACGTGCCTGTTCCCCTTGAGATTTGATAGCTTCTAATCTTTCTGTCAATCTAGCCATCTCGTCTTGCAAGTTCTTCAAACTCGCTTCTTCTGAACGTAAGCTTACTTCTTCTTCAGCAATTTCTTTTTGTAATTGCTCCAGTTCTGGCTTGATAAAAATACTGTTGTTCTGGCGATTGGCTCCACCTGCGTAAGAACCACCTGTGCGCAACTCTGTACCGTCCAAAGTCACCATACGAACCTGATAACGAACTTGTCGAGCAGCTGCACGCGCATGTTCTACGGTATCAAAAATAGCCGTCGTAGCTAGCAAGTTCTTGAAAATAGTTTCCAGTCTCTTATCAAACGACACCAACTCATCTGCCATCCCAAGGAAGCCTGGACTTGCTGCGATAGCATCTTGATTCTGACTAGAAATCGTACGAGCCTTGATTGTTGTCAAAGGAAGGAAGGTTGCACGACCGGCTCTGTTTCGTTTAAGGAAATCAATCGCCTTGGTTGCCGCGTTTTCATCTTCTACGATGATATGCTGACTACTTGCTCCAAGCGCAATCTCTAGGGCAGTTTGATAATGCACATCAAAGGTCAGATGCTCACTGACTGCACCAATAATCCCACCAAGACGGTCTTTTTCTTGGAGAACACTCTTAACACCTACATAAAAGTTACTATGATTTCTCAGGATATTTTCCAAACTCTGAGCTCTCGCCTGCTTGTTTTTGAGATTATCCAGACGATCAAAGAGTTGACTTTGTTGAGTTTGATAGGAAGCTTTCTGTTCCTCTTGTTCCTTGGTACTAGCTTGGTAATCCGCCAATAATTTCTGAACTTGCTCCTTGGCAGTTTCAAGCTCCGCCTTTTGCTGACTAGCCTTCTCTTTAGCTATAGCCAGTTGTTCTTTGAGTTTTTGTAGTTGATCTGCTTGTTTTTGAGAAAGCTGACGACTATTTTCCAACTCGTTTTCGATACGGGTCAGCTGGTTTGAGACATCTGCTTCTTCTTGTAAAAGAGCTACAAAGCGTTCGCGTAAGAGCTCAATCATTTGATCAGGATCATCTGAAAAAGCTAGCAATTCAGCTTCTAAACGATTGAGTTTTTGATTATTTTGGACTAGATTTTCCTCTAAAAGTGCTAAAGAGCTTTCCTTATCAGATTTTTCTTTGCTGAGTGAATCTCTCTTATCCTCTAAAGCCGCCAAACGGGCTTGTGCTTCCTGTTGATTCAGGGCTACTTGTTCAGATTCCAGTTTCGATAGGGCTAATTTTCTCTCTAAATCACTGATTAGACTGGTCAAGTCCATCAAACTGCCTTGGTCTTTGGCCATTTCAGCCTGTAAATCTTGGCGTTGCTTTTTAAGATTCTGATTTTCTTCTTCTAATTTTTCACGCTTTTGGTAGTAGCTAGTCAAGAGTTCCTGAACCTGAGCCAACTCTTCTTCTGTCGAGTCTAGTTCAGCCTTATTTTCCTTGGTTTGAGCAACCAGAACGTCTAAATAAATAGCCTTACGTTGCCCTTCCAAGTCTAGAAACTTACGAGCATTTTCAGCTTGCTTCTCAAGAGGCTTGATTTGATTATCCAACTCGTAGATAATGTCTTCAAGGCGGTCTAGATTATCCTGAGTTTGCTGTAGTTTGCTCTCGGTTTCTTTTCTGCGAGTCTTGTATTTTAAAACCCCAGCAGCTTCTTCAAAAATAGCTCGGCGTTCCTCAGGCTTGGAGTTGAAAATCTCCTCAACCTTCCCTTGGGAAATGATAGAGAAGGAATCTCGTCCCAATCCAGTATCCAAGAAGAGGTCATGAATATCACGCAGACGGACTTTCTTGCCGTCAATCTTGTATTCGCTATCTCCACTACGATAGATATGACGTTCCACCCTGATTTCTTGGCCTGCATCCTTGATAAATCCGTCATGATTATCCAGAGTCACAACTACAGAAGCGTAATTGAGAGGTTTGCGACTTTCAGTTCCAGCAAAGATGACATCCGGCATCTTACCACCACGGAGACTCTTAACACTTGACTCTCCCAAGGCCCAACGAAGACTTTCTGTAATATTTGACTTTCCAGATCCATTGGGTCCAACGACTGCCGTCACACCTTGGTCAAAGACGACCTTAGTCTTGTCAGCAAAAGACTTGAATCCCTGAATTTCGATTTCCTTTAAATACATGAATCCAGCCCTTTCTCAACGGCATTTTTGGCAGCTTCCTGCTCTGCTAATTTCTTAGAACGACCTTGACCTTGACCAATGCTCTTACCTTCAACCAGAACTTCTACATCAAAAACCTTATCATGGGCAGGCCCCGTTTCAGAAATCACCTGATAACGAATAGCCACATCGCCATTGACCTGAAGTAACTCTTGGAGATGGGTTTTGTAGTCTGTAATCATTTCAAATTCGCCTGCTTCAACCTTAGGAATCATGACTTGATAGATAAATTCCTTAACCTTGGCCACATCCTTGTCCAAAAGGAGGGCACCAAGAAAGGCTTCAAAGGCATCCCCAAGAATGGTGTCACGATTGCGACCACCAGATTTTTCTTCCCCTTTACCCAACTTGATAAATTGATCAAACTGGCAATCACGCGCAAAACCAGCCAAACTTTCCTCGCGGACAATCATGGCACGGAGTTTAGACAAGTCACCCTCAGGTTTTTTAGGATATTTTTTATACAGATATTCTGAAATCAATAACTGTAGAACAGCGTCTCCTAAAAATTCCAAGCGTTCATTGTGTGAAATTTTTAAGAGGCGGTGCTCATTGGCATAACTCGTATGAGTAAAGGCAGTTTCCAGTAAATTTTTGTCTGCAAATTCGATTGCAAAATGGTTCTTTAGTACAGTTTGTAATTCTTTCATACCAACCTCTTTCTAACTGATAACAGTCCTTTTTATTATATCAAAAAAAGCCCCCTGAGTCACTTTAAAACGGGACTGGAGGAGATTTGGGCATTCTATAAAATATGATTTTCAGTTTTATACTCAATGAAAATCAAAGAGCAAACTAGGAGGCTAGCCGCAGGTTGCTCAAAACAGTGTTTTGAGGTTGTGGATAGAACTGACGAAGTCAGTAACCATACCTACGGCAAGGCGACGCTGACGTGGTTTGAATTTGATTTTCGAAGAGTATTAGGAGCAAATTTGGGTCAGAATAAAGAAAAAAGCCTTACTAAAGGCTTTCTTAGGATATTTACATCCACCCTGAGGGAATCGAACCCCCATCTCAAGAACCGGAATCTTACGTGATATCCATTACACTAAGGGTGGAAACTTGTTTTATTATAACAGAAATTTGCTTTAATAACAAGTTTTTTTCTAGACAGATAGCCCGTCTTAGTGGGAAGCATCCCCATTCCAGATTGAGTTTTTCACGATAACATAATCAACGTGTTTAAGGTCAGCAACCTGACGTCCACCTGCATAAGAAATAGCACTTTGAAGGTCTTGTTCCATCTCAGTTAAAGTGTCTTGCAGATGACCTTTTGCAGGAAGTAAGATACGTTTTCCTTCCACATTCTTATAAGCTCCTTTTTGGTATTGGGAAGCTGAACCGTAGTATTCTTTGAACTGTTCGCCATCGACTTCAATCGTTTTCCCTGGACTTTCAATATGTCCTGCAAAGAGGGAACCAATCATGACCATGCTAGCACCGAAGCGGATAGACTTGGCAATATCACCGTGAGTACGAATCCCACCATCAGCGATAATCGGTTTACGTGCAGCCTTAGCACACCAGCGTAGAGCAGCCAACTGCCAACCACCTGTACCAAAACCAGTCTTAACCTTGGTAATACAAACCTTACCTGGACCAATTCCGACCTTAGTAGCATCCGCACCAGCATTTTCCAATTCACGCACAGCTTCTGGTGTTCCCACATTTCCAGCAATAACAAAAGTATCTGGCAATTCTTTCTTGATGTGTTGAATCATAGAAATCACGCTATCCGCATGACCGTGGGCAATGTCAATCGTGATGTACTCAGGAGCATCAGCCTTGAGCTGGCTAACGAAATCATACTCATAGTCCTTAACACCGACAGAAATAGAAGCAATGAGACCTTGATCATGCATACGCTTAATAAAAGGAATACGTCCTGCCTCATCAAAACGGTGCATAATGTAGAAGTAACCACCTTTAGCTAGTTGCTCTGCTACATTTTCATCTAAAATAGTCTGCATATTAGCTGGCACAACAGGTAGTTTAAAGGTGTGATTTCCCAGAGTGACACTTGTATCAGCTTCTGCACGGCTTTTAATCACACATTTATTTGGAATCAATTGAATATCTTCGTAATCAAAAATTGGAAATTCATTTAACATATCGATGTCTCGTTTCTTTTGTAATGACCTACCTATGCTCTCGCATCACTACGCCTTTTCCGACGTTTCCTTAATTCATTATAAACTAAAGTACAGTTTTTGTCAAATTATTTTATAAATCGAAATATAATGTTCGGATTTTATTGTATAAATAACAAAATAAAGTTCTTAAAGAATCGTTAGGACTCTTTGAATAAAATCTAAAGCAGATTCAAGATTTTTTTCAAACCTTCTTTAAAACAATGCTCAAGAATAAAGAAAAAATCTTTTAACGGTCTTCATTTAGCGTAGTCTAATACAAATTAAAAAAATGTAACAATATCATTAAGTATCTCAAAAGCTTTAAATTTGGTTTGAAAAACTTTGATAACTATGAGAAAAGTATTTTCAATGCTCTCAACACAAAAAAGAAAGGACTAAATTTGGTCCTTTCTAGATGTTAGTTTTTCTTCAATCCACTGTAATCGACAAATAGACTGGTTATCTTCAGTCTGAAGAAAACAACTATTCTATCCCTTTTACTTGCGTTTCTTCTTCGCTTTCTTCATTTTGTTAGCCATGCGTTTCATGGACTGTTTCATGGCAAATTCACCGATTTTACCCTTGAGTCCGCCACCAAACATCTGGCTCATATCTGGCATTCCTGCTCCTCCGAGAGCTGACAAGTCAGGCATACCACCTTGTCCCATCATTCCTTCAAGGGCAGACATATCCATTCCTCCCATATTTGGCATATTTTTAGGAAGGTTGTTTGGATTGATTCCCATTTGCTTCATCATTTTGTTCATATCTCCAGACATGACACCTTGCATGAGCTGTTTAGCCTGGTTAAAGTCCTTGATGAATTTATTAACTTCAACAAAGGTATTTCCAGAACCAGCAGCGATACGACGGCGACGGCTTGGATTTAGCAAATCTGGGTTTTCACGTTCTTCAGGTGTCATGGAAGACACAATGGCACGTTTGCGAGCAATCTGGCGTTCATCCACCTTCATGTTTTGAAGTGCTGGGTTGTTGGCCATACCTGGAATCATCTTGAGCAAGTCTTCCATAGGCCCCATGTTTTGTACCTGATCCAACTGATCAATGAAATCATTGAAATCAAAGGTGTTTTCGCGCATCTTCTCCGCCATTTCAAGGGCTTTTTGCTCATCGTATTCTTGAGAAGCTTTCTCAATCAAAGTGAGCATATCCCCCATGCCAAGGATACGGCTAGACATGCGGTCTGGGTGGAAGGTTTCAATGTCCGTAATCTTTTCACCTGTACCAGTGAACTTGATTGGTTTTCCAGTAATGTGTCGAACAGATAGAGCAGCACCACCACGAGTATCGCCATCAATCTTAGTAAGGATAACCCCAGTCACTTCCAACTGAGCATTGAACTCACGCGCAACATTGGCTGCTTCTTGACCAATCATGGCATCAACGACGAGCAGAATTTCATTTGGTTGAGCTAGTACTTTCACGTCACGAAGCTCATTCATCAAAAGCTCATCAATCTGCAAACGACCTGCCGTATCAATCAAGACATAGTCATTATGGTTAGCTTGGGCTTGTTCCAAACCTTGACGAACAATCTCAACAGCTGGAACGTCTGTCCCAAGAGCGAAGACAGGAACATCAATCTGTTGCCCCAAGGTCTTAAGCTGGTCAATAGCCGCAGGACGGTAAATATCCGCCGCAATCATCAAAGGACGGGCATTTTCTTCCTTCTTGAGTTTGTTGGCCAATTTACCTGCAAAGGTTGTTTTACCAGCCCCCTGCAAACCAACCATCATGATAATCGTCGGAATTTTAGGAGACTTGATAATCTCAGCCGTATCAGAACCTAAAACAGCTGTCAATTCCTCATCAACGATTTTAATAATCTGTTGGGCAGGATTAAGGGTATCAATGACCTCATGCCCAACTGCACGCTCACGAACTTTCTTGATAAAGTCCTTTACAACAGGCAAGGCAACATCGGCCTCAAGCAAGGCCAAGCGAATTTCTTTGGTTGCCTCTTGGACATCAGCTTCAGAGATTTTTCCTTTTTTACGTAGATTTTTAAAGACGTTCTGCAAACGTTCTGTTAAACTTTCAAATGCCATTTTTCTTCCTCTTATTCTCTATTATCAATGCTTGTTAAAACTTCTATCTGCTCCTGCAGAAAGTTATCCTTGGGATAGCGCTCCAAAATCTGGTCAAAAATCTGACTGCGGACAATGTAGTCCGAGTACATGTGCAATTTCATCTCATAATCTTCCAGAATCTTTTCTGTCCGCTTGATATTATCATAAACAGCCTGACGACTGACACCAAACTCCTCGGCAATCTCAGCAAGACTATAATCATCAGCGTAGTAGAGCTCTATGTAGTTCATTTGCTTGTCTGTCAAAAGCGCCGCATAAAATTCAAAGAGCGCATTCATACGATTGGTTTTTTCAATTTCCATAACTTTTATTATACCAAAAAATCTATTATATCGCTATAGCAGAAAAGCTCCTAACACAGTTCGAGTACAAAAAAAGAACCTTGCAAAGCAAGATTCTTTTAGTGTCTGACTTAAATAATTGTTCTTCTGGGAACTAAATCGAATTAAGCTTCGATTTCTGTAACCATACCTGAACCAACAGTACGTCCACCCTCACGGATAGAGAATGTAGTACCTTGTTCTACGGCGATTGGGTGGATCAACTCAACGTCGATTGTCACGTTATCACCAGGCATTACCATTTCAGTACCTGCTGGAAGTTCGATTGAACCTGTAACGTCAGTAGTACGGAAGTAGAATTGTGGACGGTAGTTGTTGAAGAATGGAGTGTGACGTCCACCTTCTTCTTTAGTAAGGATGTAGACTTCACCTTTGAATTTAGTATGTGGGTTGATTGAACCTGGTTTAGCAATAACTTGTCCACGTTCAATTTCATCACGTTGAACACCACGAAGAAGGACACCTACGTTATCTCCAGCAAGACCTTCGTCAAGTTGTTTACGGAACATTTCAACACCAGTAACAACTGCTTTTTGAGTTTCTTCTTTGATACCAACGATTTCGATTTCGTCGTTGACTTTAACGATACCACGGTCGATACGTCCTGAAGCAACTGTACCACGTCCAGTGATTGAGAATACGTCTTCGACTGGAAGAAGCAATGGTTTGTCAGTGTCACGTTCTGGTTCTGGGATGTACTCATCAACTGTGTTCATCAATTCCATAACGATATCTTCGTATTTAGAGTCACCTTCAAGGGCTTTAAGAGCTGAACCTTGGATAACTGGAAGATCATCACCTGGGAAGTCGTATTCTGACAATAGGTCACGGATTTCCATTTCAACCAATTCAAGCAATTCTTCGTCGTCAACCAAGTCAACTTTGTTCATGAAGACGATAAGGTGTTTAACACCAACCTGACGTGAAAGAAGGATGTGCTCACGAGTTTGTGGCATTGGTCCGTCAGTTGAAGCTACTACAAGGATAGCTCCGTCCATTTGAGCAGCACCAGTGATCATGTTTTTAACGTAGTCCGCGTGTCCTGGAGCGTCGATGTGAGCGTAGTGACGTTTTTCAGTTTCGTACTCAACGTGCGCAGTGTTGATTGTGATACCGCGTTCGCGTTCTTCTGGAGCAGCATCGATAGACGCATAGTCTTTAGGTTGGTTAACTGATGAAGGCAAGCGACGTGCCAAAACAGTTGTGATAGCTGCAGTTAGGGTAGTTTTACCGTGGTCAACGTGTCCGATAGTACCAATGTTAACGTGTGGTTTACTACGATCGTATTTTTCTTTTGCCATTTGAGTAAAAGCCTCCAATAAAATATATTTTATAGATAGACAGTAGGCAATACAGTCTAACTTTCCTTACTATTTTATCAAATTTCAGCTAAATTGCAAGTGTTTTACAAAGTTTTTGTGAATTATTCTTAATCTACTAATCTAAACGACACTTCTGCTCCTATCACTTAGCTAAACAAAAAGAAAAATCAGGAATTCCTGACTTTTACTTAACTAATTCTCTTTCTCGTTCTTTCATTATTTTATGATTTTCATACAAACGTGATAAGAACTTAGAAATTTCTTTTAAGATAGAATAAGTTGGTACAGCGACAATCATACCAATGACACCATAGATATTGCTTGATAACAAAAGTAATACTAAAATCGTAATTGGATGAACCTTCATTACCCCACCAACGATTCGAGGGTAGAGGATATTTCCATCCACTTGTTGAATGATTAGCATGTAAACAACTGCAATCAGCATTCTATGAGGATCAGTAAAGACATTAGCGATAATCATTGGAATCAAGCCAATACTTGGTCCCACATAAGGAATGAGATTGGCTAACCCTGAAAAGATGGCGAAGACCAAAGCGTATTTTAAACCAATCACGCTATATCCGATAAAGGCCAAACAACCAATAATAATCGCATCAATTGCGACTCCACTAATATAGCGAGCAATTGTCGCATTCAAATTCTTTAATAGGCCTGCAATATGTAGCTTATCTCTCTTTAAAACAGTACGTTCAAGCATCGGTAAAAATTTGTGACCATCTAACAAAAAATAAACCAAAAATACAGGTGTCATGATAATAATTAAAACAGTACTAAAGAGAGCTGATAGGATACTTCCGACACTATTCGTCACACTATTTAGTATATTTTGTAAAATATCTACATAAGAAAGATTTAACTGTTGAATAGTCGCTTGGATATCCAAATTTTGAAAGGCTGGATAAGTAGATAAATCCAAAATCAAATCTTGTAAACGGCTGTAGATAGTCTGGCTAGTCGCAATCAAGCTGGTCAACTGATTGACCAAAATCGGTAGAAGATAGACTACCCCAATAACTAGCCCCCAAACCAAGGCACACAAAGTTAGTAGAATACCAATAATACGATTAATTTTGAAATACTTTTGTAAAAAATTAACAAAGGGATTTGTTAAATAATATAAAAAGCTACCTAGAAGAAAGGGAATCATTATGGTGTTTGCAACACTTACAAAAGGCGTTATAATCCCACCCATCTGTCTCCATAAATAAAAGATGATGGTTAATAATAAAATCTCACTAGTCCAAAAAAATAATTTATTCTTACGAAACATGGGGTACCTCCATTCATCTATTTTACCACACTTTCAAAAAAGCTTCTTTCTTCTATCATGAAACTGGGAATATTTTTTTCTTTATGTTAGAATAAACTTACTATGAAAAAAATAATTTTAACTCTACTAAGCTTATCCGTAATTGGATCAGCTTCTACTGTTGCTGCTCAAGATTTTAATATTGCTGCAAAACATGCCATTGCTGTTGAAGCAAATACTGGGAAAATACTTTATGAAAAAGATGCAACTCAGCCAGTCGAAATCGCTTCAATCACAAAATTAATTACTGTTTATCTCGTCTATGAAGCCTTGGAAAACGGCAGTATTACACTATCAACTCCGGTAGATATTTCTGATTATCCTTACAGATTAACGACAAATTCCGAAGCAAGTAATGTTCCTATGGAAGCTCGTAATTATACCGTCGAACAACTACTAGAAGCAACACTAGTATCTAGTGCTAACAGTGCAGCCATTGCTCTAGCTGAGAAAATTGCTGGCTCAGAAAAAGATTTCGTCGATATGATGCGCGCTAAACTCCTGGAATGGGGAATTCAGGATGCCACTGTTGTCAATACGACAGGTCTTAACAATGAGACTCTAGGGGATAACATTTACCCAGGCTCTAAAAAAGATGATGAAAACAAGCTCAGTGCTTATGATGTTGCTATCGTTGCTCGCAATCTCATCAAAAAGTATCCACAAGTCTTGGAAATCACCAAAAAACCATCTTCTACTTTTGCTGGAATGACAATCACTTCGACTAACTACATGTTAGAAGGCATGCCTGCTCATCGCGGTGGTTTTGACGGACTCAAGACAGGAACAACAGACAAAGCCGGTGAATCTTTTGTGGGTACTACTGTCGAAAAAGGGATGAGGGTTATCACAGTTGTTTTGAATGCAGACCATCAAGACAATAATCCTTACGCTCGTTTTACAGCTACATCTTCACTAATGGATTATATTTCTTCTACATTCACACTTCGCAAAATCGTTCAAAAAGGGGATGCTTACCAAGATAGCAAAACTCCTGTACAAGATGGAAAAGAAGATACGGTCACTGCCGTTGCCAAAGATGATATCTCTTTAATTGAACGTGTTGGAAGTCAATCTTCCCAATCTGTTCAATTCACACCTGATTCTAAAGCAATCCCAGCACCACTTGAAGCCGGAACAGTGGTTGGACATTTGACTTATGAAGACAAGGACTTGATTGGTCAAGGTTACATTACCACAGAACGTCCTAGTTTCGAAATGGTAGCGGAAAAGAAAGTTGAAAAAGCTTTCTTTTTGAAAGTTTGGTGGAATCAGTTTATCCGATTTATCAACGACAAACTATAATATAGTAAACTTATCAAATCTAAAAAATAAATATGATGTCTAAAGAAAAAGAAAGGGAATCTGCATAATACAGAACTCCCTTCTTTTTAATCTCAATTTATCAACATCAAAAATCCCCTAGATTTTAGATTAACACTATCTAAAATCTAGGGGATTGATTATATAAATACTATTTTAGAATCTTGATTCTAGTTCATTTCTTTAAAGGCTGCTTCTGCATCTTCATTACTTATGACACCAAATTGAATCTTTCCAATCTTTCCTTGACTGTCAATTAGGTATTCTGTAGGAATGCTTCGAATTTGATAAGCTTGGAATGTGGTTGCTTTTGTATCATAAAGTACTGGGATGTCCTTATAACCTTGATCTTGGAACCATTGTGGGAATTGCTCAACCGTTTTTTCACCTTGAATGCCCGGTGCAATAACAGTAAGAATTTCAAAATCACGATCTTCTTTTTCAGCTAATTTCATCAACTCAGGCATACTTTTTTTACATGGACCGCACCATGAAGCCCAAAACTTCAAGTAGACTTTTTTCCCCTTAAAATCAGATAACTTAACTTCTTTGCCATCCATTGATTGTAAGGTAAAATCTGGAGCCTCTTTTCCAACAGCAATTTGTTGTACAGTCGTTTGTTGCTGTTGTTTGGGAGAGTGTTCTGGTTCTTGAGTCTGTTTAGTCTCTTTCTCACTACAGGCCATCAATACAACTACTGACAAGAGGCTTAAGCCAGCAAACATTACTTTTTTCATTTGTTCTCCTTTATTCAAAAATTCCAGCTAGAACATTTACTTGTCCTAATAGTAACAAAATTCCCATTAAAATAATAAGGAAACCACCAATTTTCTTTAGTAGCATCATATGACGTTTGATTTTACTAAAATAAGGCATCACTACACCGGAAGCTAGAGCCAAAACCAAGAAAGGAATAGCCATCCCCATAGTGTAAACAAGAGTATAGATAGCTCCTTGCCAGGCACCATTGCCTCCAGAAGCTGCAAGTGCTAAAACAGAACTTAAAACTGGACCAATACAAGGCGTCCAACCAAAGCTGAAGGTAATACCAAGTAAAAAAGCTGACCAATAACGATTAGAATCTGATTTTTTAAAGGTAAAGCTTTTTTGAACCTCTAATTTCTTAAAATGAAAAATTTCCATCTGGTGTAAACCTAAAATGATAATAATCGTCCCCATGGTATAGCGAAACCAATTCGCATAGAGAATATTACCAAGGTAACCAGCACCAAATCCTAAGATAAAGAAAATGAGAGAGATACCTGCAATAAAGCAAAGTGTTCGAATCAAACCTGACCAAGCGACTTTTCTTCCAAAAAGAGAGAAGCTTTTTGCACTTTCCTGATCATCCAATAAAATTCCAGCATAAACTGGTAACAGAGGAAAAATACAGGGGGAAAAAAAGGACAAGACGCCTGCTAAAAAAACGGAGATTGAAAATAATATCGTTTCCAATAAAGAACCAACTTTCTTAATAATTCATATCCTATTGTACTATAAATGTTAAAATTTGTATCAAGTTTGCTACGGTTAGCTGTATATACTATGATGTTAAAAAAAGAAAAAGATTGAAGAAAGTTATCCAAGTCAACTTTTTCTTCAATCTGCCTTTAGTTATTTTAATAAGTCCCTTCTTCACCTTGACTAGTCAAGATAACAGGACCATCTTTAGTAATCACAAATTGGTGTTCATACTGACATGACAATCCACCGTCAATGGTCTTATGCGCCCAGCCAGTTTTCATATCTGTATCAATTTCCCAGTCACCTGTATTGATCATCGGTTCAATAGTCAATACCATTCCTTCACGGAGACGAAGCCCACGACCAGCAATACCATAGTTAGGAACCATTGGTTCTTCATGCATAGTTGGACCAACACCATGACCAACCAAATCACGCACTACACCGTATCCACGACTTTCAGCATATTCTTGAATAGCTGCTCCAATATCACCGATACGATTTCCAACAACAGCTTGCTCAATACCCTTGTACATAGCTTCTTTAGTTACATCCATCAAGTTTTTCACTTCTTCGGACGGTGTACCGACAGCATAAGCCCAACATGAGTCTGCAAGACCACCAGAATAGCTCTGAGTGTATTTCTTCATTTGTTCCACATTGTTGAAGTTTAATTTTGAGACATTCAGGTCAGATTTAGCAATTGGACCTCCCAAAACCATATCAACTTTGAGCAAATCACCATCTTTCAAGATATAGTGACGAGGGAAAGCATGAGCTACTTCATCATTAAGAGAGCAACAGGTAGCATAAGGATAGTCCATCATTGCACCGTCAACTCCAATCTGAAGCGGAAGGAAATTTTCTTCCTTACAACGACGGCGAACGTATTCTTCAACTTCCCACATATCTACGCCAGGCTTAATCAAATCACGCAAGCCAATATGGATACTTGCTAAAAAATCACCGGCCTTATCCATAGCTTCGATTTCACGAGCTGATTTTAATGTTATCATTTTTTCTCCTAGTTTCTAATTAATTTTAACGGTTACATTTGCCTTTGAAACAATCTGATGACCATGATAAATATCGTAGTCAATAATAGCTGACCGTCTCGTATGATGGATAATGCGTGCTTGAATTCGCAATATATCATCTATCTGAACAGCCTGCAAAAAGTAGATTAGCATCTGCTCAATAATGAGATTTCGACCACTATTAACAACTAAATCTTGTGTCATATGAGTCAGTATCTCCGCCAATACACCATTAGCCAAAACACCATTTTTCTCTAGCATAAAGGGTTCCACTGTAATGACTACTTCATCATGGTGGTAAGAAAGTTTTTGACCAATTTGCTCAGAAAAAGTAGGTAGAGCAGAAACTTGGGAACGACTCATCTTCTCCATGACATCTCGTCGTGTCACAACTCCAAGCAAGGTTTGATTATTTCGAACAACCGGTACCATTTCAAAGTCTTCAGCAATCATACGTTGACTCACATTAGCAATATTTGTCGATAATCCAACTAAAAATAGACTACGAGACATGACCTTATCAATTGTAGTACTTGGTGACTTATCACCCGCATCTCTCATAGTAACAACCCCAACAACGACCTGATGTTGATTGATAACAGGAAAACGGCTGCTACGATTCTTACGTACCAAGTCCAAATAATCTTTAACTGTATCTGTCTCTCTCAGAAAACCATACTCATGACTCGGGCGATAGAGTTTCTCAACTGTCAGAATATCAGTCTTGATTTGGACATTTGACAAGGCTTTATTGATCATGGTCGCGACAGTGAAAGTATCATGCTTGCTTCTCAGAACAGGAATCCCTTTTTGATTAGCCAGTTTTAGCACATCATCATGGACCTGAAATCCACCTGTAACTAGAACTGCATTTTCATTTTCCAAGGCTAACAACTGAATACGGGTTCGGTCTCCGACAATCAAGAGTCCCCCATCATGAAGATAAGATAAGATATTTTGCTCAGTCATGGCACCGATTGAAAACTTACTAAATTCTCTCTCTAAACCTTCTTGCCCAGCCAGAATCTCAGAAGAAGTCACTTCTGCAATTTCTGCAAATGTTAATCTTTCGATAGCAACTTTCTGAGATTTAACACGGATAGTACCACTTCTTGGACGAGTCTCTACAATTCCACGATTTTCAGCTTCTTTAATGGCCCGATAAGCCGTTCCATCACTGACTCCCAGATGATTCGAAATACTACGAACACTGACCCTTTTACCAACGGGTAATTCTTCCAAATAGCTTAGAATTTCTTGGTGTTTACTCATTAATTTCTCCCTTTACAAAGCGAAACTCAAGATAATCACGCATTTTCTTTGTATAGCGATCACTTCCTTTAAACTGACGAATCAATCGAAATCCAGACTTGAGAGCAACCCGTTGGCTAGCTTCATTTTCAAGGTGGGTAATGATAGATAATTGCTTTAAACCAAATTCCTCAAAAGAAAGTTGGCAAAGTTTTCTTACAACTTCTGTCATAAAACCTTGACACCATATATCTTTTCTCAAAAAATAACCAAGTTCTGCTTCTTTTTTAATTTCATCTAGCTTCTCAAACTTAATTGAACCAATCATTTTTTCAGTTTTCTTATCACAAATAGCCCATACCCCTAAAGGAGCCTTCATAAAATAATTGGCCAGTGCATATTGACTATCTTCCAGACTAGCTTGACTTGGAAAAATGAATTGTAAATTTTCTGGATTTGAAGCTATATCATGGAAGTCCTTACTATCACTAAAAAAGAAAGGACGCAAATACAAGCGATCCGTTTCAAAAAAAGAAAACATTGCTAATTTGGTCCAAATATTCATAAACACCTCTACGGTTTATTCTTCAACTAATGAAATATCTGCCCCTAGATTACGTAGTTTTTCAATAGTATCCGAATAACCACGTAAGATGAACTCAATATTTGTTATTTCAGTTTTACCTTCAGCCATCAGTCCAGCAATGACAAGTGCGGCCCCAGCTCTAAGATCAGTAGCTTTAACACTTGCCCCACGCAAACCACGTCCACCAGTATATAAAATATGGTCGTTTGTAGTCGTAATATCTGCGTTCATCTTTGCTAGCTCAAAAACATGGTTTACACGTTTCTCATAAATTGTATCAATAATAGTTCCACGCCCCTCTGCTGTTAACAAGAGAGGAGTAATTGGTTGTTGTAAGTCAGTAGCAAAACCAGGATAAGGTGCTGTCTTAATATTGATTGCTTTCAAATTAGACTGTTCTTCGACAAAAATACTGTCCTCCGATACAGTCATTCGAACTCCCATTTCTTCCAACTTAGCGATGAATCCTTCTAAGTGTTCGTATAATACATTGTTGATACGAATTCCCTTACCGACTGCAGCAGCTAAGGAAATATATGTTCCTGCTTCAATACGGTCTGGAATCACCTGATGACGCGTTCCATGTAATCTGTCAACACCATCAATAATGATAATATTGGTTCCAGCACCACGGATATGAGCACCCATATTATTTAAGAGAGTTGCAACATCAATAATCTCAGGTTCTCGGGCTGCATTTTCAATAATAGTACGGCCATTTGCTTTAACCGCAGCAATCATTGTATTAATCGTCGCACCGACACTAACCGTATCCATGTAAATACTTGCGCCGTGAAGTCCTGTTTCTTTAGCAGATAACTTCATGTTATCTCCCTCGTAGCTAACAGTTGCTCCCATAGCTTCAAAAGCCTTAAGGTGTAAGTCAATAGGGCGAGGTCCCAAATCACATCCACCAGGTAAACCAACAGTAGCTTCCCCAAAGCGACCTAAAAGACTTCCATAAAAATAATAAGATGCACGAAGACTATTGATTTTCCCATAAGGCATTGGAATATTCTGAACACCTCTTGGATCAATCTCTAACACATCATCATATCTCTTAACAGTAGCACCCATTAATTCCATAATTTCGACAAGACTAGCAACATCGGAAATATCTGGAACACAATCCAAAGTCACAACATCATCTGCCAAGATAATAGCTGGAATCAAAGCTACAACACTATTTTTTGCACCACTAATGGTAATCTCACCTTGCAAGGGCAATCCACCATTGATAACAATTTTTCTCATTTTAAATTTTTAATACTCTTTCAAAATTTCTAAAAAGGTCCTACATTAAAGTATATCATAAATTCACCCTTTTTTCCATCATTTTCAATTATATTAGCTGAATCGGATTTATTAGCAAATGAACTGTCTTGAAATGTTTTGCCCCTTTTTTGCCCCTAATACAAAAAAAGACCTATCATATCAAGCTATAAAGCTTGATATGATAGGCTTTTTAATGTTAGATTAACGTACTGTACGGATACGCATTGTGTTTGTACGAACAGCTTCTCCAACTGGTACACCAGCTACGATAACGATATCGTCACCTGATTGTACAAGACCTGCTTCAACTGCTTTACGTTCAGCGATTTCGAACATATCATCAGTTGAAGATGGAGCATCTGTCAACATTGGGATAACACCCCAGTTCAACATCAATCCACGTTCTGTCAATTCGTCGAATGTCAATGCCAAGATATCAGCATTTGGACGGTATTTAGAGATCAAACGTGCAGTGTGTCCAGTCTTAGTAAGTGTTACAACCAATTTAATGTCCATTGAGTTAGTAGCATCTTTAACAGCTGAAGCCATTACTTCTGTCTTAGAGTTACGTTCGAATGAATCTGAGTTCAAACGACCGTATTCGTTAAGAAGAGTTTGAGCGTTCTTGTCAATTGTAGCCATTGTAGTTACTGACTCAAGTGGATATTTACCATTTGCAGACTCACCTGAAAGCATTGTAGCGTCAGTTCCATCGATAACAGCGTTGAAAACGTCTGATACTTCTGAACGAGTTGCACGAGGTTTTTCAGTCATTGTTTCAAGCATGTTTGTTGCAGTGATAACAACTTTACCAGCAGCATTGACTTTCTTGATGATCATTTTTTGGTAAACTGGAACCATTTCGTACGGTACTTCGATACCCATGTCACCACGAGCAATCATGATACCATCAGCAGCTTCGATGATTTCATCCAAGTTGTCGATACCTTGTTGGTTTTCAATTTTAGCAAACAATTGAACGTGTCCGTTTCCAGTCTCTTTACAGATTGCACGAACTTCTTCAACGTCTTTTGCAGTACGTACAAATGAAATCGCAATAAAGTTGATACCTTGTTCAAGACCAAAGCGGATGTCATCATTATCACGTTCAGCAAGAGCTGGGAAAGGAATTTTAGTGTTAGGGATATTAACACCTTTTTGTTTAGCGATTACACCGTCATTTTCAACTTCAACTTCAAATTCACGAGTCGCATCATCTTTAGCAACTACACGAAGACCAAGTTTACCATCGTCAATTAATACTTGACGTCCAACTTCAACATCGTCATAGATATCAAGTGAACCAGCGACGTTCAATGCAATTACTTCACGAGTTGATTGAATTCCTTGTTTAGTTGCAACACGAATTTTTTCACCAGTTGTGTAAGAGTATTCTTTTGCATCTCCTTCGAACAATTCTGTACGGATTTCTGGTCCTTTAGTATCAAGAAGGAAACCAACTTTTTTACCTGCAAGTTTTTCAGCAAGTTTAACAGTTGCCATACGGTCACCTTGTTCTTGGTGGTCACCGTGTGAGAAGTTGAAACGGAATGTATTAGCACCAGCTTCAATCAATTTAGCAATGTTTTTAGCTGAAGCTTCAACATCCAGTTTTCCACTCCAGTATCCATCTTCACCATATTTTTTACCACCACGGATTTCAACCGCAGGACCCAAAGTTGCAACGATTTTTACACGTTTGTTCATGATTTTGTGACTCCTTTATATAAATGACCTTTTTGGTCTTATTAACTAATTTTTTAATTATGACAAGTTCTTATTCAAGTTAGATAGCTCAAGGTCTGCTTTATGAGGATTGTTAACCACAATCTTACCATCTGCAGTGAGGCTAAACAATGCTCCCTCTTCTGCTGTACCAAGAATTGGATTTTCAACCATTTTCTCATTACGGATACCAACCGCAACACCACCGATACCTTCTTTAAGAAGTTTAACAGCATGCGCACCCATACGTGACGCCAATACACGATCACGCGCAGTTGGAGAACCACCACGTTGAATATGTCCAAGTTCTGTTACACGAAGATCACTTGTATCGCCAGCTTCTTTCAGTTTTTGACCAAATTCAGCTGCTGACATCACACCTTCTGCCAAGACGATGATATTGTGTTTTTTACCACACTCATAACCACATTTAATGCTCTCTACGATATCTTCAATCTTGAATCCTTCTTCAGGAATGATGATTTCATCAGCACCTGTTGCAATACCAGCCCAAAGAGCGATATCACCAGCGTTACGTCCCATAACTTCGATAACAAAAGTACGACGGTGACTTGATGATGTATCACGAATCTTATCGATAGCATCCATAGCAGTTGTAACCGCTGTGTCAAAACCGATTGTGAAGTCAGTACCAACGATATCGTTATCGATTGTACCTGGAAGACCGATAGCCGGGAAGCCATGTTCAGTCAAACGCATAGCACCGTGGTAAGATCCGTCACCACCGATAACAACTACACCTTCAATCCCGTGTTTTTTCAATTGCTCAATTCCTTTAAGTTGCCCTTCAAGTTGAGCGAACTCTGGGTAACGAGCAGAGTGAAGGAAAGTACCACCACGAGAAATGATGTCTCCTACTGAAGCAGCATCTAGGGGATGAATTTCACCAGCAACCATTCCAGCATATCCATCATAGATACCAAAAACTTCCATTCCTTCTGAAATTGCTTGACGAACAACTGCGCGGATGGCAGCGTTCATACCAGGGGCGTCTCCACCACTAGTCAAAACAGCAATACGTTTCATTTAGTTTATGCTCCTTTTTCTTTTAACATTCCTACTGATTATATCACATTTAAATGGAAAATTCTTCTATTTTCCGTAATTTTAGTGATAAATCGTTTTCATAGCAATTTTATCCAATTTCGCTTCTAATTCATTGGATTTAGTCACAAAATATTGGGAAGAAACAATTGTTTTCTGTTCCTCTTCATACCTGATGATGACTGGGATTGAGCCTTTATACTGGTCTAGGATATTTGAAATTTCTTTATCATATTCATGATTTTTAACCTGAATCCAGAATCGTTCAGCCACTGCTTCTTTCAAATCTTGTGCAATCATTTGCAGACGGTCATCTCTTGATTGAATCTTACCATTGATGTAGTAGAATTTCCCTTCAGATAGGAGAGAGGCAAATTTTCGATACTGGTCTGAAAATACTGTAACATCCATCCGAGACTTACTGTCGTGAACCTGTAGAAAGGCCATATTCTCGCCTTTTTTAGTTCGAATAACTTTTATTTTTTGTACTTCAACTAGAAGAGTTGCATTTGCTCCCTCAATAAGATTAGCAATTGGGGTTGTCGGATATAGGGCTTGTTTAGCGAGAGTTTGTAGAGGATGGGCACTGATACCTACCCCAATCAGTTCTTGTTCCTTGTAAAACTTCTCTGCCTCTGTGAAATCATCAGACTCAGTCCAACTATAATTTGTATCTGCAAAGAGCCCACCCAACTCCTCAACGAAAACAAATAAGTTAGGTAGGTTCACTAAAATCTTCTGACGATTTTTGTCAAATTCATCAAAGAGCCCCAATTCAACTAAAGGCGTCAAAAGTGAGAGTTTCTTGTAATTCTTAGGAAGACGCGTGACGAAATCTTCAATACTTGAGAAATGACGGTTTTCAATAATCCAATAAGAAAAATCTCTTGGCATCCCCTTAATCGCTTTCAAACCTAGGTAAATTTTCTTTTGAACAATCTTATCATGATAGGGAATACTATTAATCGCTAAAGGTGCCACTTCAAATCCCATCTGCAATGCATCTACAATATAATCACTACTTGAATAATTCAACATGACTTGAAAGAAAATAGCAGGATAGTGCGTCTTGAAATAAGCAAGTTGGAATGCCAGTGCTGAGTAAGCATAGGCGTGGGATCTATTAAATCCATAACCTGCAAACTTTTCCATCACTGTAAAAACTTGGTTAGCTTTCTCTTTTGAATGACCGAGTTTAACTGCACCAGTGATAAAATCTTCCTTCATCAAATGCATCTCTTTAGCATTTTTCTTACCCATGGCACGTCTAAGAATGTCGGCTTTACCAAGACTGAATCCTCCAAAGCGCTGAGCTACCTGCATAACTTGCTCTTGATAGAGCATGATACCGTAAGTTGATGACAGGATGTCCTCCAAGGAAGGATCTAGCACCGTCACTTTTTCTTTGCCATTCTTGCGAGCCACAAAATTATCGATATAATCACTAGCACCTGGTCTGTTAAGAGATGTTGTTGCCACCACTTCTTCGAAGACTTGTGGTTTGACCCGTTTCAAGAGTCGAATGGCTCCAGATTGTTCAAATTGGAAAATCCCTTTCGTATTTCCAGCTGCAAAGAGAGCCAAGGTTTCTTTATCTTCCAGATCAATCTCTTCGATTTTGAGATGAACACCCTCTGACTCCGCAAGTAATTCTTGCATTTTTTGTACGAAAGTCAGGTTACGTAAACCAAGAAAATCCATTTTTAGAAGTCCATTAGCTTCAACACCATGAGCATCATACTGGGTGATGAGCATATCCTCACCATATTTTAGAGGAATATAGTCTGTCAAGTCTTGGTCACTCATAACGACTCCTGCCGCATGGATAGAGGTCTGACGAGGATAACCTTCAATCTTTCGAGCAATATCAAAAGCTTTTTGGTACTCAATCTTACTATTTATGACCTGTCTAAATTGCAAATTCTTTTCATAGGCCGTCGTTAGCGTATCTCGAAAACTGATTTTTTTCGTAATATTTGTTAATTCGTACTCTGGAACACCATAGCGTTTGAAAACATCACGAATTGCCTGTTTTGCTCCAAAGGTCGAATAAGTGACAATCTGCGCCACGTGTTGACTGCCATACCGATCACGAACATAACGAATGAACTCTGGTCTATAAAGGTCTGGAATGTCAATATCAATATCAGGCATGGTATACCGTTCACGATTAAGGAAACGTTCAAAAATCAGATTTTTCTCTACTGGGTCAATCCCTGTGATATCAAGTGAGTAGGCGACCAAACTACCCACAGCAGAACCACGCCCCATTCCCATATAGTAGCCTTGGGAACGTCCAAAACGTAGCAAATCCCAAACTACAAGAAAATAGTCGTCAAATCCCATATCATGAATCACAGCTAATTCCTCATTCAGTCGCTCATGATAGATAGCTGAGGTTAGTCCCTTGGCTATCAGTCCCTGCTCAGCCCTCTCTCTAAGTTCTTCTACTGCAGGTCTTTCAGGGTTAAAACGAGGGAGTTTTAAACTTGGATCAAGTTGGTAGCTAACATTTCCTATCAAACCTTGGAGATTGGCAAGCGCCTGAGGAAAGCGATTTTTAAATATTCCTTCTAATTTTGAGGCTGGTAGAAAGAACCCTGGTTGTGAATGCACATCCACTTCTCTCAGACTGATATTATCTTTGACTGCCGACAAGATTTGCAAAACCTGTATGTCTTCTTTCTCAAAAGAGTTGACCTGATACAGTGGAAGAATAGGTTTGGTAAAGACTTCTTGGTGAGTATCGGGACTAACTCCAATAAAATAATCATGACCTAAATCCAGCTGATCGATTCCATCAAAATAAGAAACAATAACAGCAACATCCTCAAGGTGACTGGTAAAGTCAGACCAATTTTTTCGTCCCGTCATTTTTAAAGTGGATAACTTCATCAACTCTTGGTAACCCTTAGTAGATAGAGCTAGAAAACGAAAAGAGATCTCCTTCTCGTCTATAATCAAGGTCATTTCAAGACCAATTAGAGGTTGGATTCCATATTTTCGAGTCACTTCTAAAAAATGATAGGCTCCATAGAGATTATCCACATCCATAATAGCAAGGTGAGAATAACCATAGTTTTTAGCTATTTGTACATATTTTTCAATCGAAACTACACTTCCCATAAAACTATAAACTGTTTTGGTGTCAAGTTGTGCAATCATGAACTCACCTCTCCTATTTTGATATATTTCTATTATACCATTTTACACCCCATATTTCTTAATCAGTCCATTAAGTACAAACTGATTATCCTTATCCAATTCTAAACAGTAGTATAAAACAGATTCTGCAAAAATTAACCTATTTTTATATTATTATGTTTTAAATAAAAATTCAAAACATTTTTATACCATATAAAGAATAATAAGACAAACATATATATTCTTTTGTTCTTTGTAAATCTTTAAACATGACTATATTTTATATTTTATTTACTGTAAATTATCATAAGTAACAGTAAATCTATACTCTATTTTGAAATTTATTTCATTAGGGTTTATTTATTCCATTTTTCCCATTTTTTTGATATAATAAATTTAGTGTTTTTTCAAAGGAGAATACTATGCATTTTAATCAATTCAGCTATCTAGCATTTTCTAGTTCGCAATTGTTAAATGAATTGGAAAAGCTAGGGCTAAATCTAACACCACATCTGCCTTCAAAAAAGCAGTTTGAACACTTCATTCGTTGGAGTTTTTTTACTTACTCCAATACCGACTATGCTCTATCTACAATCTCGATAGATAAGGACACTGACTTTCTGACTTTTTGTCAGTCAGACAGAGAGTTGACTGCAGATATTTTCTATACTGTAGCCTTTCAACTCTTAGGTTTTTCTTACTTGGTTGACTTTGAAGACAGTGATGTTTTTCGTAAAGAGACTGGTTTTCCCATTGTATATGGTGACTTGATTGAAAATTTCTATCAGTTACTCAATACTCGCACCAAAAAGGGGAACACTCTTATCGACCAACTTGTCAGTGACGGTCTTATTCCTGAGGATAATGACTATCACTACTTTAACGGCAAGAGTTTAGCTACTTTTTCTAGCCATGATGTCATTCGTGAAGTTGTTTACGTTGAGACTCGTGTCGATACTAACCAAAAAGGGCTACCAGACCTAGTCAAGGTCAGCATTATTCGTCCTCGTTATGAAGGGCAAATCCCTGCTATCATGACTGCAAGTCCCTATCATCAGGGAACAAATGATAAGGCTAGTGACAAGGCTCTATACAAGATGGAGGGTGAGCTTGAAGTAAAACCTGCTCACAAGATCGAGCTAGAGGAACCTCAACTCAATCTCGTCCAACCTAAAGGTCAAGCTGATCTAGTGTCAGAAGCTGAAGAAAAGCTGACACACATCAACGCTAGCTATACACTCAACGACTACTTCCTTCCACGAGGGTTTGCTAATCTCTATGTCTCAGGTGTTGGTACCAAAGACTCCACTGGTTTCATGACTAATGGGGACTACCAGCAAATCGAAGCCTATAAAAATGTCATTGATTGGCTCAATGGTCGTTGCCGAGCCTTCACTGACCACACGCGCCTGCGTCAAGTCAAGGCTGACTGGTCAAATGGAAAAGTTGCCACAACTGGACTTTCCTATCTAGGTACCATGTCCAATGGTCTTGCAACTACAGGAGTCGATGGGTTAGAAGTCATTATTGCCGAGGCAGGCATTTCTTCATGGTACAATTACTATCGTGAAAACGGTCTGGTGACTAGCCCAGGTGGATATCCAGGGGAGGACTTTGACTCTCTTGCTGAACTAACCTACTCTCGTAATCTCTTGGCTGGCGACTATATTCGTAGTAACGAAGCTCACCAAGCTGATTTAGAAAAAGTAAAAGAGCAACTGGATCGCAAGTCTGGTGACTACAATCAGTTTTGGCATGACCGCAACTATCTTCTCAATGCCCATAAGGTAAAAGCAGAGGTTGTCTTTACTCATGGTTCTCAGGATTGGAATGTCAAACCACTTCATGTTTACCAGATGTTTCATGCTCTTCCTGATTATATTAATAAGCATCTCTTTTTCCATAATGGTGCCCATGTTTATATGAACAATTGGCAGTCCATTGACTTTCGTGAATCCATGAATGCCTTATTGACTAAGAAATTATTGGGGCTAGATATAGATTTTCAACTTCCAACCGTTATCTGGCAGGACAATACCGCTCCTCATACTTGGCAGATTCTTTCTGATTTCGGTAATCAAGAAAGCTCAGAAACCTTCGCACTTGGTCAAGAAGAGCAAGTTATTCAAAACCAGTACTTAGATAAGGATTTTGATCGTTATGGTAAGACATACCAATCCTTCAATACAGAACTCTATCAAGGGAAAGCCAATCAAATCACCATTGACCTTCCTGTGACCAAAGATCTTCACTTGAACGGTCGAGCTCAGCTCAATCTTCGTATCAAATCCAGCACAAACAAGGGGCTCTTATCTGCCCAATTACTGGAACATGGTCAAAAGAAATACCTACAACCTTATCCAGCTGTTTTAAGTGCTAGAACCATTGACAATGGTCGCTACCACATGTTGGAAAATCTATGTGAATTACCATTTAGACCAAATGCACAACGAGTCGTGACAAAAGGCTATCTCAATTTGCAAAATAGAAATGATTTACTGTTAGTAGAGGATATTACTGCAGATGAATGGATGGATATCCAGTTTGAACTGCAACCGACTATTTACAAGTTAAAAGAAGGAGACACTCTCCGTTTAGTCCTCTATACTACTGACTTTGAAATCACCATACGTGACAACACCGCTTACCACCTAACTGTTGATCTTGAACAGTCTACTCTTATCCTACCTTGTCAAAAGGTATAATATATCAGACTGTTCAATATGGAACTATTTCCACTTGAACAGTCTAAGGAAACATAAACTTAGTATCAAATTCACTCTCAAAGAAGGACTTGTGATAAGCCCATAACTGGAGTTTGAACAAAAGATACCGCCCCATAACCAACATGTGTGACCCTCTATCATACACGCTACCACACCACATGTTGGTCAATCTCTGTGAATTGACATTTAGTATAAATTCACAACAAGCCGTGACAAATGCTACCAAAATTGAATGATTCACTGTTAGTAGAGAACAACCATGCTGATGAAGGAATAGACAGCCAATTCATCTGTACCCAACTAGTGACAAGTTAAAAGAAGGAGATTTTCTCCGTATAGTTCTTTATACTACTGACTTTAAAATCATCATACGTGACAATACCGCTTACCACCCGACTGACGATCTCGTTCAGTCCACGCTTTCTGTACCTTGTACAAGGAGTAATATTTTATGAACAAATCCGAACACCGACACCAACTCATACGAGCTCTTGTAACGAAAAACAAGATCCATACTCAAGCTGAGCTACAAGCTCTTCTTGCCGATAATGATATTCAAGTTACACAAGCTACACTTTCGAGAGATATTAAAAGTATGAACCTCTCAAAAGTACGAGAAGAAGACAATTCTTACTACGTGCTCAATACAGGTTCTATCTCAAAATGGGAAAAACGTCTCGAAATTTACATGGAAGATGCTCTTGTCTTGATGCGCCCAGTTCAACATCAAGTCCTGCTAAAAACCCTTCCTGGACTTGCTCAATCCTTTGGTTCTATCATTGATGCTTTGAGCTTCCCCGACGCTATCGCTACCCTCTGTGGCGATGATGTATGTCTTGTCATCTGTGAAGATGCAAAAGCTGCTCAAAAATGCTTTGAAGAACTGAAAAAATTCGCTCCACCATTTTTCTTTGAAGAATAAGAAAATTCCGTGTCTCATTTGACACGGAATCTTTTTATCTATTTTACTGAGGTGGATTGTCTTTTTTGGTTCGTGCCAATCTCAGAGCACGATTTGGATTGAGACGATTAAATAGTTCTTCCAATTTCTTTTCATTCCAAACGTCTGCAGCGGAAACAAAATTGCCATCCGCATCTCGGAAAGATATCGGTTTATCTCCCATATCAGTCTCCTAGTCTACAAATTCAAACTCAAATTTACCAATGCGGACCAAATCCCCATCTTTAGCTCCACGCGCACGAAGGGCTTCATCAACCCCCATACCACGTAATTGACGAGCAAATTTCATAACTGATTCGTCACGATCAAAGTTGGTCATATTGAAGAGTTTCATGAGTTTTTCACCAGAAAGTACCCACGTTGCATCGTCATCACGACTAATTTCAAAGGCTTTTTCTTCCTCGTCAAAGCCATAGTAAGCTTCTTCTTCCATATCTGACTCGTCGTAGAGCAAGAATTCTGGTGTCTTGTCTAACAATTCAGCTGTAGCATCCAAGAGCGTTGCCAGACCTTGCTTGGTCAAACCGGAAATTGGGAAGATAGCTGGTAGCTCTTCAAATTCATCGTAGTTTTCAGCCAATTTCTTCTTGAATTCTTCAAGATTTTCCTGACTTTCAGGCATATCCATCTTATTGGCTACGATAATCTGTGGACGCTCCATGAGACGAAGATTGTATGACTCCAGCTCTTTATTGATGGCAAGATAATCTTCATAAGGATCACGGCCTTCGCTAGCTGACATATCAATGATATGAAGGATAACACGTGTACGTTCAATGTGACGGAGGAACTGAGTTCCCAAACCGACACCCTGACTAGCCCCTTCAATCAAACCTGGTAAATCAGCTACTGCAAAGGAGTCACCTGATTGGGTACGAACCATACCTAGATTTGGCACAATAGTCGTAAAATGGTAGGCACCAATTTTAGGTTTAGCAGATGTGATAACACTTAAAAGGGTTGATTTCCCAACAGATGGGAATCCAACTAAACCAACATCAGCCAAGATTTTTAGTTCCAATTGTAACTCACGTTCCTGACCTGGTTCTCCATTTTCAGAGATTTCTGGTGCAGGATTTTTCGGTGTCGCAAAGCGGATATTTCCACGTCCACCACGACCACCGTGGGCTACAATAAATTCTTGTCCATGTTCAATCAAATCTGTTAAAACTTTGCCAGTCTCTGCATCACGGACAGTCGTACCTTGCGGCACTCGAACTCTGAGGTCCTCTGCACCACGACCATGCATCCCTTTGGTCATTCCTTTTTCACCAGAATCAGCCTTAAAATAGCGATTGTAGCGAAAATCCATCAAAGTACGTAACCCTTCATCTACAACAAAGACTACATTACCTCCACGACCACCATCACCACCCCAAGGACCACCATTAGGGACATATTTTTCACGGCGAAAGGCAACCATACCATCGCCGCCATTACCAGCCTTGACCTTAATCTTGGCTGTATCTAAAAACATACTCATTTTCTCTTCTCACTTTAAAAAAGGGCTGGGAAATACCCCAGTCAATAAATGTGCTCTAGTAGAAATTAGATTAAAACTTAAAACCTACTAAAAGCACCAAGCGCTGTGGCAAAAATCCCTGCCAAAGTTACAAACAACATTATTAGCACAACAATCAGTGTTAATTTTTCAAACATTGTTTTTTTACGTTTTCCATTATCTCCAAATGCCATTATTTTCTCCTTTTACTTTAATTTTTCTAATATTCTGTTGAAACTGGTGCAATTATCCATAAAATAATATAAGCTACAATTCCTGCCCCATAACAAAATGCAAGAACACCCCATATTACACGAACAATAGTCGGATCAATATCAAAATAATTTGCGACCCCAGCACACACTCCAGCAATTTTTTGATCACTACCACTTCTCATCAATTGTTTTTTCATTTCTTCTTCCTCTTTATCTATTATTTTACTTCATCTTTCCAATAATTTCTTATACTAGACAATTGTTTTTTAGAAGCCTTTAAGATACGTTTAGATTCTTTAACCGGAGTCATAACTACCTGTTGAGGCAAGTAGAGAACCGTTTTTAAAAAACGCTGACCAATTGGCTCGTCGTCAAGTAATTCTTGTTCGAAATTATTTGAAATAATAGCATCCAGATAAAATTCATGAACCCGTTTTCCAAAATTCTCAGCTGAAATCTCATATAATTTCTCTGATAAGGTATGCTCATTCATGTCTGGCGTTGCAATCAGGGCTTCTAAAATGGCTCCAGCCAAATCATGCTCACCGTAATACAAGATTCCAAACATCTTATCACTGATAAGATTGTCCAGATAAGGATTTCCATGTGCAATGACAGGTGTTCCACTGGCCAAGCTTTCCAAATATGTCAAACCTTGCGTTTCACTTGTCGATGCCGAGATGAAGAAATCTGCCGCCTTATAGTAAAGAGCGGTCTCACTGGGAGCAATCATCCCTGTAAAGATAACGGAATCTTGAATCTCTAGTTTTTTAGCTTGCTCTTTGAGGTCATCTAAATAAGGACCATCCCCAGCTACCACCAGTTTAACCTTGTCTTCCTCTTTCAGAACATCAGCAAAGGCTGCTAATGCTGCTTGAATATTTTTTTCATAGGAAATTCTGGAAAGACTAAGTAACATCTGTTCATCATCTTGAATTCCTAATTTACTACGTAGTTCTTTTAGATTTTCTTTCTTGATTTCTGGACGCTCAAACTTGGCTAATTCAATCCCAGTAGGAATGACCCGCTTTTCAACCTTAACTTTATAGTCAGATAGCAAGTCACGAACAATCTCACTCGGGCAAATAACCCCATCCACATCATGCAGGAAACCTCTAACCAGATACTTGACCATACTAGGACGAATCAACATCCCCTTGGCAATATAATGCACATAGTCTTCGTACTGGGTGTGATAGGTATGGATGACTGGAATCTTCAATTCACGCGCAATCCAAATACCCAACAGACCAAGAGAAAATTCTGTCTGAGTATGGATAATATCTAGCTGATACTGCTTAGCAATTTCAAGCGCCTTACTAAAGCCTCGATAGGCAAAGCGGCGATCCTTAAAAGCAAAGAAAGGAACACTTGGAATGCGGATGATTTGCCAATCTTCATAACGATTGACATCCTTATCTGTCGTCGTAAAGATAAAAACAGCATGTCCCTGATTTTCAAGTTCTGTTTTCAAGGTTCGAATACTGGTCGCAACACCAGAAACCTGAGGAAAATAGGTATCTGTAAATAAACCAATTCGCATAGATTACCTCACTTTTTATTTTCTCCCTAAAGCGGCTTGTTTCTCATAAAAGTCCAACCAGATTTGTAACAGATGCTCTTCAGAATACTCTCTGGAAATATTCTTAGCTTTTTCTTTCAAATCTTTTAAAGCAGCAGGATTTGCTTGATATTCTAAAATAGCCTCTTTCATCTCTTCTCTATCTGCTGTCGCCCGATAATTTCCCTCCAAAATCACCTTATAGAGATCCAAATCACGTAAAATGATAGGAGCCTCACAACTGGCAGCCTCTAAAATCGTCATAGGAAAGAGTTCATTATAACTGGGTAACAAGAAAAGGTTCGCTAGGGCATACAATTCGCGCATTTGCTCTGGGGACACAATACCCGGAAAAATTAAATTTTCAGGTGGATTATCCATAATTTTCTTGTAGCGTTCATAACCATCTGTCATACCACCAAAAGAGAAGCCACCCGCCCAGATAAAGGTAATCTGAGGCAATTCCTCAGCCAGACGGATAAAATCATCAATCCCTTTGCGTTTCTGAACTTGACCAGCACCTACTACGATAAACTGATTGTCACTAAGACCTAACTCTGTTCGCAGTCTCGCTACCTCTTCTTGTGGAAGTGGATGCCATTTTTCCTTATTGACAAAGTTAGGAATATAGGTCACTTTTTCACGTGGAATACCAGCTGCCACCAAATCCTCAATAAACATAGGATTAACAACAACCAAGTGCTCCATACGGTTGTAAAAAGAAAATACATAGCGTTTCACAATTCCCTTTAAGAAAAATGGAATTTTCAAGCTCCCCTCAAGTGTATCAGGCAAGAAATGTACATAGCCAATTTTCCTCCCTGAGCGTTTTTTTTGGAATGTTGATAAATAATAGGGGAAATCAATCGTATGAAAGTGAGTCACATCTGCCTCGATTGGAAGATTCTCTGTAACAATCAATTGGTCCTTGGCATCACGGTGAAGAAGACGAACTAATTCACGGTAGGCACCTGAAACTCCTTGTCCTGCTACTTTCTCACTTGAACTCAACATATTGATTCGTAATTTCTTTTTTTCCATAACTACTATTATATCATTTTCTTGGAATAAAATCAGCAAAAGAAAGGAGAGACTAGAGGAAAAGAGGGGGAAATTTCCTCGCTTTTCCAATAATCTCTCACATGTTTTTATAGGTTTACTTAATGCCTAGCGCAATGCGTGCATAGCGACTCATTTTTTCAACTGTCCAGGCTGGATACCAAACCAATTTGACCTCAGTATCCGTTACTTCTGGCACCTCGGTCATAGCATCATAAATCTGATCTGTCAGAAGGTCAGCTAGGGGACAACCCATAGTTGTCAAAGTCATATCAATCTCTGTTTGTCCTGTGTCGCCGTCAAAACGAATCTCATAGATCAAACCAAGATTGACAATATCGATTCCCAACTCAGGGTCAATAACTTCTTCCAAGGCTGATAAAATCCGTGTTTTGATGTTTTCAATTTGCTCTTCTGTATAAGCCATATTCATCCTCACTCTTAGTCTTCAATAAAATCACGAAGGGGTTTGCTGCGACTTGGTTGACGTAGTTTTCTCAAAGCCTTAGCTTCAATCTGACGGATACGCTCGCGAGTCACGTTAAAGACTTTACCTACATCTTCAAGGGTACGCATTTTTCCATCATCTAGTCCGAAACGGAGACGCAGAACATTTTCTTCACGGTCTGTAAGAGTATCCAAGACCTCATCCAACTGCTCACGCAAGACGATACGAGTCGTATAGTCCACTGGATTTTCAATCACTTCATCTTCAATAAAGTCTCCAAGATGGCTATCATCTTCTTCACCGATTGGTGTTTCAAGAGATACTGGTTCTTGGGCAATCTTCAAGATTTCACGAACCTTATCAGGAGTCATATCCATACGTTCAGCGATTTGTTCTGGCGTTGGATCTTGTCCCAATTCTTGAAGGAGATTACGCTGTTCACGAACCAATTTATTGATGGTCTCAACCATATGAACTGGGATACGAATGGTACGAGCTTGATCCGCAATAGCACGAGTGATAGCCTGACGAATCCACCAAGTTGCGTAAGTTGAGAACTTGAACCCTTTAGAATAGTCAAACTTGTCAACCGCCTTCATCAAGCCCATATTTCCTTCTTGAATCAAGTCAAGAAACTGCATACCACGACCAACATAGCGTTTGGCAATAGAAACAACCAAACGAAGATTGGCTTCCGCAAGGCGTTGTTTAGCTTCGATGTCACCCGCTTCAACAGCCAGTGCCAATTCTTTTTCCTCTTCATTGGTCAAGAGAGGAACGACTCCGATTTCTTTCAAGTACATACGAACAGGGTCATTGACCTTAGCCGAAGTTGAACCAATCAAGTCCTCATCGCTGAGTTCTGGCTCTTCTTCAGTACTAAGAACACGTGCACTTGGATTTCCTTCGTTATCTGTAATAGAAATCCCCGCATCCTGAATCCGTTGCAAGAGATTTTCAATCCCATCAGCATCTAAGGTAAAAGGAATAACCAGACTAGAATTAATATCATCATCTGTTGCAGTTCCTGTTTTCTTGTGATTACGTATAAAGTCCGCTACTTGTACGTCAAATGTTGTTACTTCTTTTTGTTTTGTTGCCATTATTACTCCATTCTTCTTTTTTGGGATATCAATCGTTGCAATTCTTCTAAGGCTGTATCTGTATCTCCTACATGACTAGCTTCCTGCACTTTCTTTTTAATCCTTAAATTGTCCTTACTGAGGAGGGCACGGTTTCGAGATTCTTCCACTTCCACTAGTTCCTGAGGTAACATTTCAGATGGTAAATCAAGAGCAAGCACTTGATACCAAGCAGTTTCAACTTCAGGTGACTGATGGGAGAGGTCCTCTGATCCGATTTTTCCCTGCTCACTTAATAATTCGTAAAGAATCTGAAATTCTGGGGTATCAAAGAAAAAATCATCTCGCAAACGATAATCATTCAAAATAACTGGATTCTCAGCCATCCTATAAAGGAGATGAGCTTCTGCTCTCATAACTGCTGTCAGTTGCCGAGTCACAGGTAAACTGATTGCTACTGGTGCAGGACGCTCCTTGACCCTCTCCTGCCTTTGGACAATCCGACTTTCATTTACAATCTGTTCCACCTGCTGATAATCAAAGGAAGGCAGGTTGTCCGCCAGAATGTGGATGTAAGAATTTTGGGCAGTGATAGACTTTTCTTTGGCGATTAAGGGGGCAATCTTTTCAATAAACTCAATTTGCGCCTGCAAGTTATCGCTATTTTCCGGCTTAAGTTGGTGAATATAAAATTCTATAGGACTAATCCGAGTCTTGGTTAAGAGATAAGCCAGGTCTTCAGCAGAATTCTTTTGTAAATACTCATCTGGGTCCATGGAATCAGGTACTCGGACAACTTCCACTGAGAAATCTTTTAATTCCTCCAACGCTTTTGCTGTTGCTGCCTGCCCTGCCTTATCACCATCGTAGCTGAGGACAATCTTTTTAGTAAAGTGTTTGAGATGGTCAACATGTTCCTTGCTCAGAGCCGTTCCCATAGAAGCTACAGCATTCTCTATACCAGCACGGTAGGCGGCGATAACATCCATAAAGCCTTCCATCAAATAGAGTTCTGGGATTTTACCAGTTCCTTTTTTAGCCTTGTCCAAATGATACAATTCATAACTCTTGTTAAAAATTGAAGTTGAGCGACTATTTTTATACTTGGCAGTCTGATTATCTGTTTCTTGCCAGATACGACCTGAAAAGGCAATAACCTGCCCCTTATCATTGGTCAAAGGAAAGATGATACGTCCGAAAAAAGTATCATAAAACTGATTACCGTCCGATAAGTAAAACAAGCCCGAATCCAGTAAATCCTTTTCCTCAAACTGATCAACCAGACGTTGATAGAGATAGGTTCTCTCTGCTGGAGCCAACCCAATCTGGAAGTGCTTCAGAACTTCGTCTGTCAACCCTCGCTTATATAGATAAGCCCTTGCTTCTTCTCCCATCTTGGTCGTCATGAGAATTGCATGGTAAAATCGTGCAGCTTCTTCATGCATATCATATAGAGTCTGATGAGGTGAAACCTGTTGAGGACGAGACGGGACAGGCATCGTTAATTGAATACCGACACGCTCTCCTAAGAGCTGAACGGCTTCTATGAAGGATACACCTTGGTATTCTTCGATGAACTTAAAGACGTCACCTGAGCGACCACAACCAAAACAGTGATAAAACTGCTTGTCTTCCACAACGTTGAAAGAAGGAGTCTTTTCACCATGAAAAGGACAGAGCCCTAGATAGTTCCGTCCTGCCTTTTGTAAAGAAATCACATCACCTATGACTTCCACAATGTTGGCATTGTTTTTGATTTCTTCAATGACTTGTTTGTCAACCATACACAATACCTCCATGTTATCATAGTTTACTTTATATAGTATACTTTATTTCAGAAAAAAAGTAAACCATTTCACTCATTTTCCCTACTTTATTCAAAGAGCTGATAATAATCAGAGATTTTCATCTTTGCCTTTTCTTCTTGGTTCAAATCTTGGATAATCCGTCCTTCTTTCATGACAATCAGACGATTACCATATTTGAGAGCATCTTCCATATGATGAGTAATCATAAGGGCTGTCAGCTGATCTTTCTTGACAAATTCATCTGTCAACTCCATGAGTGCGACACTTGTCTTTGGATCAAGGGCTGCAGTATGCTCATCTAATAGGAGTAATTCAGGTCGCTTCAAGGTTGCCATCAAGAGACTCAAAGCCTGTCTTTGTCCACCTGATAAAAACTCAATCGGTGTATTCAAGTGTTTCTCAAGACCATTCCCTACTTTTTCAATGGTTGCCTGAAATTCATCCTTATAGCTAGTCAAGCGTCGGGGAAAGAGCCCCCGCTTTTCACCACGAAACTTGGCAATTAAAAGATTTTCAGCGACCGTCATACGAGGAGCGGTCCCCATCTTCGGATCTTGGAAGACACGAGACAGATACTTGGCTCTCTTTTCTGGTGAAAACTTGGTAACATCTTCACCTAAAATACGGATAGTTCCACTGGTTAGTGACAGGGTTCCTGCAATAGTGTTAAAGAGGGTTGATTTACCAGCACCATTTCCACCTAAAATCGTGATAAAGTCCTGTTCAAAAATTTCTAAGGAAACTTCATTTAAAATAATCTTTTCTTCATCAAAGCCATTTTTAACGACTTTGGTTGCATTTTTTAATTCTACAATTGCTGTCATTTGCTTAACTTGGCTCCTTTCAAGATTGTTTGCTTAAATGTTGGAATCATGAGACAGACTGCCAAAATCAAGGCACTGTATAAACGAAGGTAACTTGTATTAAAGCCAAGAGCGATAACTGCCCACACTAAGAATTGATAGGCGATAGAACCCACAACGATGGCAACCAGACGCTCTGCCAAGCTCAAACTCTTGAAGATAACTTCTCCAATAATCAAACTTGCAAGCCCCACAACGATAACCCCGATTCCTCGAGATACATCGGCATACCCTTCTTGCTGGGCAATGAGAGCACCTGCAAGGGCAATCACACCATTTGATAAGACCAAGCCCATAAGCTCCATGCGTCCAGTATGAATCCCGAAACTTCTAGCCATATCAGGATTGTCACCTGTAGCAATATAGGCTTGTCCGAGTTTAGTGTCCAAGAAAAAGAGCATGAGAACAATAACAAGACTGACAAAGATGAGACCTGTCAAGAGTTGGTTCAAGTCTGAATCAAAAGGTAAAACATCCTGAATTTGCTTAGTTCCAAGCAGTCCTAAGTTTGCACGTCCCATAATCAAGAGCATGATAGAGTGACAGGAAGTCATCACCAAAATCCCTGAGAGCAAAGTTGGGATCTTCCCTTTTGTATAAAGAAGTCCTGCTGCCATTCCAGCCAAACAACCTGCTCCTACAGCAACAAGTGTCGCTAAAAATGGGTTCACGCCTTTGGTTATCAAAGTGACAGCAACAGCTCCCCCAAGAGGGAAGGAACCTTCTGTTGTCATATCTGGAAAGTTCAAAATCCTAAATGTCATAAAGATTCCCAGACCTAAAATAGCCCAGACAAATCCTTGTGAAATAATAGATAATATCATCTGTTTCTTAACCTTTTCTATATGATTTTTATTGTAAAAAATTGGAGGAGATGTCCCCAACTCCTCCATTACAGATTATTCAATCACTTGTCCTGCTTCTTTTAAAACAGATTCAGGAATCGTAATACCTAGCTCTTGTGCCAATTTTTTGTTGATCACTGACTTACCAGTTGAAAAGACATTGACTGGAGTATCAGCCGGTTTTGCACCTTTCAAGACTTGCGCAATCATTTTACCTGTTGCCACTCCAAGATCATGTTGGTCAACTACAACTGATGCCAAGCCACCTGCTTCTACCATGGCAGTCGCGCTTGGATAAATTGGTTTTTTAGCTGATTGGTTGCTTGATACAACTGTTGAAAAGGCTGATGCAATGGTGTTATCAATTGGAACCCAGATAGCATCGACCTTGCTAGTCATAACGTTAACTGTTGAAGCAATTTCATTTGTTGAAGGAACAGCAAATGTTTCGACTGTCAAACCTGCTTTTTCAGCATAAGCCTTAAATTCTTCTACCTGTGTTTTTGAATTGTCTTCGCTGCTTGAGTAAAGAGCTCCAATTGTTTTCACATTTGGTGTCAAAGCTTTGATGAGTTCAACTTGTTGTTGAGCTGGGTTGTGGTCAGATACCCCTGTAATGTTGCCACCTGGTTTTTTCAAATCTTTGACCAAGTTAGCTCCGATTGGGTCTGTAATAGCGGCCATGATAACCGGTAGGTCTTTTGTTGCACTAGCCAATCCTTGAGCTGCTGGTGTTGCAATACCAACCACAAGGTCATTCCCATTTGCAACCAATTGTTTACTCATTGTCGCAACCTTACTTTGGTCACCTTCTGAGTTCATAAAATCGATTTTAACTTGGTCATCTTTATAACCTTCTTCTGCAAGTCCATCTTGAATTCCTTTATAAATCAAATCAAGAGATGGATGGCTCACAAACTGAAGGACACCAACTTTGGCAACTTTCTTCTCATTCTTAGCTTCTGGTTTATTCATTGAAGAGTAAATCAAGCTTCCTGCTACTAAGACTGCTAATGCAGCGATAATTCCAATTAAACGTTTATTTTTCATTCTATTTCTCCTTTTTATTTCCTTTAAAATGCTTCACTTATCTAAACAAGCGACGCCATCGTTTTCTTTCCATACTAACCTCCATCAAAAAAGTCCTCACACAAAAAACTTGTGTGAGGACGTCGATGCGCGGTACCACCTCAATTATAGGGAATTTCCCTATCGCTCTGTCTCGCAATAACGAGATGCACTGTAAGGTGTGCTCACCGAATTTTTATGATTTCAAATTCTAAATAACATCCAGCCCAATTTTCATCATCACCACTTATCTGTTTTCAGCTACCACAGACTCTCTAAAAAGTTTATATGATTACTTTTCTGAATGGTTAAATTATATCATTTTTCAACTACTTGTCAAGACTCTTTTAGCATTTTTTTGAAATATTCAAAAATTTCCCCTATGAAAAAGAGGAAGTTTAATAGGTATCAGCCTGAATTACGCAATCCGGTCGCAATTCCGTTGATGGTTGTATGGATTAATTTTTCTTGATCGCTTGATAATTCTCCTCGACGTTGACGTTTAATCAACTCCAACTGGATATAGTTGAGGATATTAAAGTAAGGCATACGGTAATCCAAACTCGCTTTTAGATATGGATTTTCAGCCAATAATTCGTCATAGCCTTCAATCTCTAGGATAACATTTTTCGTTAATTGCCATTCGTCTAAAATAGTATCATAAATAGCCTTCACTTGATCATCTTCACATAACTTAGCATATTCAAAAGCAATATTCATGTTGGATTTAGATAAGACCATATCGACATTTGAAAGAAGCGATTGGAAAAATGGCCAATTTTGATACATATCTCGTAAGATAGCGATATTCTCTGGATTTTTATCGATAAACTCCTTGAAGCTTGATCCGACACCATACCAGCCAGGGAACATGACACGACTTTGTGACCATGAGAAGACCCAAGGAATGGCACGCAAACCACCGATTTCAGTAATAGTCTTACGAGCGGCTGGACGAGAACCAATATTAAAACTGGAAATAGCCTTGATTGGACTTGACTCAAAGAAATAATCATAAAAATGGTCATTCCCAAAGACTAAGTCTCGATAAATGTCATAACTACGGTCCACTACTTGATCCATAATAGCCTCATAGCGATTTGAGGTATTAGTATCACTCTTCCATTGAGTAATCATACGGTTAATGGCTGCTGAAACCAACATTTCAAGGTTATAATAGGCAGCATCTTTGTTACCATATTTATTTCCAATTACTTCACCCTGCTCCGTCAAGCGGATGCGATCCTTGATGGACTTGAGCGGTTGAGAGGTAATAGCTTCATAGGTTGGTCCACCACCACGACCGACAGTCCCACCACGGCCGTGGAAGAAGGTAACCTTAACACCAAATTCATCTCCAATGGCAGTCAGTTGTTGTTGGGCCTTGTAGAGAGTCCAACATGATGATAGGTAGCCACCATCTTTATTACTATCAGAGTAACCAAGCATGATTTCTTGGTAGTTATTACGTGAAGCAATCCATTTCTTGGCAAGGGGAAGAGAAAGGTATTCTCTCATGGTTTCTTCTGAGTGGTCCAAGTCCTCGATTGTTTCAAAGAGAGGTACAATTTGAACACGGGCTCTTTCTTTATCAACTAGACCTACTTCTTTTAGTAAGATAGCCAATTCCAACATGTCTGATACGCTGGTTGCATGTGAAATGATGGTCTGACGAATGACATCATCCCCCAACTTATCTTTCAACTTACGAGCAGCCTTAAAGATTGCTAATTCTTTTTCAAGTAACTCTGATTTTTCAACATGAGTGGCAGAAAGAATACGTGGATCTTCCTCTAATTCTTTCAAGAGAAGCTGGCATTTTTCTTCTTCACTTAGTTCGCTATAATGAGAATGAATTCCTGCTGATTTCAAGAGTTCGGCCACACAAGCTTCATGAACACTAGAATCTTGACGCATGTCGATGGATGCCAAATAGAAACCAAAAATTTCAACTGCCTGAATCAGCTCAACAAAATCACCAGAAATTAGTGCTTCACCTTTATTTTCCAAGAGAGAATCACGGATGGTAATTAAATCTTTATAAAAATCATTAGCTGTTTCATAGCGAGCCCCAACTTCCTTATCCTCAATCAGATAGGTTTTTGTTGCTTTTATTTTTGATTGAATATCAAACAAGGCACGACGGTAAAGCTCTTTTTCACGGTAGATAGAGTTATCCTTAGATTGACGAGCCATTTCTCTGACTTGCTTGCTGACATTGACAATACTGGTTGAGAGGGAGAACTCACGATAAAGTTGGTAAATCTTTTCATCATAGTAATTCATGATGACTTCACACTGGGTCATAGCAGATTGTTTCAAGGTATCTGCAGTCACAAAGGGATTCCCATCACGGTCTCCACCAATCCACATTCCCATGGTAATTGGTTTAGGATGTTTTAACTCCAAGCCATGTTTTCTAGCCAAACGCTTGTACTCAGCAGTCAAATGAGGAACTGCCTTCAGGAATGAACTATTGTAGTATTCCATAACATTCGTGATTTCATTGGTCACTTTTAATTTCTTTTCACGAATCATGTCTGTCTGCATGATAATCTCAATATAACGACGGAGATCATTATGCCATTTTTCCTTATTAATCAAGCCTAATTTCACATCACGATACTTACGCAAGAGGGTATGGATATGGTTAGTCAAATCCAGCATGCTCTTACGTTGCACTTGTGTTGGATGGGCTGTCAAAACAGGGACAACATTCAAATGTTCTAAAATTTCAACCGCATTTTCTTTTTCTGCAACCATTTTAATCGTTGCTGATAATTTACCAAGATAATCTTGATCGATATTATTTTGATGGTTGATTTCATAGGCCAAATCCACGTCTTCTGAAATATTAATCAAAAGAGGCAAGATAGAGAAATAGCGTGAAATATAAGCCATTTCATCATTTGTCAGACTAGTAACTAATTGGTTTAAGCCTTGATAATCTTCTTGAGTTGACAATTCCTTCAACTGCATGATTTTATCAAAAGTCTCTGGGGCAAGCATGTTTTTAGTGATATCTTCTAACAATTCTGTTAAAATCAATACTTCTTCTTGCACAACAGCTTTATTACTATAGTTTTCTAATTTTTGAAGAGACATAAACTTTCCTTTCCATACAATCCTTATAATATTTCAGAAGATTGATTTTCATACTCCCTAATAAGTTTAGCACGTTTCTCACTTGCATCAATATTTAATACAAAAGCAATTGCGACAGATAATACCAAGAGGCTATTCCCACCTTGCGATAGAAAAGGGAATGTTACTCCAGTTGAAGGAATAAGACCAGAAATTCCACCGATATTAACAAAGACCTGCACCAAAAGCATGCCTCCTACTCCAATAGCCACCATTGAATTAAATGGATTCTTAGCACGAATCCCCACCAAAATAATTCGCAAAATTAAGAAAAAGAGAAGTGATAAAATCAAACTAGCTCCAACAAATCCAAATTCTTCTATGACAATAGAGAACACAAAATCTGTATGAGCTTCTGGTAGATAACCCCGTTTCTCGATTGAATTTCCTAATCCTAGACCAAACCACCCACCATTTACCATAGCATAGTAAGAATTTGCGAGTTGGTGTCCTGCACCTGCTAGGTCATTAAAAGGATTGAAAAATGCGCTAAAACGTTTGGCAACATAACCAAAGACCGGAATACGAGAGAAATTTTCAACCCCAACAAAACGAATTACAGATAGGGATAACATTGAACCACCTGTCAACAGAAGTAGAAAAGTCGTGAACCAGCGATAAGCAATCCCGCTAAGTGTATACATAATCAAGGCCACCAAAGCAAGGATAGTGGCATTTCCTAAATCTGGGAAAATTCCTAAGCTTCCAATTAATACGATTATAACGAAACGCCAGTCATTAAAAGCTCGAGGAATCCATTGGTTTTGGGTTAAAATCTGAAAATCGTAAATAGCTATTTCTTCTTGTTGTTTGGAAAAACGATGAGACAAATACCAAATAATAATAATTTTTAGATACTCTGCTGGTTGAATTGTTACAGGTCCTACTGAAATCCAACCGTAGGCTCCATTAACCGGAACTCCTATTAAACGTGCCAAAGCTAGTAAAATCATCTCTATGAACATAACAATAATAATCAGTCGTTCATTCCTTAAGAAACCTAGTTTTAACTTATATATTAAGGCAATCAAAATTAAACTAACTATCCAGAAAACACCTTGGTTTCGGACCAATTGAAGAGCACTTTTCCCTTCTTGAATTAGGGTTGCACTCGTCGTCGAATATACTACGATTAGCCCCAATACAGACAAAAGGAGATAAGGTATCAAAATGGAATAGTTTAACAGGTGCCTTTTACTAATTTTCATATCACACCACTCTAATAGGAACAAAGAAATTTGTTCCCAATTCCGTTTTATTTTCTAGTTTTGATTGCTATTATACCACTTTTTCAGAAAGAAAAAAACCCTTACCCTTAAGATATAAGATTTTCTCATAAGAAAAAGAGCGCTTGGCTCTTTTCCGTCTTATTCTTTTGAAGAACTGCTTGAGCTTGAATCTCCACCACCAATGTATTGAGTAAAGATATTTTGGAAAGCTTGATCTTTAACTTTAATATTTGCAGCTTGCAACTCTTTTCCGATAATACTCTGAACAAATGATGAATCATTTTGTTTTTGAGTAAGAATAAGCGTCTTCAATTTTTCTTTATAGTCATCAATGTTAGATGACTTTTCTGTTTTCTTAGTGAGTTTTACAATGTAATATTGACTGCTGTATGCCTGAGTACCAGTAGCTGTAATGACATCAGAAATGCCGTTAACATCCAAGGCAAAAGCTGCTTTCTTAACTTGATCTGGTACCTCTGTTGAAGCTGAATCAAAAGTGATTTCACCACCGTTAGCTTTGGTTTTCTCATCAGTTGAGTTATCTTTAGCTAATTGAGCGAAATCTGCGCCACTTGCCTTAGCTTTTTCGAGGACTTCTTTCGCTTTATCCTCATTATCAAGACGAATGATTTGAGCCGTTACATCTGGAGTGTACTCGTCAAAGGCCTTCTTGTAAGCATCATCTGTCAATTCAGCTTCTGCTGCCTTCTTAACTGCTAATTCAACCAATTTACTTGTACGGACTTGAGCTTTACGTGTCTCAAGTGTCATGCCGGCACGTGAGAGTACATTTTGATAGCTGTCCCCATATTTCTTTTGTTCTTCAGCAATTGCATCTTCTACTTCTTTGTCAGTTACTTCTGACCCATATTGTTTTTCAAAAACATTTTGAATGGTCATGTTAAGCAAAACTTGTTGAGCTGCTTGATTATTCTTTACTTCCTCGAAGAACTGATGTTCAGTGATAACATCTCCTTTCATGCTGATAAGGTCTGCCCCTTCTGAACCTTTCGAACAAGCTGCTAAAGTTGCTACTGATAATAGTGTAATGGCACCTGCCAATAGTTTTTTCTTCATGTCTACTCCTTTGAGATAAGTGTTACTCTATCTATTTTACTATATTTTCTTAAATTATTCTGAAAATCATTCGCTAACAGGCAATTGAACCTCTGCTATATTTTTACGAAGCATGAGAATGCCGTCCCCTAAAGGTACTAATGTTGCAGTGAGTCCTGGATTGTCTAAGGTTGCATCAAATAGTCTTTGAAGACCACGATAAATGGTTCGCTGGCCACGACGAACCTCCATAATGTCCTTGGCAACATCACCACCTTGAAAAATATCATCCAAGACAACCACACCACCGACCTCCAAATGTTTGAGGATCTCTGGCAGAAAGACGATATATTTAGACTTGGCTGAATCCATAAAGACGAAATCATAGGACTCTGTCAGTGTAGATAAGACATCTACCGCATCTCCTTCTAGGAGAGTGATTTGCTTACGACTGTCAAACTGGGCGAAATTTTCCTTGGCAAAACCAATCATTTCTGGATTGCGGTCAATGGTTGTAATCTTTGCATTTGGTGCATGTTCAGCCATCAAGAGAGCTGAAAAACCGATAGCCGTCCCAATTTCCAGAATGTTTTTAGGTTGCATGGTTTCCATGAGAAAACGGAAATAAGCAACCGTTTCATGGGGAATAATGGGAATATTTTCCTTACGGGCAAAGTCTTCCAATTCTTTCAAAGAACCTGTAACTTGCTTTTGACGCTGACGCATCAAGTCCACAATTTCTTCCTTGACAACAGGGCGACGCATGTTATGGTTGGCATTTTTACTGTATGATTCAACCATCTTATGCCAATCCCAATTTTTCAACAAGGGCTTCAAACTCATTCAAACGACGTTCAAAGACTGCAAAGGCATCGTTGAGATAGTCTTCCTTCTCCATATCAACACCAGCTTTTCTCATGACATTAAGTGGATAGTCAGACTTACCTGCCTTGAGATAGTCAATATAGCGGTCACGGTCTTCTTGACTACCATGGACAATCTTTTCAGCCAGGGCTGAGGCTGCTGCAAAACCTGTTGAATATTGATATACATAGTAGTTATAGTAGAAGTGTGGAATGCGTGCCCACTCGTATTGGATTTCAGGATTGTCTTCCTTACTCAAACCATAATACTCTTGGTTCAAGTCTGCGTAGAGTTTATTTAAGAAATCGCTTGTCAAGACTTCACCATTTTGATCCGCTTGGTGAATCGCGTGTTCAAACTCAGCAAATTGAGTTTGGCGGAAAACTGTTCCACGGAAACCATCTAGGAAGCTATTGAGAATCGCAAAGCGCGTTGCATCATCTTCCACTTCTTCCAATAATTTCTCCGTCAAGATATTTTCATTGGTAGTTGAAGCAATCTCAGCCAAGAAGATAGAGTAATCCCCGTAAACATAAGGCTGAGTTTCACGAGTATAGCTTGAATGCATACTGTGACCTGTTTCATGAACAAGAGTAAAGAGATTGTCTAGATTGTCCTGCCAGTTAAGGAGCATAAAGGCATTTGTATCGTAAGAACCACCAGAGTAAGCTCCTGAACGCTTGCCTTGATTTTCGTAAACATCAATCCAACGCTCGCTGAAGGCACGTTTAACACGGCTCAAGTAATCTTCACCCAAGACTGCCAAGGCTTCTTCAGCTTTTTTCAAGGCTTCTTGGTAGGTAAAACTATATTCAACAGATGAGAGTGGTGTATAGACATCGTACATCTTGAGGTCTGAAATTCCCAAGATTTTTGAACGAAGTTCAAGGTAACGATGCAAGAGTGGCAAATGCTTGCGAACTGCTGCTACCAAATTGTCATAAACACTTTCTGGAACAAAATTTGCTGCGAGAGCTGCATGACGAGCACTCTTGTAGTTGCGAACTTTTGCACGATAGTTTTGAACCTTAACATTTGTTTGCAAGGTTTTGGCATAAGTATGTTGGAATTGCTCATAAGTTGCATAAAGGGCTTGATAGGCACCACGGCGAACCTCACGGTTTTTAGACTCCATCAAGCGCATATAAACGCCATGTGATAATTGTACTTCGTTACCATCTTCATCTTTAACAAATGGAAAGACGATATCTGCATTATCTAAAATAGCAAAGGTTTCACTTGCCGAACCAAAGATTTCTCCAGCTCCAGCCAATAATTCTTCTTCACGTTGTGAAAGAACGTGTTCCTTGCCTTGTAAAAGCTTGTCAAAATAGTGTTGATAAACCTGCAATTTTGGTTGAGCTTCTAAAAAGTCAGCATACTGCTTTTCGCTAATATCCATAAATTCAGGTTCATAGAATGAAAAAGCTTGGTCTAGCTGGCTATAGAGAGTCATTGCCTTAGCATAGTACTCTTGGTACTTGGCTTCACGTGTGTCTTGGTCATTTTTCATATGAGCATAAACGTAAAGCTTCTCCATTTGGCGTTCCATTTCAAGAGAAAATTCAGTGATTTCTAGAAGGCTATCCGCACTATCCAAGAGATGGCCTTCATACTGGGCTACTGTCTCCAATTGTTCTGTTAAATCTTTTAAGGCTTCTTCCCAAGCCTGGTCAGTTGGGTAAATCGTTGATAGATCCCATGTATCTTTTTCATTTATTTCATTTCTTTGTAATACCATTAGATTCCTCCATCCTTTCTATTTTACCATATTTTTCAAGAAATATTGCTGATAAAAGGCTGGTGGATAAAGCTTTTGCCAATCATTTTGAGGATTTTCTTGGTAATAGGTTTGAAAATACTGATAATAGCTGGTTAAGTCCTTCTCAATTTGGCAAAACTCACCTACTAATGGTCGAATTTGTGGATACCATTCTTTTAGCCCATAAGTCAGGAGATTTTCCCCCTTTTGATAGGCTTCTGCTTGCTCTTTCATCCAAATAGGATTTTGATAATAGAGTTGTTGCTGAATATAGCTACAGATATCCTTATCCTCAGAAACTGTAAAATGAGATATTTTTTGTTTCTTATAGGGAAGACGTAATATATCCAGTAGACTACCGTGACCATAGGGAAATTCCTTGATTTGATAATGGAGTTTGCCTCGAAGATCCTGGTGTATGAGATATTTGAGCCTTAAAAGATGTTTTTCCTTGTCTACTTCCCAAACATAAAATCCCATGTTTTGACTGAAATAAAGAAAACCTTCTTGCAGACGGGTCAAACGCTCCTTGAGCCACAGTTTTTCTCCCAGCAACCACAGTACTTGGTAACCCTGACTACGATAGCCCTCACTTCGCTCTTTAAGGACTTTTTGAGGCAAGGGGCTACACTGAACCTCTATAGCTAGATTGCCATTTACAAACACATCCGCAATCTGTTTAAGCTCTGGAATCGGGTATTCTAATTGCACCTCTGCCTCTTTTTCCAACCAGTGATAAAGGACTTCCTTATTTTTCAGATGTTCTGGACTTTCATTTTCAGAGGAAAAATCACAGTCTTTTAAGGTTTTGTGAGCAAAATGGGTCCGGACACTTGGTCCTTGACGCAAACGAAGCTGACCTCCACAAGCTGGGCAGGTGTATGCTTGCTTCTCAAGCTTATCCTCTAACACATTTACCAATTCTCCCCTAGAATCTCTCGCAACAAACATGATTCCCTCCTTTTCTATATTATTCGTAAAAAAGAAAAAAAGATCAGGAAATTTCCTAATCTTTATTCATGTTTATTTGATTTTTTTAGCTAGCATGGTCGCAAAGCGTAGTTGAATACGATTACCATTTTCATCGCGACGGTGCAAATGGCCTGGATTTTCATTGTACTTAACCAATTCCCAGTCCTTGTAATAGTCTGCCAATTCCCCTTCTCTAAAGGTAAATGGGAAGTTCACAGAACAAGGGTAATCTTCCGTATCCATAGCACAAACGATAAGATTATAACCACCGACCGTGGTATGCTCCTGCATATTTCGGATAATAGCTGGAATGCGGTCCGCTTGTAGAAACATGAGAACAACTGTTGAAACGATAAAATCATATTCTTGCCCAATACTGGCTGAATTGATATCGTAAAGACCAACAGGCATATCTAGGTCTTCCTGCTCAACAATGCTTTGCAAGATTTCAAGAGATAATTCATTTTGATCTACAGCTGTCACATCAAAACCATTCTGTGCAAGAAAGAGAGAGTTACGGCCCTGACCACAGCCCAAATCCAAGGCTTTCCCTGGTTTTACTGTCTGCATTGCCTCTAGGACCTCTGAATGAACAGGATTGGTATTGTATTTCTTAGGAAAATAATCCTCAGGTTTACAATAAAATTCCAAATACCATTCTACATCGTCTGTAGCAGCCTCTACTCGGTGCCAGGCTTGTGGTTGTGCCATTGGATTGTCAGCCCCTGCTTCAAAGAGGTGCTCAGCTAAAACCTTACCATCCTCTGTCAATTCAATAAACTTGAGAGTTCCTTTTAAAACAGTAATCTTGCCCCAAGTCCCAACCTTGGTATTGTGCTTTTGCTGAACAGCCTCTGGCATGGTCTCTTTAGTCCACAAAGGCATGCGTTTATAGGCAACTAGTTTTTCCATTTTCATTCCTCTTCTTAACGCTGGTTGACTGCTTTCATCACACGCGCGATATCGCGGTTTTGCTCACGTCGTTTGATAGACTCCCGTTTATCATAGTCATGCTTCCCTTTAGCTAAACCTAAAAGGAGTTTAGCGTAACCATCTTTGATATAGACTTTAAGGGGAACCAGGGTCATTCCTGTTCCTTTAGTCTCTTGTTCTAATTTTTGGATTTGCTTTTTATGGAGCAGGAGTTTGCGACGACGTTCTGGTTCCTGGTTCCAGATATTGCCCTCTTCGTAAGGAGCGATATGAACATTGCTCAACCAAACTTCTCCATTTTTTACTTGGGCAAAGCCATCCTTGAGATTGATTCGAGCTGCTCGTACACTCTTGATTTCAGTTCCAGTCAGGACCATCCCTGCCTCTAGCGTATCTACGATTGTATAGTCGTGACGCGCCTTTTTATTTTGTGCGACGACCTTTCCCTCGCCCTTTGCCATGTTTGGCTCCTTTCTTAGCTACTTCCTTGTAAAAAGGTTTCTTTCCTTTTTTCTTCTTGTCTTTTTGTGAATGCTTGCGCTTATCATTTGAGCGTCCTGATTTTCTCTTATCTTTCTTCTTATCTGAACGACGATTTGAACCACGCCCTCTGTCTTTGCGACCAGCTTGTTTCAAGCCTTTTTCAATCACATCAAACTCACTTGGAATATAAGAAAAGTCAATTTCGCCCGTCATCTTATCAGCTCTTTCAACTAGAATGCGAATCTGCTGACCTACACGGAAGGTTGTTCCTGATTTCTCCCCACGCAGGGTCAAATCACGCTCATTGAAATGATAAAATTCAGGTAGATTAGTGATGTGAACCAAGCCCTCAACTGTATTCGGCAATTCAACAAAGAGACCGAATTTAACAATGCTAGACACAACCGCATCGTACTCTTCGCCTACGTATTCTTCCATGTACTCAGCCTTTTTCATGGCTTCGACTTCACGCTCAGCCTCAATGGCACGACGCTCACGGTTGGAAGACTGGGTCGCAATCTCTGGAATCACTTGTTCAAAATGCTCAGCTATTTCCTTAGAACGGCCGTAATCACGAATCATACGGTGAACAAGAAGGTCAGGATAACGACGAATAGGACTAGTAAAGTGAGTATAGTAATCTGCTGCTAATCCATAGTGGCCGTGATTGTGCTCCGAATAGCGAGCCTGCTGCATAGAGCGAAGAAGCATCATGGACAATACATCTGCATAAGGTTCTCCCTCAACAGTACGCATGATGTCTTGAAGGGCCTCCTGGCTAATCTCACTGGCAGTCCCATAAATGCGCAAGCCAAAACTCGAAGCATAATCAATAAACTTCTGAACTTTTTCAGCCTTAGGCTCCTCGTGAATTCGATAGATGAAAGGTAGATCCAGCTTGCTGAAATGCTCGGCAACTGTTTCATTGGCCATCAACATGAAGGACTCAATCATACGCTCGGCAATGCCACGCTGACGAAGAACGATATCAACAGGCTTACCCTGTTTATCCACTAAAATCTTGGCTTCGTTGGTATCAAAATTGAGGGCTCCACGTTTCACACGCATGTTTTCTAGAGTTTCATGAAGCTTGGCCATAAGTTCGATACTAGGAACAATTTTCTGATATTCTTGTCTCTTCTCCTCGTCACCTGCTAGGATATCATTGACATCGCTGTAGGTCATACGGAAGCTTGTCTTGATAACCGTTTGTGTGATGGTGTAGTTGACTACACGACCATGTTTATCAATCTCCATAATGGCAGACTGGGTCAGGCGGTTAACTTGAGGATTGAGAGAGCAAATGCCGTTTGACAGTCGTTCTGGAAGCATTGGAACCACTCGATCTGTTACATAGACTGAAGTCGCGCGGTTAAGGGCTTCCTTGTCAAGGGCAGAACCTTCTGTCACATAATAGGAAACATCTGCGATATGAACACCAAGCTCCAGATTGCCATTTTTCAGAGCCTTGATATGCACCGCATCATCCAAGTCCTTGGCGTCAGCCCCATCAATGGTAAAGATAATCTCATCTCTTAGATCCAGACGATCTTCCATATCTTTTTGAGACGGAGCATCAGGCACACTTTCTGCTTCCTTAACAACAGCCTCTGGAAATTCTGAGACAATGTCCATAGACTCCAAAACCTCAAGAACATCAATTCCGACATCCGTTGAGTTTCCCACCACATCGAGGACACTAGCGACAAAGAAATCATGTTTCTTGCTTGGGTATTTATCGATAAAGACCTTGAGAACTTCGGTTCCCTCGAGTTTAAGGGCTGGTTTCTTAACATAGATCGGTTGACTGATTTTCTGATTTTTCGAACGGATGTAGCCAGCATACTTGGGCTTTTCCTGATCTAGAACGATTTGACCGACAACAGTTGTCAAACTGTGCTCTAGGATATCTATAATTTTTGCTTCTGCTGCTGTTCCCTTATTGCGGTCAGCGACTTTCTTAATCACGACCTCAACTGTATCACCATCAATAGCGTAGTTAACATCGTTTTTTCCTACAAAAAGGTCGTCCTCCTCGCCTTCCAGACTAACAAAGCCAAATCCATTTTTATGAGCATGAAAAATCCCCTTGAGAGTAATCTCATGTTTTTTCTTAATTTCTAATGTCAGACTACCATCTTCTTCAAAACGAATCTGGTGCTTCCTTTCCATTAGGGACAAGGTTTTAATCAACTCACGAAAATCCTTGGAACCGTCTTTTCCCAAAGCCTGAGCCAAATCATTGACAGTTACCTTTCCCTTATCTTGTAAATATTCTTTTATTCTATCTTTCATATTTTCTTTCTAGATTTTTAATTTTCTTTTACTGTAAAACCTTCTCAAATATCCTTTAGTACTCAATAAAAAATCAAAGAGCAAACTATAAAGCTAGCCGCAGGTTGCTCAAACACCGTTTTGAGGTTGCAGATGGAAGCTGACGTAGTTTGAAGAGATTTTTGAAGAGTATAAAAATAAAAAGAGGCAAAGACCTAGTCCTGCCCATTATTTTCTTATCTACTTGATAATACCGTCAATGCTAAGGCAATGGCTAGCCAGAAAAAGACTAAAATCCCTGTCAAACGCTGCATTACAGCTTCAAAACCGCGTGCTTTACTGCGTTCAAACAAATCACCTGAGCTGGCATCAAATACATTGCTGGATTGGTTTTTGGTTGGTTGCATGAAAATCGCAATCACAATCACAACAGATAATACTAATAAAATGGTTAATAATAGGTTATACATATCAAACTCCTTAAAATCCCTATTATTTTACCATAAAATCTACTTAGATTCAAGATGTAGGGTTACTTTTCTTTCCTTGGGACAATACTTTAAAACCTCAATCTTGTCTGGATGAGTTTTTGAGTTTTTACTGGTTAGGTAATTGATACTGCCACAAGAGGAGCATTTGAGATTAATTTTTACTCGCACTAGATTTCCTTTACTTTAATAATGTTCGAAATTGAAGAAGGTTAAAGAGACAACTAAAGGCAACACAAAGGCTTGTCGCATAAAAGACTGCATGGTAGCCAAATTGACCTGCTACTGCAGAACCTGCCATAGGTCCAACGACACCTCCCAGATAAAAGAATACCTGATTGAAGGCAAAGACCCTCGAAATACCAGCTTTGGGCGTCATCTTGCTGAGGAGGGCATTGACTCCGGGAATCAAGGCACCGGTTCCCAAGCCAAAGAGGAATCGATAGAGTCCTAGTTGAAGCGGACTAGAGGCATTGGCACAGAGAAGATAGATGATAACTGAATAAAACTGGGCTACAACCAAGAGACGATGATTGCCCACCTTGTCACCTAACTTGCCCATGACTCCTGCACTCATCATACTGGAAAAGCCCATACTGGATACAATCAAACCTGATACAAAGAGAAGATTCTCTGTCTGGCCTAAGTCGCGTACATACAGAGCTAAGATAGGGCCTATTGATTGGGCTGAAAATTGGATGACAAAACTGGTCAGAAAGAGGTTGATCAAAAGATAGGGATATTTAACTGATGTAAACAATTCCTTTGTTGGGATGGCCTTTTCCTTGGCTACTGGTTGAAAATCTTCCTTGATAAAGCAAATAGTCAAAACAGCAGCTAAAAATAGAAAACAACCAACCAGTAAAAAGACAGTACGAATGCCGAATAATTCTGCGATAAAGCCACCAATAAAGGGACCCGTTAGAGTACCTGCAACTACGCCTGTAGACAAAGTTCCGAGAGCAGAGCCTGATTTCTCCTTGGGAACCTGACTGGCTATCAGGGCTGTTGCATTGGGAACAAAACCCGCAAATACACCATTCAGTAAACGAAGAAAGATTAGCCAATAAATATTTGGCACAAAGGCCAAGCCTCCCATAGTAATGGTCATGGCCAGGCCAGCACGAATCATCATGGGTTTTCGACCGTATTTATCAGCAAGGATACCCCAGATAGGAGAAAAGAGCGCCGCAGAAATAGCAGAGACAGAAATAGCTAAGCCTGCATAAAAAACGACTTGCTCACTCCCTACACCTAGATTTTCCACAAAGATTGGCATAAAAGGCACAACTAAGGAAATACTGGCTCCTGTCAGAAAATTACCAAACCAGGCAATGCGCAAATTATCCTTCCAGTTAATCTCTGTCATCTTGCTTACCTCCCTCAAGCAGGGAGAATACCTGAGTAAGAAGCTGGTCTTGATTTCCATTGTTGTTTAAAATATGGCTGACCAAATCTTTCTTTTTCTCTAAAGGCCACTGGGCTGCCAGACGAAATTCAGCTTCATCTTTGGACAAGTGGTCCCTTTTCATTAAGCGTTCTACTTGGACATCTCGGTCCACATAGACCAACCAAGTCTCATCAAACCAAGAGACGTAGTCCTGCTCAAAAAGTAGGGGAATATCCATGAAGAAAATCTCTTCTGTCTGAGCCAATTGGTCTCTTAATGTAGCTAGTTCCTCACGGATAATCTCTCCTTGGATTTGCTTAGACCATTCTCGTTCTTCAGGATTTGAAAAGATAAGACTAGCTATGAGAGGGCGATTGAGTTCTCCATTTTCAAGGATGATTTCTTTCCCAAAGTGCTGTACTAGAGCCTGAAACAGACGACCACCAGGTTTCTGTAGTTGGTGGACGACTGCGTCGGCATCCACTACTTGAAAGCCTTGCTTTCTTAGAAAATTTGTCACGGTTGACTTACCAGAGGCAATTCCCCCAGTGATTCCGATGATTTTTCCCATCAGATCCTCCTTTGGCACTGAGGACAAAAATGGGTGCCTCGTCCACCTAGTTGGATTTTCTCAATGATGGTGCCACAACGTGAACATTCTTGACCAGCCTTGTCATAGACTTGGTGAAAATCCTGCATGGTTCCATCTTCTCCAAAGGCATTGGTATAGGTCCGAATGGTGGAACCACCTTTTTCAACAGCCTGTCCCAATACAGCAATGGTCTGGTCATGAATGGCAGTCGCTTCTTCTACTGTCAAAGTCTGGGAAGATCTAGCCGGATGAATCTGAGCTCGCCAGAGAACCTCATCCACATAGATATTGCCAAGTCCAGCTACCAAGGTCTGGTCTAGGAGATGGGATTTGATAGGCTTTTTAGACTTAGCTAGGGCAGCTTGAAAGACCTGCACATCAAAGTCTTGTTCGCTTGGTTCAGGACCTAATTTTTTAGAAATAAAGTAGGCTTCCAAAAGGTCAGGAGCCAAGAGTTCCATAGTACCAAACTTGCGTACATCCTCATAAACAAGCGTTCCACCGTCCTCAAACTGGAAGAAAATATGGGCATGCTTACGTTCAGGAACCTGGTCTGGATAGTAAAAATACTTGCCCTCCATCCGCAAATGGGAAATCAAAACCTTATCTGTCAGGCAGAAAAGCAAATATTTACCACGACGTCCCATTGACTCAACAACTTGACCAGGCACTTCCTTTCGAAACTCGTCCAAATCTGTCTTAATCATCTTGGGATAGCGAATTTCTACACTCGAAATCTTCTTTCCCAAAATCAATTTTTCCAAGCCACGTCGAACGGTTTCAACCTCAGGTAATTCAGGCATAAGTCCTCCTTCTGTAAAAACAAGAAGCAGGCATGAGCCCACCTCTACTTAGTATTCTTTTTCATTATAACCAAAGTCAGCCAAATCTAGCTTTTTATCGCGCCAGTTTTTCTTGACCTTGACCCAGGTTTCTAGGAAGACCTTGTCTCCTAGCATGAGTTCAATATCACGACGGGCCATACTACCGATTTTCTTAAGCATAGCACCACCTTTACCGATGATAATCCCTTTTTGGCTATCGCGCTCGACCATGATGGTTGCACGGATGTGAACCTTGTCTGTCTCTTCGTCTCGTTTCATAGAATCCACAACTACTGCGACAGAATGCGGGATCTCTTCACGAGTTAGGTGCAAGACTTTCTCGCGAACCATCTCTGAAACCAAGAAACGTTCTGGATGGTCTGTGATTTGATCAGATGGGAAATATTGGAAACCTTCGTCCAGATTTTCACTCAAAATATCCACTAGACGAGAGACGTTATTCCCTTGAAGAGCTGAGATAGGAACGATTTCCTTAAATTCCATTTGGTTACGGAAATCATCAATCTGAGACAAAAGCTGGTCTGGGTGAACCTTATCGATCTTGTTCACCACCAAAATGACAGGAACCTTGGCAGCCTTGAGACGCTCGATAATCATGTCGTCCCCTTTACCACGCGCTTCATCAGCAGGTACCATGAAAAGAACTGTATCCACTTCACGAAGGGTACTGTAGGCAGACTCAACCATAAAATCTCCGAGAGCTGTCTTAGGCTTGTGAATCCCTGGTGTATCAATAAAGACAATTTGTTCTTTATCAGTGGTGTAAATTCCCATGATTTTATTGCGCGTTGTCTGCGCCTTGTCACTCATGATGGCAATCTTTTGCCCCATAACGTGATTTAAAAAAGTTGACTTCCCAACATTGGGACGTCCTAAAATGGCTACAAAGCCTGATTTAAATGTCATAATTTCCTCTTACTGTTTAAAATATTAGATCCCAAATCCGTGGGAGAAAAATCAATGCGCCTGTTAAGGCCGCGAAAAGAGAGACTACTAATACCGCGCCAGCTGCCATATCCTTTGCATTTTTAGCCAGCATGGAAAAGTGATAGTGACTGGCCAAATCCACTACATTTTCAATAGCAGAGTTAATAATTTCAAAGGCTACTACCAAGAAAATGCTCAATAGTAGAAAGAGCCATTCGATTCGTGATACCTGAAAAACAAAACCTGCAAGAATGACTACAAGAGCCGTCACCGCATGTTTTCGCATATTGCGTTCTTCCTTTATGGCAGTAAAAATTCCTGTAAGAGCAAATTCTAAACTGGATATCAGGTCACGATTTTTCCATTTTCGTTTATTGTCTTGTGAGTCCATAGGCTGTCAAAATTTCTTCTTGTAAACCGAACATCTCCGCTTCTTCTTCCGGAGTGTAGTGATCATAGCCGTTAATATGTAAAAAACCGTGTACTGCCAAGAAGCCCATCTCACGCTCAAAGCTATGGCCATATTCCTCGGCCTGCTCATGTGCCTTATCGATAGAGATGAACAATTCCCCAATATAGGCATCAAACTCAGACATCATCTCTGCCAAGTCCGGATTTTCAAGCAAATCTTCCTCGTCAAAGGCAATTTCCAACTCTGGTTTATATTCAAGGCTGATAACATCTGTCGGACGGTCTGTGTCACGGTACTCCAGATTAAGTTCATGACTACGTTCATTGGTCACAAAAGTGACTGCCATCTCCTTGTCTTCTTTTCCTAATTTTTGGGCTGCAAATTCCAAAATTTCTTGGGTTTGTTGCAACATTTCTTTTGAAACTTGACCAGTTTCATCTACCATTTCAATATACATGTGCTTCTCGTTTCTCTTTACTTGGCTTTATTATACCACATTTCCATGATTTTATTCTACCTTTTTGATATAATACTATGGAATACAATCACAAGGAGAGAACGATGTCATTTGACGGATTTTTTTTACACCACATGGTTGAGGAATTGCGAAGAGAATTAGTGAATGGTCGCATTCAGAAAATCAATCAGCCTTTTGAACAAGAGTTGGTCTTGCAAATCCGCAGCAATCGCCAAAGTCATCGCCTGCTCCTTTCTGCCCATCCAGTTTTTGGACGCATTCAGCTGACCCAAACGACTTTTGAAAATCCAGCTCAACCTTCCACCTTTATCATGGTTTTGAGAAAGTATTTGCAGGGTGCCCTGATTGAGTCGATTGAGCAAGTGGAAAATGACCGTATTGTGGAAATTACGGTTTCTAATAAAAACGAGATTGGAGACCATATTCAGGCTACCTTGATTATCGAAATTATGGGGAAACACAGTAATATTCTACTGGTCGATAAAAGCAGTCATAAAATCCTCGAAGTTATCAAACATGTTGGCTTTTCACAAAATAGCTACCGTACCTTGCTTCCTGGATCGACCTATATCGCTCCGCCAAGTACGGAATCTCTTAATCCTTTTACTATCAAGTACGAGAAACTCTTTGAAATCCTGCAAACACAGGAAACGACAGCTAAAAATCTTCAAAGCCTCTTTCAAGGTCTGGGACGCGATACGGCAAATGAATTGGAAAACATTCTGGTTAGTGATAAACTATCTACTTTCCGTAACTTTTTCAATCAAGAAACCAAGCCATGCTTGACTGAGACTTCCTTCAGCCCAGTTCCTTTTGCAAATCAGGTGGGAGAGCCTTTTGCCAGTCTTTCTGATTTGTTGGACACCTACTATAAGGATAAGGCTGAGCGCGACCGCGTAAAACAGCAAGCCAGTGAACTCATTCGTCGTGTTGAAAATGAACTTCAAAAAAATCGACATAAGCTAAAAAAACAGGAAAAAGAGTTACTAGCAACAGACAATGCTGAAGAATTTCGCCAAAAAGGAGAATTGCTGACAACCTTCCTCCACCAAGTGCCTAACGATCAAGACCAGGTTATCCTAGACAACTACTATACCAACCAACCTATCACGATTGCGCTTGATAAGGCTCTGACTCCCAACCAGAATGCCCAACGCTATTTTAAACGGTATCAGAAACTCAAAGAAGCTGTCAAATACTTGACTGATCTGATTGAAGAAACAAAGGCAACCATTCTCTATCTGGAAAGTGTGGAAACTGTTCTCAACCAAGCTAGGCTGGAAGAAATCGCTGAAATTCGTGAAGAATTGATTCAAACAGGTTTTATCCGCAGAAGACAACGGGAAAAAATCCAGAAACGCAAAAAACCAGAACAATATCTAGCAAGCGATGGCAAAACCATCATCTATGTCGGCCGAAACAACCTACAAAACGAGGAGCTAACCTTTAAAATGGCCCGCAAGGAGGAACTTTGGTTCCATGCCAAGGACATTCCTGGAAGCCACGTTGTCATCTCAGGCAACCTAGATCCATCTGATGAAGTCAAAACAGACGCAGCAGAACTTGCAGCCTACTTCTCTCAAGGTCGCCTGTCAAATCTGGTGCAGGTAGATATGATTGAAGTCAAGAAACTCAACAAACCAACTGGCGGAAAACCAGGCTTTGTCACTTACACAGGACAAAAGACCCTCCGTGTCACACCAGACCCCGAAAAAATCTCATCCATGAAAAAATCCTGATTTTACTTGAAATCAGGATTTTCTTTTGCATTTTACTCTGCAATTAAGGTTTCCAATCCAACCTTCATCATATCTGTGAAGGTATTTTGGCGTTCTTCTGCAGTTGTGTCTTCATCTGGATTGACCAAACTATCAGAGATAGTCATGATAGCAAGGGCGTCAACATGATGTTGGGCTGCCAAATAGTAGAGAGCTGCTGCTTCCATTTCCACAGCCTTGACTCCCCATTTACCAAGCTCGATATTCTTTTCAAAATAGTTTGAATAGAAGACATCAGATGACAAAACGTTCCCAACGTGGGTTGTCATACCGAAATCTTTAGCGATATGATAGGCCTTATCTAACAAATCAAAGCTAGCAATTTGTGGAAAATCATACTGTGGCCAGTCATTACGGACGATGTTTGAGTTGGTTGCAGCTGCCTGCGCCAAAACCAATTCACGGACATGAACGTCTTCATTCAAAGAACCTGCAGTTCCCACACGAATCAATTTTTTTACTCCGTAGTCAACAATTAACTCACGCGCATAAATCGAAATAGATGGCATCCCCATCCCAGTTCCCATGACAGACACACGGTGACCCTTGTAAGTACCAGTGTAACCAAACATGTTTCGCACTTCGTTAAAACAAACAGCATCTTCAAGGAAGTTCTCCGCAATAAATTTAGCACGAAGAGGATCCCCAGGAAGAAGAATTTTATCAGCAATTTCACCCTGCTTAGCAGCAATATGGATAGACATAGTTAAGATATAAAGGGCGACAGAGAACAAAGTAAAAATAGGAAACTGACGAAGCATCGTAGATGCTAGACAGTTTATCTTTTTTACACAGTTCTCCGCCCGTATTCAGTTCAGCAAATACGGTTTACCCATCCTTTCTTTTTTTGTTATGAAAAGTTTTCCGATCGTGTTCAAATCAGAACACACGCTCTACCTTTCTTTATTCTAAATGTGATAGTCAAAAGGATACCAAACCCGTCAAAAAGCGAAGGGAAAATAGGAGTTGGGTGCAGTGAGCGATGCTCGCTAGACCAACTATCTTTTTCCAACTGCTTTTAGGGGGGCAATTCCTTTCTTTCTTAATTTTTATGATATAGAAGAGAACAGTCCGAGTTCAATTCAAACCAGAACTCCCCTTCCTTTCTGAATTTCTAGAAAAGTTTTCCGATCGTGTTCAAATCAGAGCACTTCACTCTACCTTTCTATAATTTTTTAAGTTTTAAATAGAATCTTGACTTTTGATACTAATCGTAAATTATAGGTACTCTTTTTCAAATAGACCTATAGTTGTTCTGAAAAAAGCTAAAGGCAAACTATAAATCGCCTTATTGTATTCCGACACCATCTCATTGTAGTGTAATTTTTGATTTGCAACCAGTACTTCTGATTCTTTTATTTCCGCTATCAAATCCTTGATACTTTGATCAGCAGTAACACTGGTATCTCTTTCAATCTGTTCTAAAATTTTATTCTTCGTATCTTCTACAATAGAAGAGTGTTCATGTCTGGAAGAAGTTCCAGACTCTCCATAAAATTTACGCTTTGACTCCGAATGATTTGCCTCATTTTCATCGTTTGTAGAATTGTTGACAGATCGCTTTTCTTCTAGTAATTCTGAAGTGCTTTTTCGAATGGACATTTTTAATTCATGGTCCACAATCTTATCCGTTAATTCACGAAGCTGGATAATTAATTTTTCAACATACTGTTCTTTAATTTCAATTGCACTATAGGAAGACCGAATATACTCTTTTAAGTTAATAATTTTATGATATTGAAACAGAAAGACTATGATCAGATAACTCAAAACTGCTAAAACAATTGATGCTCCTTGAAATGGCTCGTAATTGGTTTCACTACCAGAATTATTAAAGGCAGCAAAGATAAATAGCCAAACCAAGGTTAGGAGAACAATTATCAAAACCCCACGGATAATTCGAAAAAATGGATTATTAAATAAATTTGACATCATACCCTCTTACAATTCAGCAAGAATCGCTTTAAGCAAGCCTTTGAAGTCGCCTTTAACACGTTCAGTCACTTCTACAACTTCTTCGTGGTTGAGTTCTTCTTGGAATCCAGCTGCAAAGTTAGTGATACATGAAATTCCCAGAACTTTCAAGCCTGAGTGGGCTGCCACGATAACTTCAGGAACCGTAGACATACCAACTGCATCTGCTCCAAGTGTCTTATAGGCGCGAATCTCTGCAGGTGTTTCATAAGTCGGACCAGTTACACCGATATAGACACCTTCATCAAGCTTGATACCAAGTTTCTTAGCCACTTCATGGGCAGTAGCACGGTATTCTGGTGTATAGGCTTTAGACATATCAGGGAAACGTGGACCAAAATCATCCAAGTTTTCACCCATCAATGGGTTTTGACCTGTCATGTTGATATGGTCTGAGATAGCCATCAAAGTACCAGGCCCATATCCAATACCACCAGCAGCATTGGTTACAATGACACCTTCACATCCAAGAACTTTCATGACACGAACTGGGAAAGTCACAACTTCCAGAGGATTGCCTTCGTAGAAATGGAAACGCCCTTGAAGAGCTAAAACCTTGCGACCTGCAAGTTCACCATATACTAATTTACCAGCGTGACCGACTACTGTTGAACGACCCCAGTTTGGAATTTCTGCATAATCTACTACAACTGGATTTTCGATCTCTTCTGCAAGTTCTCCAAGTCCTGATCCAAGGATTAGACCGAACTCAGGCGTTTGGATTCCCTTATCCTTCAGGAAAGCAGCTGTCTCATTGATTTTGTCTAAAAACGTCATTGTGTGTCTCCTTTATTATTTTTTAGCATTTGACCGATTTTGTCAAAAGTTTTAGCATTGCGAATGGTGATTTGGCGGTAGAAAGGCATCTTGAGTAAGTATTTGTGATAGGCTGTTTCGTAGTATGATTCTTCGGAGTATTTTCCCCAGAAAATCCCAAGTCTTCCAAAATAAACAACTTCATCTTTCAATTCCAAACTTTCAACTGTCTCAATGACTTGAGCCACATCCAAGCCCTCCGTGTAAAAGAGGACATCCTTTCGTGCCAAATCTTTAGTCCACCATTTAGGTAGATTTTCAAGTTCCGCTTCATAGTCTTCATGACTCAGCAACGAAAAGCTCTGAATAAATGGATAATGGATTTCAAAGAAAGACTCTAACTTTTCAACCAATTGGGCTTTGGGATCTGTCGAAGTAAAGAAAATATTGCCACTGTTGATGTAGGTTTCAACCTTTCCCAGTCCCAACTCTGTCAATTCTTGACGAAGTTGCGCCATGACAACCTTATTCTTTCCACCGACATTAATGCCCCTAACCAGTAAAGCATAGCGCGTCATCTTATACCAATTTATCTAAGAAACTTTCCCCAATCATGGCAGTTTCCACATCAAAGTTATCCGCAACTGTCGCTGAGATATCTGCAAAATGTCCAACTGGAATGACACCATTTCCCTTAAAGCTAGGGCTGTAAACTAAAAGTGGGATATATTCACGAGTGTGGTCTGTTCCTACATAGGTTGGGTCGTTTCCGTGGTCCGCAGTAATCAAGAGAAGATCATTTTCTCTCATGGCAGCAATAATTTCAGGCAAGCGCTCATCAAACTCATGCAAGCAATCACGGTAACCATGAGCATTGCGACGGTGGCCGTAAAGGGCATCAAAGTCAACTAAGTTTGTGAAGGAGAATCCTTTTTCAAACTCAGCAAGTCCCATAGTCTTCAATAATGTATCAATTCCGTGGCTGTTTGACTTGTTGTGGCCCATATCATGGTTGATACCCGCACCGTTAAAGATATCATTGATTTTACCAACAGCATAAGTATCGATGCCAGCTTCGTTCAATTTATCCAAAACAGTTGGTGCAAATGGAGATACGGCCAAGTCACGACGGTTTGCAGTACGAGTGAAGTTACCTGGTTCACCTACATAAGGGCGAGCAATGATACGACCTAGAAGGGCTGGACGCTCAAGGGTAATCGAACGTGCATATTCACAGATACGGTACAATTCATCCAAAGGAATAATGTCTTCGTGGGCAGCAATTTGCAAAACAGGATCTGCTGAAGTATAGATAATCAACTCTCCAGTTTCCATCTGACGTGGTCCAAAATCATCGATAACAGCTGTACCTGAGTAAGGTTTGTTGGCTTCACGAATGACCTTACGTCCTGAAAATTCTTCGATTTTTGTCAAAATTTCTTCTGGGAATCCATTCCAGAAAGTATCGAAAGGTTCTGTAATGTTAAGGCCCATGATTTCCCAGTGTCCAGTCATGGTATCCTTACCAAGAGATACTTCTTCCAATTTTGTTGCATATCCTGTTGGATTGCTTTCAGCTGGTACAGTCTTAAGAGGGGTTTCACGAGGAATATTTCCCAGACCAATTTTAGCCATGTTTGGCACATTCAAACCAACTGTTTTTGAAATGTGTCCCAGTGTGTCAGAAGCACCATCTGGAACCCCTGCATTGACAAAGTTATTAGCATCTGGTGCAGCACCGATTCCCACAGAATCTAGTACCACCAAGTGAATACGATTAAATTTTGACATAATGTGTCTCCTTATTATGTTGATTAGTTTGCTTTTGTTGAAGTTAAAATCTGAACCCCATCTCGTCCAGCAACGATGACCTTATCAACCATTTGGTTGAATAATCCGTGCTCTACAACACCAACGACATGGTCCAATTCTTGTCCGAAAGCAATTGGATCCTCGATGACATCCAAGGCAAGGTCAATGATAAAGTTCTGCATATCGGTCACAAAACGTTGGCCATCTTTTTCACGGAAGCTTGGTTTGTAGCCAGCTTGCTCAAAACGACGAAAGACCTGTTCTGCACCATACTGAACCACTTCTACTGGCAATTTAAAAGCACCTAGTTTCTCAACCAGCTTGCTTTCATCCACCACCCAAATATATTCTTTTGAGGGCGTTGCGACAACCTTCTCCATCAGAAGGGCACCACCACCGCCTTTAATTCCGTTAAACTGACTATCCACTTCATCCGCCCCGTCGACTGTCACATCAACAAAGTCTACTTGGTCAATAGACTTGAGTGAGATATTAAGCCCTTCAGCCTGTTTACTAGTCACACTAGAAGTCGTTACAGCTGTAATCTGCAATCCTTCTTCCTTAATACGACGACCGATTTCTTCGACAAAATAATAAGCAGTAGAACCCGTTCCCAGTCCGACAACCATGCCATCCTTGACAAACTCAGCAGCCTTGATACCTGCCATTTTCTTCAGATTTTCCACTCAAACACCTCCATTAAAGAGCTACTTTTATTATAACATGTATCCGTTTTTATTTCATGGATACACTGGAAAAACCCGAACATTTTTATTTCGGGTTTTGATGTCCTATTTAACCATATCAGGATCATAATCATAGAATCCTGTATCAAGGAATCGATTTTTAGGGTGAAGTTTGCGTACTTCTTCATCCAGCAAGAAGGCTTGGTCATGGCTAAAGTTACCCTCTTGAATCAAACTACGCGCTTGGATAAAGAGTTTTGCAATCTCAACAAAGTTCTGACCAGGAGTGTAGAGCCCTTCTAGTTTCCAGTGAGTAAATCCATGCTCTACCAATTCTGTCAATTTTGTCATCAAATCAAGATCGTTATTGGCAAAGATGTGGGTACCATGATTGTCTTCAAAAATGGAATAATGGCTCTCAGGGTCACTTGGCTCTGCCAAGAAAAGGTCACGCTTGCGAGTCTTTTCATCATCGATATGCGTGAAGTTATAGTAGTTTTGCAAGAGCGGACGCTTAGAATGGTGAATAATACTAGCTCCATAAACCAACACTTCAGCAGGAATTTCCAAAATCTCTGGCATTTTGAAGAGTTCAGCAGATGGAATTTCACGCGCCAAAACAGCCTCAGAGGCACCAGCCTTTTGTCCCCAGAAGTTGATCTGACGACTGCTTGTCACCATGGTTGAAGCATCGTAGATGGTCTTAAATGAATAACCATCGCGGTTGACTACGTAAAAGACACCTGCATCCCCAATTGTAATGTAGTCTGTCTTGATTTCTTCCAAGAAGTCCAGGAAAGGCTTGATACGATCCATCATATCTTGGTGCATGAGGGCATTGACTGCAACGATCAATTCCTTATCAGCATCATGAACCAGCTTAGCGATTTCACGCAATTGGTCATGACTAAAGGTCGTTGGCAGACGAAGACCAAAATCTTTCTCACCGACATAGATACGGTCTACGCCAGCTTCGAGCAGTTGTTTAACTTGTTCAATACTTTCAGCAGTTGCTGTAATGATAATCTTTTCCATAAGAAAAATTATACCACATTTCTCAAAAATCAGCTATGAATACTGGGAATTTTACAAAAAGTGAGGCTTATTTTTAACTTTTGAAATTAAAAAGTGAACAGTACCAGCACCGTTCACTCTCTTTTTATGCATGTGTTTCTTCAACTAGGTATCCATCGTTCATCACATAAACACGGTCCACCTTATCTAGAAGACGAGTATCGTGCGTAATCATCACTACTCCTCTACCTTGCTCATTTGCGATAGATGCTAGCATATTTGTTACTTGATAGGCCCTCTCTGTGTCAAGACTGGCTGTCGGTTCATCTGCAAGCACAATGCTTGGATTGTTATAGAGCGCTCTAGCTATCGCCGCACGTTGACGTTCGCCACCCGATAGAGCCTTGGGATAATGATCTTTTACTTTTTCCAAATCCAACAACTCAAAGAGCCCTTTTCGATCACTTTTACTATTTTTTCCCTTATCTAGTCTGTCAATCAAATCCAGCTGTTCCTTGACCGTTAGAAAAGGAATTAAGTTTGAAGCCTGAAGAATAAAGCCAAACTCTCTAAAACGGAGCTCTGTTTTCTCCTTCTCCGTCAAACTGCCTGTTTCCTTCCCCTTTACCAAAATCTTTCCACTCGATGCTTCCTGAAGTTGTCCTAGAGTTGTTAGAAAGGTCGTCTTTCCAGAGCCTGAAGGCCCAACGATAGCTACGAACTCTCCCGCATTCAGCTGGAAATTCGTCTCATGCAGGGCCACGACTTTCATCTTTCCTTCCCCATACGTTTTTGTCACTTGAGTCATTTCAATTAATGCTGTCATACTATTCTCCTCATCATTCTGCAATCGCAGTAATCGGGTCCACCTTTAGCAAGCGTGGAAGTGAAATGACGCCACCTAGCATGGCCATCAAGCAAATCACAAAGCTTAGGACAGAATAGGCTAACCAACTTGGGTAGAAAAAGAAGGTAGCTGGCAAGACTAAAATCACTCCTCCAATAGCCAGCAAGGCTAAAGCAATCCCCATAACAGCTAGGAGGAAGATTTGACAGAAAAGAGACCATACAATGGTTTTGATCTGTATTCCCTGAGCCCGCATTATTCCATAAAGTCCTAGTTTTTGGATGGTAATGATATAGACAAAAATCCCCACAATCAAGCCTGTGATGACAATCATAGCGAGAATCATCCCTGAAAATACATTAACTTGAGGTGTGTAACCAGGAATTTTCGATATCATTTTTGGAATAGAAATCTGTTTCAGTCCATCACCAGCCAATTCTATATCATTTTTCAATACCAAGGCAGAGATCGATTTATTAGATTTTAAAGTTCCTTGTAAGGTCCAATAAGTTGTCAGACTCGTAAAGACAACAGGCTCGGTGAAAAATTTATTTCCTTGAGTCAGGCCTACAATCTTGTAACTTGCCTCGCTTCCATTGAGCTGAATGTCATCACCTAGCTTGATTCCATAATTCTCAAAGGACTGATCCACAACCACCTCGTCGTCCCCTTCAGGATAACGCCCCTCCTTCAAACTAGGTGAAATAAAAGAGTCCCACTCCTGAGCAAAGATGGAAACATTGACCTTTTCACTATCATCGACTAGATTGGTCACAGCGAACATATAACCCAATGGAGCTGCCTCTTTAGAACTCTTATCCTTATAGTCCTTTTCAGGAATAAAAGATGCCGTCAAATTATCATTTGCGTAGTCAGATAAAACCACACCCGTCGCTTGCCAATTATCAATAGCGGCTCGGTTGTTTCGCACAAGACCAAGAGCTAAACTGGTCATAAAAAAGACCATGAAAGCGATAAGAAAAATGGTAGTTAGAATCAAACTATATCGAAGTTTGTTTTGTAATATTTCTTTGATAGCAAGATACATGCTTATCTCCTTTAACTTTTCCAAGTGGTATCGGTTAGACACCCCACTACTATAAAAATAGGAGACAGAAAATCTGTCTCTCTATTCAAAACAAATCTCACTAATCAAATTAAATAAAATCAAGAAAATAAGGAAACAAATTTTCGTAAAAAAGAATCATTTAGTAACTCTATTCCCTTGCAAATATAAGTAATTATGAATATTAATAAATATTAGGTGTCCACCGATCTTATCATTTTCACATTATGGTGTCAAGAAAAGTGATTTTGAAAAGGGACTTTATTCTTTTTGTAACCTTTCTGTAATAATTATCTGCTGAAAAAATGATAAAATAGTTATGTACCTGTAAGGAGAGAATCATGTCTGCAAGAAAACTAAAAACTCATGAGTTTGAACATATTGAAGAAACAGTGCAAACTCCACTTTATCAAGATTATACACCTGAAACATCAATGGGAGCAAATGTAAAAGAAATCCTATTTTTTGTTAATATTGCCTGTTTTGGTATCTTTATGGCACTTTTCAGCTTTATCTTTTTAGCCTTAAAATTGAATACGACTCTATCGTTTATAGCTGCTATGGGTGTAAGTTTTGCCCTTTTAAAATTACAAAGAATGATTATTAAACAAAAAATGACAAAATAAAGGTTGGTCTTTGTGCCAGCCTTTTTCTTATATCTGATAGAAAAAGACAGAGCAAAACTGTCTTTTTTTATCTATTCTTACGTTTCGAGGGAGATTGAATTGCAATCTTGACTTCAAAAATCGTTCCTCTTGGTTTATTATCCTTAACTGTAATCGTTCCTCTTAAGGAATCAACAATCTGCTTGGCCAAAGATAATCCCAAACCAAAACCACCTTTCTGACGAGTTCTTGCCTTATCAACACGATAGAAGCGATCAAAGATTTTCTTTTTATCTGTATCCGAAATACCAATACCATTATCAGATACAGTAAGATAAAGATGCCGATCTGTACAATGAACAAGAAACTCAATCTTTCCATCTTCTTCTGTATATTTTATTGCATTATCAAATAAGATTGTCATTAACTGTTTGAGAAGCAACCGATCCGTCATAATAGGACGGTAAATTCTATTCTCAGATTCAAAGACTCGGTCATTTTCTGAAGCAATCAAGCCATAGTTCGTAAAGGTCGTTTTAAAGAACTGTGGTGATACTTCCGCTATTTCTGGTTTTATTCCATCATCACGGCGGGCTAAGTTAAGAAGATTTGTTGTTAAAAAACGCATATTTCGAACTTCTTCAAGACTGGAAGCGATACTCTCACTAGACTCCATAATGGTCGCTTCGGGTTTTCTAAACAAATTCTCCAAACGATTTTGCAGTACTGCTAAAGGAGTTCTCAATTCATGACTGGCATTTTCCACAAAAGATTTCTGCTTTTGCATGCTTTCCAATAATGGTTTTACACTGACACGTGCTAAGTAAAGACTAGCTATCAAGGATAAAAGCCAAAAACTTGCCATCACAACCACAATTAAATGCTCGTGATTTTGACTAATTTGTTCTAACTGACTAGTGTTAATCAAGACAGCCGCATATTTGACATTGGTTGAAACTGAAGATGTAGTGGTCTCCATCAAAATCATACGATAGATTTCTTCCTGACCATAACTATTGACAACTTGGATTTGCCGAATGTGATTCAACTCTCTTTTTTCTAACTTAATCTTATCTAGGCCTAAAAAACGATTTCCTAATAAAAGCTGGTTAAAATCCTTATCAAAAAGCAAAACCTCTGTATTAGAGCTGACATTGGTTTTTATTTCAGCCTTATTGGCATCAGCTGTCGCTGGTTCAATGTTCTTGACTTCCTCAGTAGCTCTATTCAAGGCTAACTGAATAACAGCTTGAGGGCTTCCACTTAAGGCATGTAACTTCTCATCCACCGAAGTATAAAGACTCGAGTGCATGACCTGCAAAATAATCAGAGTCATGGTAGAGAAAATCAGAGTGAAGACACCAAAGTTGCGGATAAAATAACTAAAGTCATCCGCATACCATGTTTTTTTTAGTTTACTGAACATCTTTTAAAATATACCCCACACTGCGCAAGGTTTGCAAATTCTCTGCAAAAGTGGTTCCTTTTAATTTCTTACGGACTTTTGAAACATAAACTTCGACAACCGAAATCGTTGTGTCACTATCAAATCCCCATAGACGATCAAAAATCTGAGTCTTGGGTAAAATAACATTTTGATTTTGAAGGAAGTAGACTAATAAATCAAACTCTTTCCCCAGCAATTCGACAGGAGTATCTTCAATCTTAACGGTATTTGTTGACAAATTAACTACAATATTTCCATAAGTCAAGGTATTTTCATTAAACTTACCTGAACGTTTGAGAAGGGCTTGAATCCGCATTTTGAGTTCTTCTAGGTAGAAAGGTTTAGTCAGATAATCATCCGCTCCCAATTCAAATCCATGTCCCTTGTCATCCAAACTTTCCTTGGCAGTCATAATCAGAACTGGTGTCGTAATTCCCTTTTCACGCAATTCTTTCAAGACTTGGAAGCCATTTTTTTCAGGCAACATTAAATCGAGCAAAATCAAGTCATAGACGCCACTTTCAGCTTCGTAGAGACCTTCTTCTCCATCAAATACCTGCATGACATCTGCAAAATCGTCTAAAAAGTCAAATACTGAATTTGACAGACCTAGGTCATCTTCAACCAATAAGATTTTTATCATGAGAAACTCCTCCTTATTAAAACCATTATACCAAATTTGCCTTAAAAAAAACTCAACTCTCTGCATTTTACATGAGATAGCTGAGTTTTCTTTTTATTTTAGGCTTATTTATGCATTTCCGTATTGAAGAACGATTGCTTCCACTGCAGCTTTTTCACGGTTAATCAAGTCAACACGCGCTGCAATGTCCTTGATTCCCATACCGATGTTACGGCTAAGAGCAAGGTCAGAAAGTTGTGGTTCAAAGAATTCTTTGTACTCTGCCAAGCGTTGCTGAGTTTTAAAGATGTGTGATGGGAAGATAACAAAACTATCAAAACTCATATCACCACCAAGAGCTGCCTTAATCCAATCCCAGTTTTCACGCGCCCATACCCAAACAGTTTCTTGAGTAGCTTGGTGTCCAAGGAATTGGAGGTACCATGAAGAAAGGTCTTGTGGCTTAACAATAAATTTGTCTTTCCAAGTTGCAAGAAGGGTTTGAATGTTTTCGGCATCTGTACTGTATGCAAGAGCTCCTGCCAACTGACGCTTGAAGACCGCATCCGTCGCATGAGTGTAAAGGTCAAGATAAGTGGCTACCAATTCCTTAGTCTCGTGATGTTTCATTTCATTGATTAGGACTTGGGAACGAATTGCTGCTGGAAGTCCTGCAAGCTGATCCTTGTGAGCCGCGAAGATTTGGCTAGCGACTTGGCTAGCTTCTGAATCATTTGAGCGAATCATCATGGAAATGGTCAACTGACGAACCAATTCGTCTTCATCTGATTCACTATCTTTAGCTTCAAAACCAAGACGGTCATAGTTATGACGAGCTAATTTAGCAACCAGACTGTTAAAGACTTTCTCAGTTTCTGTACCTTCATCGATAAAGCGCTCAAGGGCAGAAATCACTTGAGAAACAGCTGAAACGACAAGGTAAGATTCTTCTTTAGCAAGTTTATCAAGGACTGGGAGCAAGTCAGCATAAGAAATGTGCCCCGCTTCAGCAAGCAAACGACGTTCTTGAACGATTTGAAGTTTACTTGTATTATCAAGCTCAACTAGGTCAGCAAGAACAGCATCTAACAAATCTCCTTGATAGTCTGTAATATAGTGGGCTGTATTTTCAGTATTGAAACGAAGAGCTCCATCATTTTCAGCAAGAAGGGCTGCGTAGCCAGGAATTTCGATGCTTTCAGTTTCGAGTGTATCAGGCAAGCCTTTCCAGTTACTATTGAGTGGCACAACCCAGAGACGGTTTTTGTCTTCGTGCTCACCGATAAAGAATTGTTTTTGTGAGATTTTTAAGACATCATTTTCAACTTTGACAGTGAGAACTGGATAACCAGGTTGTTCCAACCAAGAATCCATAAAGGCTGCAACATCACGACCTGATGCTTGACCAAGAGCATTCCAAAGGTCACGACCAATTGTATTGCTGTATTGATGTTTTTCAAAGTAGGCATGCAAACCTTTGGCAAAATCGGCATCACCTAGCCAACGACGAAGCATGTGCATGAGGCGACTTCCTTTGGCATAGACGATAGCTCCGTCAAAGAGCGTATTGATTTCATCTGGATGTTTCACTTCGACGTGAACAGATTGAACACCATCAGTCGCATCACGTTTCAAGGCAGACGGAACACCACCTGTTTGGAAATCTTCAAAGATATTCCAGCTTGGTTCAATAGCATCCACACAGACGTACTCCATCATGTTGGCGAAGCTTTCATTGAGCCAAAGGTCATCCCACCATTTCATAGTAACAAGGTTACCAAACCATTGGTGAGCCAATTCATGGGCCACAACAAGGGCAACTTGTTGACGGCTGGCAAAGGTAGAGTTTTCATCCACAACCAAGTAAACTTCACGGTAGGTCACAAGACCCCAGTTTTCCATAGCTCCAGCTGAGAAGTCAGGAAGGGCGATGTGGAGAGATTGAGGGATCGGGTACTTAACTCCATAGTAATCTTCGTAAAACTCGATAGAGCGAACAGCGATATCCAGTGAGAAATCAAGGTTCGATAGTGGATGAGCTTTGGTTGAGTAAACACCTACAAGAGTACCGTTTTTAGTCTTAGCCGTCACACCTTGCAAATCACCCGCAACAAAGGCCAACAAGTAAGAAGACATGCGAGGTGTTGTCTCAAACTTCCAGATACCTGTTTCCTTACGGTTTTCAACTTCAATCTCTGGCATGTTAGACAAGGCCAATTCACCTTCCACTTGGTCAAAACGAAGAGAGAGGTCAAAAGTTGCTTTGGCTTCTGGCTCATCCACACATGGGAAGGCTTCGCGCGCAAAATGGCTCTCAAATTGAGTAGACAATACTTCCTTCTTCACTCCATCAACTGTGTAGTAAGATGGGTAAATCCCTGTCATGTTGTCTGTGATTTTTCCTGAAAAAGCGATAACCACTTCAACTGAACCTGCTTCTGCAAGTTCGATATGAAGGGCTTCATTGTCATGGTCAACTGTGAATGGACGAGCTTCCCCTGCAACTTCTACAGAAGCGATTTCCAGGTCTTTTTGGTGGAGGGAAATACGGTCACTCTGTGCTTGACCAGTGATGGTCACCTTACCAGAAAACGTCTTGGTCTCACGACTCAAGTCTAAAAATAAATCATAATGTTCAGGAACAAATTGCTTAATAAAATGTTCAACTGCTTGCATAGTTTTCTCCTATTCTAAGTTTAAGAGCTAGAGCTCTTCTTCAAACAAACTTATTATAACATGTTTTGCCTAAGAAAAAAGGATTGGACAGCGATTTCCAAAACTTTCTTCCTTCTGCAGTCTACAGTGGGTAGACCTTGCGAAATTCTTCTAAAACAACCTTGCTTTCAGGTCTAAAAGTCAGTCCTGCTTCGCCCAAGCAGTCTGTGAAAAAGTCCTCATGAACCTGACGCCAATAAGCTAAAGATTTGTCTCCCTCACCTTCCTTATAGGCATGGTCAGCAGAAACTTGATTAAAAGGTTCAACAGAAACCTTTGTAATTTCAACAATACAGACAGCCTGATTTTGACTATCTAAAATGACATCAAAAGTTCCTTCTTGCGGAAGGGGTTCGTCTTCTAGTGCGTAGAGGTCATAGGCCGAGGCGGTTGCTGTCTTTTCGCCTCTTAAAACCAAATCTGCTAAAAGATCTGGTTCTACTCCAAAAGCCCAAGCATCGATTTCATCTCCAATTGAGGGGTTGATTTGCTTGTAGGCATTCCACATTTCTTGCGGTGTCACGGGTGCTCCTTTGTAATTTTTTACTTTCTTCTTTTATGTGTTTGAGATGGTCTGGATGGTCAATCTCTAAATTAAAAATATCTGGAATAGAACTGTAGTGAATAATGCATTCGATACCCATCTGATTCATTTTTTGTATGAAAGAAACATTCAGATATCCTGCTACAGCAAAGTCAATCTTTTTCATCCTTGCTTTATCCTGCATATCTCTTAGCATATCTAACATTATTGGACTTTCCATATCATGCCATTGACTGTTTCTCACAGTCGCAAAAACAAAAGAAGTCAAATCATTCATTCCAACTACAATCTTTGAAATGCCCGTTTCCAGTATCCTGTCTAAGTCAAAATATGCTGACGGTAATTCAATCATCGTGGCAATTTTCCCAGTAAAACCCTGCTGACGCAATACTGTAATAGCTTGCTTTAACTGCCCAGCATCATTGACAAAAGGAAAGATAACAGATAGATTGGGATTGTTTTGATAAACTTCTGTAACGACATGTGCTTCAGCCTGAAATTCATCCAGACACGCCAGCAAACGCCTAGTTCCTCTATATCCAAATAAGGGATGATTTTCATCAAAATACTCTTTAGTCCCCTTTAGACAATTAGCTTCTGTATTCGTTAATTCAGTAAAACGATACCAAACTTCTTCATCTGAGTACAGGGAGCAGATAGTCTCTAGATAATCTTTTACAACTTGCTAATATGATGTTTTGATTAATCTCTCTCAACAAATATTCCCCACGAATCATGCCAACATGATGAAATAGTTGTGGGTAAACTTTTTCAACAATTTGTTCTCCACTAAGGGCAAGTTGGTTTCTCATCATTCACCTACCAATTCATGTAAGAAGTCTTGTCCAGTTCCGAAAATCCTAATAATTCAGACTTAACCTTCAAGACTAATGGCGATGCATTTTCTTCTGTGATTTCTTGAATATCCATCCAACTCCTCCTATTTCAAAGACCAGCCACCATCTATTGTCAAAATTTGTCCCTGCATGGCAGATGCCTTTCCACTTGCTAAGAAAAGGCTAATCTCTGCTATTTCCTCTGGCTCGATCCAGCGTTTGATTGGTGTTTCACTCGCCACCCAGTCAGCCAAGCCACCTGGTTCAAAGTCGGCAGCGGTCATAGCTGTCTTGACTGCTCCTGGAGCGATACCAAAGACCTGAATCCCAGCTTCAGCATAGTCTAGAGCCAACTGCTTGGTGAAGCCTGCCAAGGCATGCTTAGATGAGGTATAGGCGTGCCCACCACCGCCTGCTAAACTAGAAGCGATGGAGCACATATTGATAATGGTCCCTTTTTTATTCTCCAGCATTTGTGTCAAGTAATAGCGAGTCAACTCAACAGGAGTCATATAGTTGATTTCAAAAATCTCTTGAATTTCCTGCGCCGTTTGTTCCAAAAGTGGTTTGTAATCATCCAAAACTCCAGCAGTATTGCACAAAACATCCACCCTAGGACACCAGTCAAAAATAGGCTCTAAGTCCAAGGTCAAATCTCTCTGTAAAAAGTGGAAATCACCCTCTAAGAGTGGATTTTCACCTTGGTCAACTCCATAAACTTGATAGCTCTTCTCTAAAAAAAGTCGAGCCTGAGCTAGTCCAATTCCTGAACTCACTCCTGTAATGAGTACACGTCTAGTCATGCACTTCTACCCAATCCGTCGCCAAAACATCACAAGGTGTCGGACTCCACATGGAAAAACCTTCTCCCTCCCCAGAAACGTTGATTAGGAAGTAGGGCGTCACTTCAAGTGCAACCCCGTTTTGTTCAATGGTATCAAAAAGCTGCACATAGTTTTCAGCACCTCCCCAACCAGTACGTACATATTTTTTCTTAGCCTTTAACCCGGGTAGAATTTCTTCAAATGTCATGTTTTTCTCCTTTAAAATCAATAATTCTTCCCTTCATTATAACAAAAAAACCGCTTTGCAACGGCTTTTTGACTGTGATTTATTTACATCTGCTTCTACTTACGGCAAATTATTCCCTGCTGCAAGATAAATTTCATACCATTCTTTTCTTGTTAAGCTAAAGTTTGCCACTTGGCTAACTTCTCTCAAGTGCTTAGGATTTGTTGTACCTACGACTGCCTGCATTTTTGCTGGATAACGCAATATCCAAGAAATGGCAATAGTTGAAGAGGTTACTCCATATTTAATAGCTAAACGATCAAGTACTTGATTTAAAACTTGAAATTTCTCATTTCCAACAAAATTCCCTTTAAAATATCCAAATTGTAAGACAGACCATGCTTGAATGACCACATCGTGTAATTTGCAATATTCAAAAATGCTGCCATCTCGCATAGCTGCTTGACTATCTTCCATATTAACATGAAAACCTGATTCGAATCCTGGAGTAAAAGCCGCACTCAATTGTAGCTGATTAACAGCTAACGGCTGCTTGACATCTTTTTTAAGCAACTCCATCATCATAGGATTTTGATTAGAAACTCCAAAATCTCGAACCTTACCTTGTTTATAAAGGAGATCAAAGGCTTCTGCTACTTGGTCAGATTCCATCAAAGCATCTGGTCGATGAAGAAGCAAACTATCTAGATGATCAATCTTCAATCTTTGCAAAATTCCGTCAACTGATTTTATAATATAGTCCTTAGAAAAATCAAAATAGGTAAATTCTTCAATGCGAATGCCACATTTTGACTGAATCCACATCTTTTCTCTTAAATCTGGACGATTTTTTAGGACAAGACCTAGCAGTTCTTCACAACGACCTCGACCATATATATCAGCCAAGTCGAAGGCATTGATTCCAACAGAAAGTGCTGTTTCTACAAGCTCTTCAACTTCTTTTACAGACTTATCTTTTATTCTCATCATTCCGAGAACAATTTCTGATAATTCTTTGTCATCTTGACCAAGAGTTATGTATCTCATCAAATTTTTTCTCCTTTAATTTCTAACATTCTTCCCTTCATTATAACAAAAACCTCTTTGCAACGGCTTTTTGACTATATTTCACTCCATTTTATCTTCTTAAACCCACGGAACAAGACAAAGATTCCAATAAAGAGGACAGCTAAAGGAATGACTTTTGTAAGGAAAACATTTGAAATGCCCATCCACTCATAGTAACGGAGCAGAGAACCTACAATAAGGTGGGCAACAATCATACTGACAAAGGGACGAAAAATCGGTTCTTTCCAATTCCAAATACTGATGACCAGCGAAATCGTAAATACAGATAAACTATCCCAGGGAGCAGGAAGATAAAAGGCTCCTTCTTGTATGAAGCTTGCCATTCCTACATATCCCAGAACAACTAGCAGAACAAGAATCCCAACGACAATATAGGTACCAATTTTCATTTTAGGAGAATCTTGGACTAAACTTCTTCGTAAAATTGTAGCCACAAGCCCAAATCCGACCAGAAAAAGAAGAAGTTGCCCTAAAAACGTAAGCAAATTGACTGTTAAGAGAGGACCTTTAGAAAAATCACCTAATAGTTGATAGTAGCGTAATACCGCTAGGACAAGAATTGGCGTCAAAAGGGACTCTTTGATAGAACTGCGAGGGGCTTCCTTGAGCATCTCTCTCATTAATTTTTTAGGATTCTTACCTAGATACTCCTCTGCACTCATGCCATCTCGTTCTGCTTCTGAGAAATCTAACATCATCAAATAAATCTGCTCTCTAAGATAGTCCTCATCATAGAGAAATCCAGCAAGATTAAAACTATCCCAGAGCTCCTCAAAATACTGCTGATTGTCCTCAGAAAACTGATGCAACAAAGCACTTGTTTCTTCATAATACTTCATTTTCGTCATGGTTTACCCTCCATTCTTAATTCCTTCTACTTTTTGACTCAAATCGTCCCATTGTTGCCAAAAGACCGAGACACGCTCTTCTCCTTCTTTCGTTAACGAAAAATACTTCCGATCTGGACCATCTGGCGACGGACGCATGTCGCCTCTTATCCATTGATTTTTTTCTAACTTTTGCAACAAAGGATAAATAGTTCCTGGAACGATAGTATCAAATCCAGCCTCTCGCAAAGTCTGAACCAACTCATAACCATACCGCTCTTTTTGACCAATCATATCCAAGACACAACCTTCAAGAACACCTTTTAATAGCTGAGTTTCTTTCATCACTTCTCCCTTCTATCTATTTTGTAATACCTACTAGTAGCTTCATCAATAATATACCACTTTCACACTACTTTGTAAAGCATAATAGTTGAAATAAAAAAACGACAACCACTTTTCAGCAGTTATCGTTGCTTATCTTTTAATCTTTTCCACCAAGTCGACTGTTAATATTCATCATAATACTAGCTATTTTTTCACCCCAGTACGGATCTGATGCATAGCGAACATTCATTCCTGTCGCTTTATTTCCAAGGTGATCTCTTCCACGGTCAATATAGTTCTCACGAATCCACTTGGCCGCACCAAGAATTCCTTTATCTACATCATCAAATTTCTTAGCTGAATCATAAGGACTGGTATCGTAAGCAGCTATACCGAAGAAGTTATTTTTATCATTAGCAATTTGGCTACGTCCCCAAGCACTTTCTAGCGCACTGTGAGCCATTAAATAGAGAGCATTGATACCGTAACGTTTTTCAGCTTCTTTAAAAATTGCTCCTTTACCAGCAAGACGGCTGTTTCGGATATTCATCATCGAATAAACTCTATTTAATTCATCCGCACTATAGTTGGTTGGTTCAGTTAAATTTTTGAAAAGGAAACGATTTTTGATAGTAAACCCATCGAAATGTTCTCCATCCTTTGAATAATACTTCTTACCAATTTTCATCGCTGAAGTGTGTGGAGCTACCCGAATACTCGTGTATGGAGAAAGTTCATGATATAGGAATCTTCCGTCAGTAGTATAGTGAGGAATAAACTCACTTCCTTCCTCAACTAAAGTCAAATCACTTTGATTCATATAACCAGACAAGCCTGATATTGAAACAGCAAGACGACTTCCCTTAGTTTTAGAGCTATCATAGGTCACAATACTTCCCTGATTGACATAGCTCAAAATATCTCCTGATTCGCTATAAATATATGCTGTGATTGGTTTAACCTTAAAATATTTGGGGATTTGAATCCACTTTCCGTTATCTTGGAAGAAGTACTCTTTATTTTTGATGTTAAAACCACCAGTAACATAGCTTCCATCTTCTTTTAGGTAGTACCATGCATTGTAGTTAGAATCAAAAATCCATTCATTCTTGGCCATATAACCACCAGATTTTAGGTAATAAGCACCAATCCATTCACGTGAAGCATAAGCACCACCTGATTTTAGGTAAAACCAGCTATTATAAGATTTATCAAAAATCCATTCTTTTTCAGCCATTGCTCCACTATTTTTTAGATAGTAAGCATTTTTCCACTGATTACTGGCCATCACACCATCATTATTAAAATAATACCATGCGCCCTTAATTTTTTCCCATTTATTACGAAGGATCTTTCCTGAATCTGTAGCATAATACCATTTATCAGTAATCGTCACCCAATCATTTTGAGCCATCGCCCCACTACTATTAAGAAGATAATCGTTCACTAGAACATTGCTAGCCATAACTCCATCTTGCTTGAAGTAATACCAAACATTGCCAATTTTTTCCCATCTATTACGAACAATCTTTCCTGAATCTGTAGCATAGTACCATTTATCCGCAATTTTCACCCAGGAATTTTCTACCATTGCTCCACTAGTATGAAAAGCATAATCATTAACAATTCTATTGCTGACCATGATTCCATGTTGATCAAAGAAATACCAGACACCCGCAATCTTTTTCCAGTTTTTGATTGGTTGATTATTCTCATAAAAAAGCCATTTCCCATGCTCTTTCTGCCAACCATTCTTAGGAGCTTCTTCAACTTTTTCTTTATTTGAAATAGCCTCTTTTTTAGAATTATTTTCTTTTACAACAACTGGTTCTTTCTTTTTTTCCGTCTTTTCAGCTTCATTCTTTGTATTTTCAACAACTTTTTTCTCTTCTGATGCTGGAGTCTGATTTTTATCTTTTGGCTGACTCTCTTCCACTGATTGACTCTTATTCGTCGTTTGACTTTGGTCTGTTGTTTTACTACCTTCAGCAAAGACTGATGTTGTGGGCACAATTGCCAATGCAAGCACTGCCGTGCTTACAAGTAGTGTTCTCTTCATTTTACTCCCCTAAGTAGATATTCGTCTACATCATTCGTAATTAACTTTATTCTAACATAGTTAAAAGAAGAAAATATTACAAAATGATGAAAATTCTATTTCTTATTGACAATAAGGATGGTCTAGCTTATCTAAGGCTGGCTTTTACTTCCTTGCGTAGATTTCCTAGACTGCTGATGCCGTATTTGTCCATGACTTTTGGCAGATTTTCAATAATATCAGGGCAGGCATAAGGATTGGTAAAGTTGGCTGTTCCAACTCCAATAGCAGATGCTCCAGCCAGATACATTTCTAGGGCAGCTTCAGCCGAATCCACTCCTCCCATTCCAATGATAGGCAGGTCTGTTGTTTGGGCGACTTGGCGGATGAGTTTGAGGGCTACTGGAAATACTGCTGGACCAGACATTCCACCTGTTCCATTGGCCAAGATTGGTTTTCTGGTTTTGAGATCAAAGCGCATTCCAACTAGGGTATTGATCATGGTCAATCCACTTGCTCCCGCATCTTCTGCAGCTTTTGCGACAGTGACGATATCGGTCACACTAGGGGTTAATTTGACATAAACTGGCACATCAGAGGCTTCCACAGCTGCTTTCACCACATCATAAGCTAAATCTGGATCTTGACCAATCAGGAGTCCATGATTACAGTGATCTACGTTGGGACAAGAAATATTGAGCTCAATAGCCTTTACATTAACTGCCTTGGAAATACCACTAGAAACAGCCGCATACTCTTGTTTTGAAAAACCAGCTACATTGGCAATAATAGGAAGATTTGGATATTCTCTTTCCAACCAAGGTAGCTTTTCGGCCAAAACAACTTCCAAACCAGGATTTTGCAAGCCAATTGCATTAAGCATACCAGCGGGTGTCTCTGCCACCCTTGGAGTTGGATTGCCAAAGCGGGGTTCAAGAGTTGTCGCCTTGATCATAATAGAACCTAAAAGGTCTAAATCATAGTACTTGGCATACTCTTGACCAAAACCAAAACAGCCTGATGCTGGAATAATCGGATTTTTCAAATCCAAGCCTGGTAGAGAAACTTGTAAACGATTTGTAGTCATAATTTTCTCCTTATAATACAACTGTTCCTGTGCGGAAAACAGGGCCATCTTCACAGACGCGTTGGCTGACCGTCTCGCTTTCTGGCACTTTTAGGACGCAGGCATAGCAAGCCCCCATCCCACAAGCCATACGAGATTCTAGAGATAGATAGGCTCTTGGGTGGTCATAAAAGGTTTGATTGATATACTTCATCATTCCAGGCGCCCCACATGAGTAAACAGCATCAAACTGACTGTCTAAATCCTTGATGACAACGGAAACATTTCCCTTAATTCCATAAGAACCATCATCTGTCGTTACAAAGACCTCACCATATTGAGCTAATTCCGTCTCTAAAATAACAGCATCCTTATTAGCAAAACCAAGGACTGTCACTACTTTTACTCCACTCGCATGCAATTCCTTGGCCACCTCAAGTAAAGGAGGTACACCAATCCCCCCTCCAACTAAGAGAATCTGGCTCTGCTCATCCAGGTCAGACAAGTCAAAACCATTCCCCTGAGGCCCCATCACATCAAGAGTATCTCCCTGACTTAAGGTTGAAAAAATAGCTGTACCAGCACCTTCAATCCGATAAATGAGGTGACACTGCTTGTTAACCTTATCAATAGACGAAATTGAAATAGGGCGACGCAAGAGATGGGCGTCATCAGGCACACGCAGATGAAGAAATTGCCCTGCCCGCATAGCTTCAACCATTTCTCCTTCTAGGACTAATTCAAAGATTGCTGGCGCGATTTCCTCCTGTGCAACCACCTTCATGGTTTCCAATCGAATCGTACCCAAACGTTTCTTACATGTGGGATTCATGACTTTTCCTCCTTAAATTTTAAGGGGACCAGATAAAGAAAAGACCTTGCTAGTGCAAGGCCTCAGTTAAAATCGTACAACACAAGAGAGCACACTCAAAAAGTCTCCTCTAGAAAATTGCACTATTCTTTTATCTGACACCTTGTGAGTCTCTCTGGACTCCCCTTAAAGGTTAAATTTTTACTAGTATACTCTTTCAGCTAAAAAAAGTCAAGTAGAAAACGAACATTCTACTTGACCTCACGAGATTATTTTTCACGAATGACTTCAACCTTGTAGCCATCAGGGTCTTTGACAAAGTAATAGTTTGGTGCAGTTCCTGGTAGACCATTTGGTTCAGTTACTTCATAGCCTTTGGCACTGTGCTCTTGATGAAGAGCTTCAAGATCAGGTGTACTGAGGGCGATATGGGCAAACCCATCTCCAACCACATAAGGACCATGATCGTAGTTATAAGTCAACTCTAACTCATAGTCGTCACCCTCAAGTCCTAGATAGACAATCGTGAAGGCATGATCTGGAAAATCTCTGCGACGCAATTCTTTAAAACCAAAAGCATCTTGATAGAATGCAATTGATTTTTCAAGATTTTCTACTCGCAAGCAAGTGTGTAGCATTTTTGAAGCCATATTTTTCTCCTTTATTTTTAAAAAGACTGGGACAATCCTGTTCCAGTCTTATCTGTCATTATTTACAAAGTTTTGCTTTAGCTGCATCTGCAAGAGCTGTGAAAGCTGCTGCATCGTTAACAGCCAAGTCAGCAAGCATTTTACGGTTAACTTCGATCTCAGCCAATTTCAAACCATGCATCAATTGTGAGTATGAAAGTCCGTTCATACGAGCTGCCGCGTTGATACGAGTGATCCACAATTTGCGGAAGTCACGTTTTTTCTGACGACGGTCACGGTATGCATAGTAGTAAGAGTTCATTACTTGTTCTTTTGCAGTACGGAACAAGATGTGTTTAGCTCCATAGTAACCTTTTGCTAATTTAAGAATACGTTTACGACGTTTGCGTGATACAACGCCACCTTTAACACGTGCCATGTTTTATTTCCTCCAAATATTTCCTAGAATTGTTTACTTACAGTCAAGCTATTATTTCAAGCGAGTAAGCATTGCTTTGATACGTTTGTAATCTCCTGAATGCACCATAGATGCTTTACGAAGATGACGACGTTGTTTCTTAGTTTTTCCGTGGAAACGGTGAGAAGTGTAAGCACGGAAACGTTTAAGTCCACCAGAACCTGTACGTTTGAAACGTTTAGCTGATGCGCGGTGTGTTTTTTGTTTTGGCATGATTTTTTCTCCTTTATTTAACTTTCTGACAATTATTTTTTGTCAGTCGCTGGCGCCAATTGCATGAACATTTGACGTCCATCCATTTTAGCACGTTGTTCGATGATGGCAATATCTTGAGTTGCTTCAGCAAACTCGGCTAAAACTTTTGCACCAATCTCTTTATGGGTAATCATACGACCCTTAAAGCGAATAGATACCTTAACTTTATTTCCTTTTTCAAGGAATTTGCGTGCATTGCGAAGTTTTGTATCAAAGTCACCCTTGTCAATAGTTGGACTTAGACGAACTTCTTTCACAGTAACAACACTTTGTTTTTTACGTTGTTCTTTTTGCTTCTTCTGGTACTCAAATTTGAACTTACCGTAGTCCATAATTTTTGCAACAGGCGGTTTGGCTTGGGGTTGAATCAATACTAGGTCAACATTAGCGTTATCAGCTAAAGCTTGCGCTTCACTGAGTGGCTTGATGCCTAGCTGTTCTCCTTCAAGACCAATCAAGCGAACTTCACGTACACGAATCTCATCATTGATGAATAAGTCTTGCTTTGCTATGGTTTTCACCTCTTTTGTTTTATTAGAGAAAAACAATAGCGGACTCGTAAATATACAAGCCCGCACGTTATGATAGCGTTTCTTAGAAACTTTTCATCCGTAGGGCCAGGCAACTTAATGTCACAAGGCGAGAAGCTCTCACTTCTGCTTTTCTCAACTTTTATATGATACCAAGTTTTCTAGCCCTTGTCAAGATAAAAAGTTATTTTTTTGAAAAGTTTGTGTTTGTATTTTGGCTTGGTTTCCACATCAAAAAGAGAGAACCAAGTTGATTCCCTCTCTATGTTAGTTTTTACTTATTTTCCCTATAGGAAAGCTAGAATCTATTAAAAACTTCCTTTTTCCGTAAACTTCCCCATCTTTCGATAAATAGAATCCCCACTAACAAAAGGATAATCAGGCAAGGAAGTAAAACTAGCCCCATGTCCCAATTTAGATTGACATTATCAATCAGCTTAGGTAATCTTCCAGATAAAATCTCCACTGAACGCAAGTAAGTAAAGGGAATCAGATGTGCAATCCTTTGAAGAGGATGAATTGTTTGAATGCCAAACAATAAGCCAACAATCCCAATAAGTGAAAGAAAGAGGACAGGCATTTTTTGCTTGAAAAAGTAAGCAATCAAGTAGACGACTTCCACAATGACGATAAAGGCTAAGAAAGTTAAGAGCAAGCTAGGAAATAACACATCTTGTATCTTTCCAATAGTTACCTCTTGATTCACTAAGCTATAAATCGGGTAGGGATAATCTAACTGTCCAAAACCACTTATCAGACTTCCCACTAGAAAAGAAAATCCGCTGATTCCGATAAACAGCACAGTTACATAGCCCACCCCAACTCCAAGAGAAGACATTGCAAATGTCACTTTTGAAAAAGGATATAACTGAGCTGTATCCAGATGATTTTGATATCTTTCTGCAAATAGTTGCGTTAGCATAAAAATAATAGCAACTACAAACAAGGTTGGGATGATAGCCTCTAAAATCCAGACAATCTGATCAATCCCGTGGGTCGGAAACTCCAAAGTATGTGCTTTTATGTTCAAGGGATACAGGGCTTGGTAAGTCTTTCGTTCGCGGTCAACCGCCATTTTTAAGTCAGAACTAGCAGTCGGTTCCTTTGATAAAATTTCATAACTCTTCTCTACATCTTGCCACTGCAAATAGTAGGCTTCTTTCCAGCGCCCTTCTTTTAATAAAGTCAGAATTTCTGTCTTTTGAGTCAAATGATTTTTTTGCGAGTCTAAATTTTCTTTAGCAAACTGGTATTCCTCCGAGCTGGTGTCAGATATTTGGGAGAGTTTCTCTTCATATTCATTGATGACTCTCTCATTTTTTACAAGACGGGTTTCCAACTCGCTCTCCAAGCTGACGGAGTTTGCAGTCTGACTATTAAAATAAAAGGTAACACCGAGTCCAGATACAAATAAAGCTAAGATAATCCAGTTTAAGCGACTTTTGAAAACTTTTTTTAATAAAAATAGACTAACATCTTTCATAAACTAAACCTCTTCTATTTGCCCCTGATGAATGGTTACTACTCTATCGCAGACATCAACCAACTCTTCCTTATAGTGGGAACTTAAAAGAACCAGTTGCTCTTGTCTATCGATTTGTGCTAGCCTATCAAAAAACTTCTGTCGATAATACTCATCTAAGCCATTTGTAATCTCATCCATGAGCCAGCATTTCGCCTGACTGAGGAAATACATGGCAATCACCAAGCGTTGCTTCATGCCTAAGGAATACTTGCGGATGGGAAGGCTGATATAGTCAGACATTTCCCAGTAATCAATTTCATCCCCCAAGTTCAGCCCTGACTTCCAGATGTTTTTGATAAGACGAAGGTAGTCCATCCCACTTAAGTTTCCATCCAGCCATTCAATACTCTCATAATAAAATAAAGAAGGAGGGACTGCGATATTTCCACTACTTATGGGAATTAAGTTGCTAATGGCGCGGAATAGTGTCGTCTTTCCAGAGCCATTGATAGCAAGAATACCATAAATCCTACCCTTTTCAAATGTAAAATCAACATCTTGTAAGATGACTTGTCGCGTTTTTAAGGTCACATGAGTAAGCTGCAACATATCTAGCCCTCCTTTTTGGATTAATAGCCTCCGCTGTAGTAGTTTAGTACCTCATAACGATTGTAATTTCAGCCAGAACCAACTTTATACTCTGAATAGCTGTCATAACGAGACTGTGATAGTTCGTACTACACTTTCCAATCATACCTATAAGTTTTAAGAACGCTCACAGCAGATACACTGGACTGAAAAAGACCAATAGATCATAAACTAACTAATTAAATGGTTTTTACTAATTTTTAATAGTTTTATATCATTGAACTTGAATACGCTTTCATTATATCGTTTTTATCATTATTATGCAACAGATTTTTAGTTTATTTTACTAATATATAATATTTGTCCTTCCTATCGAACACTTTCGATTTTCCAATTTTTCCAACCTTTAAAGCGTATAGCTCCTTGCTGGTCAGTTCGGTAAACTTTGCTATTGATACCTTCCAGTCGTGTCAAGGTTTCCTGATGGGGGAGTTTCGTTCGATTGTTCTTTCCAACTGAGATGAGAGTCATCTCTGGTTTGAGATGTTCTAAAAAGGCTGAATTTGATGATTTTTTAGAGCCATGTTGGCCAGCTTTCAAAACATCCACTTCTAGGTCAGGATACTGCTTCAGCAATTCCTTCTCCCCTTTCTCCTCCAAATTTCCTGTGAAGAGAAAGTACTTATCCAAAAGTTTTCCATACAGAACCAGGGAATCATCATAACCTCCATCTCCTATTTTCCTTGGAGATAAGACTTCTAACTGACTTCCAAAAATTGGCAAGTTCTCTCCTGCTGTCACACTGCGCACCTTGGTTTGAATTGCCTGTAGTTCTGCCACAAATTCCTTCTGTTTCAAACTGCCTTTTGATACTAAGATCTCCCCTACATGGAATGCCTTGTTCACCTCTAACAAATCTCCAACATGCTCCTTGTCCGTGTTAGTCAAAATTAGCTGGTCAATCTTAGCTACTCCTCGACTTTTGAGATAGGGAATCAAGGTTCGCTGGGCATTGCTGGTCGTCGTCCTTTCTTGCCATTTTTCGATTTTCTTATCAGATTCTACCTTGCCACCGACATCTATGAGAATGGTTTTCCCAGTTACATCCCGTAAGAAAATACTTTCTCCTTGCCCCACATCCAGCATGGTAATTTCATTTTCCAGTGGATGCTTAGTCAAGAAAAAGATACCCGTAATCAATAAGCTCAATACTGCTAGCCTTTTTATGCTTTTCCTCAAATCATAGACCAAAGCCAAAGAAATTAATAGTAGTATCAACAGCCATGCATTGGGTTGTCCAAAGACCAGAGGCCTACTTGCCACCTGTGATACCAAACGAATAATGCTTTCCAACCACTCAAAGAGAAAATTAAGCTGAATAACTGGATAGATAAAAGAAAGGGCAAATAAGATAGACAAGAGAGGTAAGAAGACCAAGTCAAATAGAAAGGAAAAGACAAAGGTCAAAAGGATGGACCATGGTTGAAATTCTGCAAAATAGAAGGATAAAATGGGTAATATACCCAAAGAAATGACAAGACTTTCTCTAGCAACAGCATGGAGCCCCTCGCCTTCTTTGCTAGTCATGGTCAAGATAAAAGCATAAGCGCAGGACAAGACTCCTCCTGCTGTCAAGAAAAAGTTGGGCATGACGATAAAGAGAACAAGCACAGTCAGGGCAAAATTATCCAAGCCCTTAACACCATGTTGAGCCAATAATTTTTGCAAGAGACTGCGAATGACCGATGCTGAAAATCCAGTTAGCCTCGCATAGATAAGGGAAAAGGGATAAGTCAACCACTTCAACTTTTCTTGGGTCAAGCCCAATCGCAAGAGAAGTTTCTTAAATCCATCCATGAAAAAACCTACCTGCATGCCTGATAAGGCAAAGAGGTGGATAATTCCTAGACTGGAATAAAGCTCATTCATCTCCTCAAAGTCGGTGTCTAGATGTCCTAATAGAAGCCCCGTCATGTAATTGCGCATAGGGTCTGGAAAATGTGTCTTTATCCAAACCACAGCCTTTCGGCGTAAACTGGACAGGTTTTCACCTATATCCCAACTGCCAACCTTTTGAAGTGACTGGATTTTTTTGATATTGAGAGTCTGGTAAATTCCCTGAGTCTTCAGGTAAGCTTGGTAGTCAAAGCCACCAAAATTTCTCTGCCCTTCTGGCTCCGAAAGCTTTCCTTCTAGTCCTATCTCATGAAGATCGGTTAAAGCTTGAAAGGCTTCTTTTTCCTCCTCGGACTGGAGTTTATAATAAACTTGAAAAATGCGTCCATCATGCTTACCACGAAAGGACAGACTATCACCATTGACCTTAATAGTGTCAGGCAAAATCCGCACCCTTTCAACAGAATCCGCCAAATTTTGACTCGCTTGACTCTGTTGCCAATTTTGAAACAGAAACCAGAAACCAAAGATTCCACAAATCACTAGAACTTTTCTAACAGACTTCCACGGAAATTGGATAAAGAGACAGACTAGCAGAAAAACGAAGCCTAACAGTGCGATATATGATGCTGAGAAAATGGCGTAGTAAAGCCATAGCAATAGAAAACTCAGGTAAATTAGGGGAATGGGGAAATTCTTAATCCACTGTAACATAGTCTTTTAACTTTTCTATAGTCTTAGCACCAATGCCAGAGACTTTCTTGAGTTCCTCAACCGACTTGAATTTCCCATTTATCTCACGATGGTCGATAATGTCCTGAGCTCGTTTTCCTCCCAGTCCCTTGACCTGTTTAAGCTCTTCCAAACTGGCCTTGTTGAGATTGACCTTCTTTTCCTTGCTCGTCGAAGAAGCCGTCCTAGGACCTGCCTGCTGACTAGCTGCCTCTTCTCCCTTAGTGGGAACGTAAACCAGAGCCTCGTCACTAACTTTCTGAGCTAGATTGAGTGCCTTGCTGTCTGCTTGCTCTGTCAAGCCACCAGCCTTCTGAACAGCGTCATTGACTCTACTACCTACAGGCAAATCATAAATTCCTGGTGCTTTAACAGCTCCTTTTACATCTACTGTGATTAGTTCTTGTTCAAGGGATTCTTCCTTTTCTTCCTTCTTCACATCCTTTTCGGATACCGAATCCTTGGAAACTGCTGCAACTTCTGCCTGCAAACTCCTTTCCTTGACAGGTGTTTGTGGAGCTGGTTTTAGCAGGAAAAATCCTCCTACAAGTAAGCCCAGACCGATACAGATAACAATGATTTTATACTCTTTAATTTTCTCGATAATTGCTTCCATATTTTCTCCTCTCTTAGATTATTCGTAAGAGGAAGAAAAAACAGTTGAAAATTTCTTCTCAACTGCTTATTTATTTGCAAAATAGTCTTCCTTGGTCAAGACATAATGAACTCTTGTAACGATTCGTCCTTTTTCATGCTGATCCATACAAGCATATGGTTCTACGTGGGAAAAATGCATTCCTGATTTCTCCATGACCTTTCCAGATGCAGGATTATCCTTATCGTGTAAAGCAACTAACTTGTTCATTCCAATCTTCTCAAAAGCCAGCTCAATTACGGCACGATTGGCTTCTGTCGTCAATCCTTGATTCCAATACTTTTTATGGATAATGTAGCCAATGGCTGCCTTCTTAAAAGCAGGATCAATCTTGTGCAAATCAATGGTTCCGATAAATTTGACATTGCTTTTTAGTTCTATTCCCCACCGTCCCAAGGGATTGACCAAGTAGAACTGAGCAATGTTATTCTTGGTTTCTTCCAAGCTTTGATTGGTTAGAAAAGTGTAACGTGTATTATCCTTATCCGAGGCATAGTCAAACATAGCTTCCGCATCATCCAAGGTTACAGGTCTAAGCAATAAACGCTCTGTCTCCACTATTGGATACTGAGCTAGTTTTAAAAAGATTGATTCCATAGGATTCCACCACTTGAAACGTTTCTAATCTAATACAAGGATATTGAATGAAACATTTAAAACGCAAATTTATAGTAGATTGAAATAAAATATGAACAAATCGATTAGGAGAGTCAAATTAATTTCTAGAAATGTTTTAGCAATCACGACGTACTATGCTAGCTTCAATCTACTATAGATTTAGCATTGAGATAACTTTAAGTACAAAAGAACTATCCTTCAGATAGAGGTTGAGGATCTAATTCTTCACTCTCTTCTTTTTTAACTGGAGCTGGTTCATAAGCTCGGATAATCTGAGCAACAACTGGATGGCGAACCACATCCTTGGCTGAAAAATGAACAAAATCGATTTGGTGGATGTTCTTGAGTTTTTCTTGGGCATCAATCAGACCAGACTTGACGTTACGTGGCAGGTCAATCTGACTGATATCTCCATTGACAATCATCTTAGAATGAAAACCTAAACGCGTCAAGAACATCTTCATCTGCATGATGGTCGTATTTTGAGCCTCATCGAGAATGACAAAGGCATCATCCAAGGTTCGTCCACGCATGTAGGCAAGAGGTGCAATCTCGATAATTTCACGCTCCATGAGTCGAGTTGTTTGGTCTTTTCCCAGAATCTGATACAAGGCATCATAAACAGGGCGAAGGTAAGGATCTACCTTCTCCTTAAGATCACCCGGAAGAAAACCTAGACTCTCTCCTGCTTCCACCGCTGGACGTGTTAAGATAATCCGTTTGACTTGCCCACGTTTAAGGGCAGTCACTGCCAAGGTCACTGCAAGAAAGGTCTTCCCTGTCCCTGCTGGTCCGATTCCAAAGGTCACATCATGCTGTTTAACACTATCCACATAAAGTTTTTGACCCAGTGTTTTGACACGGATAGGCTTCCCTGTATTGTCCTTGATAATTTCTTCTTCGTAAAGGGCGACAAACTTATCAATTTCATCGTTTTTGACCATGCTAATTGCAGTCACCACATCTGGCGTACCAACGGTCATCCCACGATTTACCAAGACCATCAAAGCCTGAATAACCTGACGGGCTTCCTCACAGGTAGTCTCTTCTCCCAAAACCTGCACAATCTCCGTACGAGCATGAATCACCACATCAAGCTCTTCTTCCATCAAACGAAGATGGCGTTCATTGGAACCAAAAAGATGAAACAGGTCATCTGGGTGACTCAGTTGAATGTCTATTGAATGTTCCTTCAAATAAAGAACCTCTCTAATCCTTTTATTTCTTTTTATTATAGCAAAGGGGTGGAGAAATTACTAGCCCAAACCCAGTGAATCATGCTAGTGTTCTAAGTATTCTTGCCAGATGGCGTCAAAGTCTCCTAGGTTAAAAGAGAAACTAGCATGTTCTTCCAAAAAACGACTCACCTCATCAAAATCATCTGTGTGTTTTGGAAAGGCTGACTCTTCAAAAGCTAGGTCTGCCAAGATAGCTTTAGGACTATTACTTTTAGGATTGCGCTCAGTCATAAGCCAAGTGTAAAATGATTTTCTCATATGTCTCCCTAAATCAACTCTGTCCCAAACTGGTCTTGCTTGATTTTGCCAGCCTTCATCAAGCCACCAAGTGCCTTCTTGAACTGCCCTTTAGAAATTCCAAAGGTTGCCTTGATGTCGTCTGGAGATGACTTATCATTCAAGGTCATAAAACCTCCATTGCTTTCCAAGTAAGTCAAAATCATCTGGGCATCATTTTCCAACATTTCAAAGGAACGTGGTTTGAGGGAGAGGTTCAAGGTACGGTCCACTTCACGAAAACCAATGACACGCGCATCTAAAACTTGCCCCAAACGTGGCTCTGCATAGCGCTCGCTAGGATGGATAAAGCCAAGCATGTTATTTTCTGGTAGGTAAACAAAAGTTCCTGACAGCTTGAGGCGGTAAACAATGGCTGGCCAGTTTTGGTTCTGCATGTTGTTGTAGGCAGGACGAGCTAGACGTTGGAAGTCTTCTTGATAGGCCAAGAGGCCCCAGATACGGTCTTTCTTGTCCACTTCAAGACGGATGTAGAGTTGGTCGCCCTTCTTAGGCCAGAGTTCCTTGAGCTCAGGGAGAATATCGAGTGACACAACGATTTCCTTGTCAGGAAGGCCTGTATCCACAAAGACACCCAAGTCCTTACGAACCTCTGTAACACGGCCCCAACCAAATTGGTCCTGAGTGGCAGTCACTTCTAAGGTTGTCAGGCGGAGTTTTTGCTTCATATCCGTGTAGGCAAAACCTTTGACCGTATCCCCTACTGTATGTTGGCCTTCTTCCTTAGCAAGAGCATAGGTTTGGCCATCCTTTTGCACAAAGTAAAAACGGTCGTTTTCATCGATGATGAGTCCAACGATAAAACTTGCAAGATTTGTATTCATATTTCCTTCTTTCGAATAAAACTCAGCCAGCAATGCCAACTGAGTTTTTCTGTTTATTTTTAGACTTCCAAAAGTTCTTTCTCTTTGTTGGCAGTCATGTCGTCGATGTGTTTAACAGCATCGTCTGTTACTTTTTGAATATCTTTTTCAAGAGTCTTCAATTCGTCTTCAGTGATTTCTTTTGCTTTTTCCTGTTTCTTAGCTTCATCCATAGCATCACGACGGATATTGCGGACAGCCACTTTAGCATTTTCGCCGACCTTCTTCACTTCTTTAGCAAGGTCACGACGAGTTTCTTCTGTGAGAGCAGGGATAACCAAACGAATAACAGAACCGTCGTTAGCTGGCGTGATACCAAGATCAGAAGCGTTCAAGGCACGTTCGATGTCTTTCAATGAAGACTTGTCAAATGGTGTCACCAACAAAACACGCGCTTCTGGAATGGTAATTGAAGCGATTTGGTTAAGAGGAGTTTCGACTCCATAGTATTCTACATGTACACGGTCCAGCAAGCTTGCATTGGCACGGCCAGCACGGATACCACCAAATTCACGAGCAAGTGATTGGTGAGATTGGGTCATTCTCTCTTTAGCTTTTTCAATAATTGCATTAGCCATAATCTTTCTTATTCCTTTTCTTCGATATTGTTTGAAACTGTTGTTCCGATATTTTCACCAAATACGACACGTTTGATGTTGCCTGGTTGGTTCATATTGAAGACAACCAAGTCAATGTCGTTGTCCATTGAGAGGGTTGAAGCTGTTGAATCCATGATACGAAGACCTTTATTGATAACGTCACGGTGGGTCAATTCTTCAAACTTAACGGCTGTCTTGTCCTTCTTAGGATCGGCATTGTAAACACCATCGACCCCATTTTTAGCCATAAGGATGGCATCTGCTTCGATTTCAGCTGCACGAAGGGCCGCTGTTGTATCTGTTGAGAAGTAAGGTGAACCAATTCCGGCACCAAAGATAACGATACGACCTTTTTCAAGGTGACGAAGGGCACGTCCACGGACATAAGGCTCTGCCACTTGTTGCATAGCAATAGCTGTTTGCACACGTGTATCAACCCCAACTTGTTGCAATGAATCTGCCATCACAAGAGCATTCATAACAGTCCCAAGCATTCCTGTGTAATCTGCCTGAACGCGGTCCATACCTGCTTCTGCTGCAGGTTCTCCACGCCAGAGATTTCCTCCTCCGATAACAAGGGCAATTTCGATACCTAAGCTATGAACTTCTTGAATCTCTTTTGCGATTGTTTGAACTGTTTGGATATCAATCCCTACGCCACGTTCACCGGCAAGGGCTTCACCTGATAACTTGATTAAAATACGTTTATACTTGGGATTCGCCATTTTCACTCTCCTTTTTTTATCCTACCTATTTTATCACAATTTCTAAGATTTTTATAGTATCATGAGCAATTCTTTCAAAAAAATTAGACAGTTAAAAATTCCTCTAAATCGCTGAGGGCACGCTCTGCAATTTTTTCATAACGAGCCTTCTTATCACGAATACGTTCGCCTTCCAACTCCTTGATGATTCCAAAATTGACATTCATTGGTTGGAAATGTTTGCTATCGGCATGGGTGATGTAATGAGCCAGACTTCCAATCGCTGTTGTTTCTGGGAAAATAGCCTCGCTTTCTCCCTTGAAAAGACGAGCCGCGTTAATTCCCGCAATCAAGCCTGACGCCGCTGATTCAACATAACCCTCTACACCCGTCATCTGACCAGCAAAGAAGAGATTTGGTTGTTTCTTAGAACGGTAAGTCTGCTCAAGAAGATTTGGTGAATCCATATAAGAATTGCGGTGCATGACACCATAACGAACAAACTCCGCATTTTCAAGACCTGGAATCATTTGGAAGACACGTTTTTGTTCTCCCCATTTGAGGTGGGTCTGGAAACCAACGATATTGTATAGGCTACCAGCTGCATTATCCTGACGAAGCTGAACAACTGCATAAGGTGTTTTGAATTCTCCATCACGAGGGCCTGTGTAGTCGTCCGGATACTCCAAACCGACTGGTTTCATAGGACCATAAAGCATGGTTTTAATACCTCGTTTAGCCATGACTTCGATTGGCATACATCCTTCAAAGTACTTTTCTTTTTCAAAGGAATTGAGCGGTGCTTCTTCCGCATTGACCAAGGCTTCATGGAAATCCATAAACTCTTGCTTGGTCATAGGCGCGTTGAGATAGGCTGCTTCTCCCTTATCATAACGAGACTTGAGATAGACCTTGCTCATATCGATAGTGTTGACATCGATAATAGGCGCTGCTGCATCGTAGAAATAGAAACCATCGCCGTCATTGAGAGCATGAATCTTTTCAGCTAGAGCATCGCTAGTCAAGGGACCGGTCGCCACAACTGTAATAACATCTGTCGGCAATTCTGTAATTTCATCACGAACCACTTCAATCAAAGGGTGGTTGGCAACTTTCTCAGTCACCATATGGGAGAATCCATCACGGTCCACCGCAAGGGCACCACCTGCAGGAACACGTGTAGCTTCAGCAGATTCCAAAATAACAGAACCCAAGCGACGCATTTCTTCCTTGAGAAGACCAACTGCATTTGTCAGAGCATCTCCACGAAGAGAATTGGAACAAACTAACTCTGCAAAATTGTCTGTTTTGTGTTGAGGTGTTGACTTGACACCACGCATTTCATAAAGTTTAACTGGAATACCACGTTCTGCAATTTGGTAGGCTGCTTCAGAACCTGCCAAACCAGCACCGATAACATTGATATAAGATTGAGACACGACACTAATACCTCTTTGGGAGTGTGAAGACAAGGTTCACATTGAAAAAGCCAATCAAACTTAAGAGTTTTCGAATTTCTTGGCTCAGGCTGAAAAAGTCCACAGGACTTTTTCACTCCCACAAATCTTTCTAATTTTTTCTTCTACTAGTATAACAAAAAAAGGGAAGAAGGCAAACTTCCCTGTTTAGTCATTTTCTTGATTTTCTTCCCAGTCGTGATAGGCAGCGTAGAGTTGACTCTTATTCCACTGGTAAATCTTAGCGACTTCCTTGATAGCTTGATTTTTCTTCATGCCTTGCTGGATACGGGCTTTGATTTCTAAGAACAAGTCCTCCTCATCTTTTTCCTCCACATCTTGGCTGGCACCTTCAACAATGAGAAGGCATTCGCCCTTGAGTGGCGTTGCAGCGATACTTTCCAGCAATTCAGAAATGGTACCTCTTTGGTATTCTTCATAGATTTTAGTCAATTCCCTGACTAAAACGACCGAGCGGTCACCATAGACTTCTAGCATATTTTCTAACGTATCTGCCACACGATGAGGCGATTCATAGAAAATTTGAGTTTCAGGATAGTCTTTTTTCGAGTCAAAAAATTGCTTTTGCTGGCCTGATTTTCTCGGTAAAAAGCCGTAAAAGATATGTGGCTGTGGCGCTAAACCACTGGCAATCAAGGCAGAAATTCCTGCAGAGGCACCTGGAACAGTCACAACCGCAATTTCTTCCTCAATTGCTGCCTTAACCAAATCATGACCAGGGTCTGAGATGCTAGGCAGACCCGCGTCGGATACCTGAGCAATACTTTGCCCTGCTTTCAGGAAACCAATCAAATCAGGAATCTTTTCCTTGGCATTGTGCTCATGAAAACTGATTTGCTTGGTAGAAATGTCAAAATGCTTGAGCAATAGACCTGTATTGCGCGTGTCCTCAGCAGCAATCCAGTCCACTTCTTTCAAGGTCTGGATAGCTCGAAAGGTCATATCATCTAGATTGCCAATCGGCGTTGCCACTAGGTACAGCTTGCCATAGGGAGACTGCCCCTTAAAACTTTTTTGAATCTGCATGCCTACTCCCTGTATAACAACTCGTCACAGAACATACATTCCTCGTCCTGCTCTCGACGTTGTCCATAAAAATCATTACATACGTGAAATCCATCTTTATAAATTCGACGGACACTTTCACGAACATGCTTAGCCTTGACAGGAGCGTCTGCTTCCACCTCACCCAAGCGTTCGCGCAATTTACTATTTTCCAAACGAAGAGCTGTATTTTCCTCTACCAGGCTCTTGAGATTTTTCTTGATGGCTTCCACATCGGCCAAGGTTACCAATAACTGTTGGGAAAAATCATCCAGCGCGTCAAATAATTCTTTTTTGTCCATAAAACAGCCCTTTCCTTTCATTATCGTTCATTTTTGAGTTTATATTTCTTTCAAGACCAGATATTCCATGGCATTTTGAAAGCTGACATTAGCTTGCCACATTTTTCTAGCTTCTAGCAAATCTTGTAAAATCACTCTTACTCTTGCTTGTAGGATATCTTGTCCACAGAGAACTTCAAGAATCCGTAAAACCTGATCTTGTTTTTCCTTGTCATCTGCCAAGCTAGCTAGTTTGGCAACTTGCAAATAACTTTCTTTTTTCTTAGCCACTAACCAAGTCAGCAGGCGTTCACTTTCATCAACCAAGGTCCAAAAACTTGCCTGATTAGCTAATTTTTCTGCTTCAGCTCGCGATTGACTAAACTGAGCTAGGAGAGTCGCTTTTTTCTTAACCAGTCCCATTTGTTCTAAGAGCAAGATGAGCTTCTCTTCTTGTTTTTTAAAGTGAAAAATTTGCGTCCGACTTCGGATTGTTGGTAAGATCTTTTCCTCATCGCTGGTCAAGAAGAAAATATAAACCTCACTCTGGGGTTCTTCGATGACCTTGAGCAGAGAATTGGTTGCATTAGGATGCATTTTCTCAGCTTGCTCGATAATAAAGACCTGTTGTTGGTTTTCAATCCCTGCTTGAGAAAACTGCCCCACTAATTCTCGAATCCGTTCTGTCTTGATGACCTGATTGACTGGCTTGATTAAAGTAACATCGGGAAATTCTTCCTGTTCAATCAGCTTGCAATTTCGACATTTCTCACATGGTAGAACGCCAATTTTATCCGTACAAAAGAGGCTCTTAGCCAAAAACTGCGCCATTTCCAAGCTTCCAAAGAAACCTGAAAAGAGATAGGCATGATTGAGCTGGTCTTGTTCTAGGATACGGACAAAGCGGTCAAACTGATCTGGCTGCCAGGCCTTTAGTTGATCTTGTTTCATTTAGCTAATCCCATTCTATCAAACAAGACAGCCTTGGTAGTTTTCACAACCTGCTCCAAAGGAAAACTCGCATCAATCTTGACGATGCGATTTCCTTCTTTGTACAGAAGAGAAAGGTAACCTTGACGAACTTTTTTGTGCAAGTCCAAACCTTCTAAGTCCAAACGATTGACCTCGCGATTACTATTAGCAGCAATGCGAGCCAGTCCTTCTTCCACCTCGATGTCAAAATAGAGTGTCAAATCAGGTTTAAGTCCATCTGTCGCAAACTGATTGAGCCACTCAATGGCGTCAATGTCCAAGCCACGACCAAATCCCTGATAGGCAACAGAACTATCAATAAAGCGATCCATAATAACCAACTTGCCAGCTTCAAGGGCAGGGAGAACTTTTTCCACCAAGTGTTGTCTGCGACTGGCGATATAGAGCAAAAGCTCTGTCTTCGCATCCATCTGAGTATGACTTGGATCCAAAATCACTTCCCGAATCTTCTCCCCAATCAAGACTCCGCCAGGTTCACGGGTCGTCAGCACCTCTACCCCTTTTTCCTCTAAAATTGGGAGCAGAGCCTCTAAAACACTGGTCTTGCCTGCTCCCTCTGGTCCCTCAAGAGAGACTAAAAATCCTTTTGACATGTCTAACTCATTTCTTTTTTACTACTTCTATTCTATCAAAAAAATAGGGGTTTGTGACAATCTTTTTTGTCTTCTCATTTCATACTCAATGAAAATCAAAGAGCAAACTAGGAAGCTAGCCGCAAGTTGCTCAAAACACTGTTTTGAGGTTGCAGATGGAAGCTGACGCAGTTTGAAGAGATTTTCGAAGAGTATCAACCACCATAAAAGAGGCAGACAAAGCCACCTCTTATTTACCTAATTCTTGTGTTCGTTTGTAGGCTTGACCAACTGCATCCATAACTGTCCCTCGAAAAGCATGCGCTTCTAGACTCGCTACACCAGCGATAGTCGAACCGCCTGGGCTACAGACTTGGTCTTTCAATACTCCAGGATGTTGCTGACTTTCAAGGACCAATTGCCCAGCTCCTACCACAGTTTGAGCAGCCATTTTCAATGCCGTTTCTCTTGGCAATCCAGTCTGAACACCTGCATCTGCCAAGGCCTCAATAAAGAGATAGACAAAAGCCGGCCCACAGCCTGCAAGACCTGTCGCCGCGTCGATTAAGCCTTCCCCAAGTTCAACCAAGAGGCCAGCCTTGGTTAAAAGCTGACAAAATAGCTCACTGTCCTCAGCCCTGCAATTAGGAGACAAGGCATAACTAATCACTCCTTGTCCGATAGAAGCAGGGGTATTTGGCATCATACGAATAATTCTGTGCTGACTTGGAAGAAGACTAGCCAGTTTTTCTAAAGTCAATCCAGCTGCCATGGAAATCAAAAGAAGACTTGCTCTTTTTTCAAGGATAGCCTGATATTGAGAAAGCAAGTCTGAGAACTGTGCAGGCTTTACTCCTAGAAAAATCACATCTGCTTCTGCAAAGATTTCTTCGTTGCTGGAAGCTTGACCGCCAAAGTCAGAAATGAAAGCATCTACCTTGGCTTGGCTACGATTGGCAAGGAGAATCTGAGCACCCATCTTGGCCTGCAAGACAGCCTTGGCCAAACTAGCTCCCATATTCCCCAAACCGATAAATCCAATCTTCATCTCTTACTCCCTTATCTGTCCATCACCAGTGACCACATACTTATAGCTAGTCAACTCTTTCAAGCCCATGGGACCACGTGCGTGCAGTTTCTGAGTAGAAATTCCCATTTCACAACCCAGACCAAATTGGCCTCCATCTGTGAAACGAGTTGAGGCATTAACATAGACAGCTGCAGAGTCCACTTGATCTGTAAAGTAAGCTGCTGCTTCAGCATTTTCCGTCACAATGGCATCCGAATGATGGGTACTGTGGGCTTCAATATGGGCAACCGCTTCTTCTAAACTACTCACAACCTTAACCGCTAGGACATAGTCTAAAAACTCAGTGTCAAAGTCTTGGGCCTCAGCTGCTTGACCTGAAAGAAACTGACTTGCTTTTTCATCCAAACGGAATTGAATTGGTTCCAGACCAGCTTCTTTTCGATCTGCAACCAGCACTTGCTCCAAGCGAGGAAGGAAGCTTGCTGCCTTGTCTTCATGAACCAGCAGAACCTCCATGGCATTGCAGACAGAAGGACGACTAGTTTTGGCATTGTTGATGATAGATAGAGCCTTATCTTCGTCTGCATCCTTATCCACATAGATATGGACAATCCCAGTCCCGGTCTCGATAACTGGTACAATAGCATTTTCAACCACTGCATTGATCAACCCAGCTCCTCCACGAGGAATGAGAAGGTCTAGATAGCCCTTTGCCTTCATCATAGCATAACTACTTTCACGGCTGGTATCTTCCACCAGTTGAATTACATCTGGATGAATAGTCGTTGTCTCCAAGCCCTTCTTCAAGGCTGTGACAATAGCATGAGCTGTTTGATAGGCATCCTTCCCACTACGAAGAACAACCGCATTTCCACTCTTAAGAGCCAAAGCAGCCGCATCAGACGTCACATTTGGACGACTTTCATAGATAATACCGATAACCCCCATAGCCACACGTTTTTTGGTGATAACCAAACCATTTTCAAGATGATTGGTTTCTAAAACTTCACCGATTGGATCTGGTAAGGCAACCACTTCACGAATCCCAGTTGCCATCGCTTCTATACGACTTGCATCCAAATAAAGACGATCCAGCATCACATCTGAGATTTTACCCTTGGTCGCTTCCATATCGAGGGCATTGGCTGCTAAAATCTCCTCAGTAGCTGCTAATAAATGATCAGCCATGGCTAGCAAGGCCTGGTTTTTCACCTCTTCACTAGCTGTGTTGATCGATTTTTTAACAGCCTGTACCTGTTCAAATTGTTCTTGTGTACTTACCATAGTTTACCTCTAAAATTCTGTAAAGAGTAGTTGGATTTCAGGAGTAATGGAAATCCAGTCATCGCGGTGAATCAAGACACCCTTGGCTTTTTGGGAACGCAACATATCCTCCAAAGCAGACGCTCCAAATTGCACGCGTCCTTTTCCAAGTGATTTTCCACTTTCCTTGTCAAATACTGTCACGATATCACCGTAAGAAAAGGCTCCTTCTGCGTCAACAATACCAGATAAAAGAAGACTCTTTCCATGTTGAGAGAGAGCTTCTGCAGCTCCTTTATCAACCCAAATAGAACCTTGACTCTGAGCATAAAAGGCCAGCCATTGTTTCTGGGTACGAAGTCCCTTCTCTTGCGCAACAAAGTAGGAACCATCCTTGGTCTCCTCAGCTGCCTCAATCATGGCATCTGATTTCAAGGATGAACAGATATAAACAGGAACTCCTGATTCTGTCGCAATAGTTGCAGCTTTGATTTTGGTTAACATGCCACCAGTTCCGTTTGACGAACCAGCTCCACCGGCCATATCGATAATCTCACGATTGATGGTCTCGATTCGCTCCAAGCGTTTGGCTGTTGGGTCTGAATTAGGATTTCCTGTATATAGACCGTCTACGTCTGTCAAGAGGACCAAAAGGTCTGCTTGGACCATGGCTGCAACCTGTGCACTCAGAGTATCATTGTCCCCAACCTTGAGCTCATCAATAACGACACTGTCATTCTCATTGATGATAGGAATCGCCCCACGGCTAAGTAAAACCGACAAAGCCTGATGGGCATTTTTATAACGGCGCTTATCCACAAAATCATCCTGGGTCAGCAAGATTTGTGCAGAAACGATTTGGCGCAAGAGAAGATTGGTCGTGTATTCTTCCAACAAAAGCCCCTGCCCTACCGCTGCTGAAGCCTGTTTATCAGCAATCTTAGTCGGACGCTTTTTAAATCCTAAGGCTCCAAAACCAGCAGCAATGGCACCTGACGATACCAAAATCAATTCATGACCAGCCTCGTGCAGCATAGCTAACTGCTGGGTAATAGCCTTTACCTTACTACGTGATAAACTTCCATCCTCATTCGTCAGAGATGAAGTTCCCACCTTAAAAACAATCCGTTTGTATTTCATAGTCTCACTCCGATTCTTCATATTTATCCATTATAACATGAATGGCAGGAAATAGAAAAGAGTTGATAGGAAAAAGGTCGAGACAAGTCATCTCAACCTTTTATCACGTCTAATTCTTTCTCAAACTCTCCAATGTTTCCTTAAAAATATCTGGGATATCTGCTGTAAATTCCATGGTCTCACCTGTTCTCGGATGAGTAAAACCTAAAGTCTTGGCATGAAGAAATTGTCCATGTCCTTTCAAAGTCTTGCGTGGACCATAGACTTCATCCCCAGCGACTGGATGGCCGATATAAGCCATGTGAACACGGATTTGATGGGTACGCCCTGTCTCCAGTTGCAACTCCACTAAGCTATAATCACCAAAGCGTTCTAAGACGTGGAAACGAGTCACTGCAGGCTTTCCTTTAGCAGTCACAGCCTGTTTCTTACGATCTTTTTCACTACGACCAATCGGAGCTTCAATCACACCACGATCATTAGGAAGATTTCCATGAACAATCGCCCAATATTTGCGGAGAGACTTTTTATCCTTAAGTTCTTGAGCAAGCGCTAGATGCGCCTCATCGTTTTTAGCAATCATGAGAAGACCTGACGTATCCTTATCAATTCGGTGAACAATTCCTGGACGCAGAACCCCATTGATACCCGACAAGTCCTTAATATGATACATGAGGGCATTTACCAGAGTTCCACTAGTATGACCAGCACTCGGATGCACAACCATCCCCTGAGGTTTGTTAACGACGGCCACATCCTCATCTTGGTAGATGATTTCTAGCGGAAGATTCTCAGCTACATACTCTAAAACCTCTGGTTCTGGCACATGGTAAGTGACGATATCACCCTCTTGAACTGTGTATTTAGCTTTCTTGACTTGGCCATTGACCAAGACCTGGCCTGATTTGATTTGTTCATTCGCGAGACTGCGTGATAATTCTGTCAAATCCGACAAAGCCTTATCTAAACGCAGACCACCAGTTTCAATTTTAATTTCCATTTATTTCCTCTTTTAACATTGCAATCAATAAAATAATCACTCCAACAGTCAGATAGCTATCTGCCACATTGAAAATTGCAAAATTGATAAAGTCAAGGTGGAACATATCCACAACAAAGCCCTGACTGATCCTGTCAATAAAGTTTCCAAGACCACCTGCGATTATCAAAGTCAAGCCCAAGACCATCCAGAATGAGTCCTCCATGTGTTTATGTAGATACCAAATGGCACCTACCATAACGACCAGCGTAATGATAGCAAATAACCACTGCTGGTCTTGTAGCATTGAAAAGGCGGCCCCTCTATTTTGCAGGTAGGTCAAGCTAACGAAATTGGGAATCCAAGAGCGCACTTCACCCAGTGGAATCTGCTGTACGATATAGGATTTGACCAACTGATCCAGCGCAATCAAAAGCAGTACAATGACTGCCACTATTCCTCTTTTTTTCATGATTTCCTCTTCTGATCAAAATATTCTTGCATGACTTCTACGAAAAGAGTTCCAGCCTGACTAAGCTCCACTTCCTCACGTTTAACATAGACCATGCGATTATCCAAATTATCCTTGAGACGAATAACTGTAATACCATTAACACTGTCACTATCTAAAAATCCAGAACCTGTCGCATAGGCGTCCGTCCGCTCCAAAATACCATTCAAGGTAGCACGGTCTGTCACATTAAACATCTGTGAACTAGCACTGGTATCGACAAAGTTCTCTGAATAATAGAGGTACTCATCTTTCTCTTGAGTGAAACGAACCGTTGGTAGATCCGCTAAATCCTCCATGACCAATTCCTCTTTCTGAGCCAAAGGATGCCCCTCACGAAGATAAATATGGGTATGGAAGGGAATCAATTCAATGACCTCAAGGCCTAACTTTTCAACTCGTTGCATGATCCCTTTTTTATTTTGATTGTTGAGGTAGATAATCCCAATCTCACTGTGACCTTGCGCTACTTCATCTAAGATTTGGACAGTAGTCGATTCAAAAATACGGAAGTTCTTATAATCAGGATAGCGCTCTGAAAAGGCAGTAATAGTTGGTGGCAAAAAGTCATAGTGCTGACTAGCAATGGAAAATTCATCCTTTTCTTCCTCAGGATTGGCATACTGATTTTGAAAAATATCAAATCCTTTAACCAATTCTTGCGCTTTTTCATAGAATTCCATACCACGACGAGTCAAGAAAGTCCCTGAGCTGGTCCGACGGAAAATCTTAAAGCCCAACTCTTTTTCCAAATCACGCACAGAAATAGACAGACTGGGCTGACTGACATACATCTTTTCAGCAGCTTCACGAAAAGTACCGCTATTGGCAATAGCCACAACATAGCGTAATTGTTGAATGTTCATCTTCTACCCCCAACTTCTTTATCTTTTCATTATACCATATTTTAGAAGTTTTCCATCGAAGAAAAATAATGTCACTCATAAAATTCATCTACACTAAGAAAGAAAAAATCATGGGTAGCAAAACAAAAAATAGGCTCTCCGAAAAGTCGGAAAGCCTTATTTAATGCTACTTCTAGCTTCCTCGCCTTTAGATTTCAAGGCTCGGGATAAAAAGGTTCACTGGACCTTTTTATTTAGCGATTGGGTAAACAGAAACTTGTTTTTTATCGCGTCCTTTACGTTCAAAGCGTACTACGCCTTCAACTTTAGCGAACAAAGTATCGTCTCCACCACGTCCAACGTTTACACCTGGGTAGATGTGTGTACCACGTTGACGGTAAAGGATTGATCCACCTGTTACTGTTTGTCCGTCAGCTGCTTTAGCTCCAAGACGTTTCGCTTGTGAATCACGTCCGTTTGATGTAGAACCTCCACCTTTTTTGTGGGCGAAAAGTTGCAAGTTGTTAAGAGTCATTTTTAACATAATGTTTTCCTCCGTGTTAGTTTTCTGTGATAACTCTGGTTTGGACGAACTCAGAAGAGTTCTCCGATAAGTTTGCCATACCTAAGAAAAATGATTCAAAGAATAACTGGGTCATTTCTCTCTGGTGTGAAGGAAGATCTTTTGGTATTTCAACCATCAGATAGCCACCTTCATCTTCGTTTAATTCTAGGATTGGTTCATAGCCTGCAAATTTCTCAATAGAATTGATAAAGTTAATGGCAAGCGTAGAAACCGATGCACACACGACATCTAAGCCGTATTCGCCACTCTCGGCGTGTCCAGTAATTTCCGCACTCCTCAGCTCGCCATCTTCGGCTCTCTCAAAGACTGCTTGTATCATGTGTTCTCCTTAAAATTAAGCGTTGATTGCGTTGATGACAACTTTTGTATATGGTTGACGGTGACCTTGTTTACGGTGGCTACCTTTTTTAGGTTTGTACTTGTAAGTAACAACTTTCTTTTGTTTTCCTTGTTTTTCAACAGTTCCAACTACAGTAGCTCCAGCAACAAGTGGAGTTCCGACAACAGTGTTTTCACCACCAACAAGAACAACTTCGTTAAAAGTAACTTCTTGACCAGCTTCAACGTTCAATTTTTCAACGTAAACTACTTGACCAACTTCAACTTTAACTTGTTTTCCGCCAGTTTTGATAATTGCGTATGTGCTCATTATGCACCTCCTATGATTTTTATGGGTTTCCCCGATTTTTTTGTGAAGACTCGCCTAGCATCGTGGGACAAACCACTTAAACTTGAATAATCAAGCAACGATGTTCGTGCGGTTGCACAGGAACGTGCATAGTCAACTCTTCAAGTATAGCATATCTCCTATTTTCTTACAAGTAATAACACCTAAAATGAAGCTTTTTCTTTTACTTTTTTCTGCCAAGAGGCAAAAAGCATGATGAGGTAAAAAATGCTCATCATAATAGGAACACCAAGAATGGTCTTTTCATGATAGAAAATCGTCAAATAAGCCGAAAAGACAACGCCAAGGACAAAACTACTAAGCAGGCTAACAAATATGAATCCTTCACGCAAAAAAGGTGTGTGCTTGGTTCGGAAATAATCTCCAAAAGCCAGCATGGTCCGTTTGATATTCCCTGTCATAAAAGCGTTATTATAGGCAATACCCGACACTTCTCCAAAAGCAGTTGTCACCAGTCCCATACAGAAAGCTAAGGGCGGCACTAGATAGATATTATCTACAGTTTGCGGCACAAAACCAATAATGATTGATAAGATTCCCAAAGGAATCAATGACAGAATGGGCTTTTTCACAATTCTCAATTTTTCCTTATAAATCGTTAGTAAAAAGATTCCCATCATAAAAGCTAGCAAGGTCATTACTTTGGCACTAGCATCTGAAACATTGTGTTGAATGAGCCCCACTGATAGAAAGACGACATTCCCAGTTTGTCCAGCTACAAGAGTATTCCCTCGCACAATAAACGTATAGGCATCTACATATCCTGCACAAAAAGTCAAAAAAAGCGCTAGTCTCTTAGACTGACGTGATATTTTTCTTATAGGTAATAGCCTCATTTTTCCTCCCATTTCATTTACTCATCTCATTATTGTACCACTTTCTTTGGGAAAGTCCTAGTAGCTTATTTGAAATTTTTTACCCTCTGTTGGATAGTCCCGTCTATCTATGTTATAATGAAAGAAGGATTTGAAATCGGAAAAGGAGTAACTATGCTTAAATTAGGTGTCATCGGAACAGGGGCTATCAGCCACCACTTCATAGAAGCAGCCCATTCCAGTGGAGAATACAAGCTGGTCGCAGTCTATTCTAGAAAACTAGAAACTGCGGCAACCTTTGCTTCTCGCTATCAGAATATCCAACTCTTTGATCGAGTAGAGGACTTCTTCAAGAGCTCTTTTGATGTGGTCTATATTGCTAGCCCAAACTCCTTGCATTTTGCTCAGGCAAAAGCTGCATTGTCTGCAGGCAAACATGTCATTCTTGAAAAGCCAGCTGTCACTCAACCACAAGAATGGCTAGATTTGAGACATACAGCTGAGAAAAATCACTGTTTTATATTCGAAGCGGCACGCAATTACCATGAAAAAGCTTTCACTATCATCAAAAACTTTTTACCAGACAAACAAATTTTGGGAGCAGATTTCAACTATGCCAAGTATTCTTCCAAAATGCCAGATTTGTTGGCTGGACTGACACCAAATGTCTTTTCAGACCGTTTTGCTGGTGGAGCGCTTATGGATTTGGGGATCTATCCTCTCTACGCTGCCGTTCGTCTCTTTGGAAAAACTCAAGACGCGACCTATCAGGCTCAACAGCTTGACAATAGCATTGACCTAAATGGAGACGGAATTCTCTTCTACCCTGACTATCAAGTTCATATCAAGGCTGGGAAAAACATCACTTCCAATCTCCCTTGCGAGATTTATACGACAGATGGAACCTTGACACTCAACACGATTGAACATGTCCGCTCAGCTATTTTTACCGACCACCAAGGAAATCAAGTCCAGCTCCCTATCCAACAGGCTCCTCATACGATGACTGAGGAAGTCGCTGCATTTGCACAGATGATCCAGCAACCAGACCAGATGCTCTACCAGAATTGGCTGGACGATGCAGGCTCTGTTCATGAGCTACTATATACCATGCGCCAGACTGCTGGCATTAGATTTGAGGCAGAAAATGAAAACTAAACTACCGACTGAATGGCAAGAACTGAGCGACCAACTCGGTTTCCAAGAATTCACCCCCATTCAAACCCAACTATTTGAGCCCCTTCTTGCAGGAGAAAATCTCCTGGGAGTGAGCCCAACAGGAACTGGTAAGACCCTAGCTTACCTCCTACCAAGTCTTCTCCGACTACAAAAGAAAAAAGCGCAACAACTCTTGATTCTAGCACCAAATACAGAACTGGCTGGACAGATTTTTGATGTATGTAAAACGTGGGCAGAGGCTATCGGTTTGACAGCCCAACTATTCTTATCAGGTTCAAGTCAGAAACGCCAGATTGAACGCCTCAAAAAAGGACCAGAAATTCTGATTGGAACCCCTGGCCGTATCTTTGAGTTGATTAAATTGAAAAAAATCAAGATGATGAATGTAGAAACCATCATCTTGGATGAATTTGACCAATTGCTCGATGATTCTCAGATTCACTTTGTCGAGAAAATCACTCACTACGCACCTCGTGACCACCAACTCATCTACATGAGTGCAACGATCAAGTTTGACCAAGAAAAAATTGCACCTAATACACGTACCATTGACCTCTCTGACCAAAAATTGGATAACATTCAACATTTCTATATGCAGGTAGACCAGCGTCACCGAGTGGATATGCTTAGAAAACTGGCTCATGTAGAGGATTTCCGCGGACTAGTCTTCTTTAACAGCCTGTCAGACCTTGGAAGCGCAGAGGAAAAGCTACAGTATCGTGACATATTAGCTGTTTCCCTCGCTAGTGATGTTAATGTCAAATTTAGAAAAGTCATCTTAGAAAAGTTTAAAGATAAGCAACTAACCCTGCTTCTTGCAACAGACCTTCTGGCACGTGGGATTGATATCGATAGTCTAGAGTGTGTCGTAAACTTTGATGTTCCTAGAGATATTGAAACCTACACCCACCGTGCTGGCCGTACCGGTCGTATGGGCAAGGAAGGTTATGTTATCACTCTCGTCACTCATCCAGAAGAACTAAAAAAACTCAAGAAATTTGCAAGCTTACATGAAATTGTCTTGAAAAACCAAGAACTCTATATCAAATAAGGTTGGCTCTTGCCAACCTTTTTCTTATCCCCAAGTAATTTCCAATTGATAGCTGGCAAAGGGTTGTCCCTCTTGATTTTGTAGTTGATAATCCAAATGAATCTTTTGCCCACCAACTTGATAATGGCTCGTTTGGATGATAAACTCCTGCATGCCCATAGGTGTAGGAATATAGGCTAAACTATCACTATCCTTTAGAAAGCGCATAATGGTCTTGGGATTGGAAAATCGGCTCATCACCAGTTCTTGACCATGAAATTTAATAACCACTTTTTCCTTTTCCTCATTATAGAAAAGCAGGTAGCTATAATCTCCTTTTTCATGCACTTCCACGTCATAAAGCTGGTCAATCACTTCCAACTGCTCATCAAACTGAATCGTATTTCGCATCCGAATCTTCACATCAAGTCCTCTTTCTTGTCTCTTGTCCTACTATTTTACCAAAAACTCTAGCTTTTTGCTATAATGGTCATATGAACGAAAAAGTATTCCGTGACCCAGTTCACAACTACATCCATGTCAATAATCAAATCATCTATGACTTGATTAATACAAAAGAATTTCAGCGTTTGCGCCGGATCAAGCAACTGGGAACTTCCAGTTATACCTTCCACGGTGGGGAGCACAGCCGCTTCTCTCACTGTCTAGGTGTCTATGAAATTGCACGACGTATCACGGAGATTTTTGAAGAAAAATATCCTGAAGAATGGAATCCTGCCGAGTCTCTCCTCACCATGACCGCTGCTCTCCTACACGACCTTGGACATGGTGCCTACTCCCATACTTTTGAACATCTCTTTGACACAGATCACGAAGCCATTACTCAGGAAATCATCCAAAGCTCTGAGACAGAGATTCACCAAGTCCTGCTACAAGTGGCGCCAGATTTCCCAGAAAAGGTAGCCAGTATCATCGACCATACCTATCCTAACAAGCAGGTCGTACAACTCATTTCTAGTCAGATTGATGCAGACCGCATGGACTATCTCTTGCGCGACTCCTATTTTACAGGAGCTTCCTATGGGGAATTTGACCTGACTCGGATCCTCCGAGTCATTCGTCCTGTCGAAAATGGTATCGCCTTTCAGCGCAATGGCATGCATGCCATCGAAGACTACGTCCTCAGCCGTTACCAGATGTATATGCAGGTTTATTTCCACCCAGCAACACGTGCCATGGAAGTTCTCCTTCAGAATCTTCTCAAACGGGCTAAGGAACTTTATCCAGAAGACAAGGACTTCTTTGCCCGAACTTCTCCACATCTCCTGCCATTCTTTGAAAAAAATGTGACCTTGTCTGATTATCTGGCTCTGGATGATGGTGTGATGAATACCTACTTCCAACTCTGGATGACCAGTCCTGACAAGATTTTAGCAGACTTATCACAGCGCTTTGTCAACCGCAAGGTCTTTAAATCCATTACCTTTTCACAAGAGGATCAATTCCAACTCGCCAGCATGAGAAAATTGGTCGAGGACATTGGCTTTGATCCCGACTACTATACTGCCATTCATAAGAACTTTGACCTCCCTTATGATATCTATCGTCCCGAATCTGAAAATCCACGAACACAGATTGAGATTTTACAAAAAAATGGAGAACTGGCCGAACTCTCTAGCCTGTCTCCTATCGTCCAATCTCTTGCTGGCAGTCGCCACGGAGATAATCGTTTCTATTTTCCAAAAGAAATGTTGGATCAAAACAGCATCTTCGCAAGCATCACCCAGCAATTTTTACACTTGATTGAGAACGATCATTTTACACCAAATAAAAACTAGAAGAGGAAATTTATGAGTATTAAACTAATCGCCGTCGATATCGACGGAACCCTAGTCAATAGCCAAAAGGAAATCACTCCTGAAGTCTTTTCTGCCGTCCAAGATGCCAAAGAAGCTGGTGTCAAAGTCGTCATTGCAACCGGTCGCCCTATCGCAGGTGTTGCCAAACTTCTCGACGACTTGCAGTTGAGAGACGAGGGTGACTATGTAGTAACCTTCAACGGTGCCCTTGTCCAAGAGACTGCTACTGGCCATGAGATTATCAGCGAATCCTTGACTTATGAGGATTATCTGGATATGGAATTCCTCAGTCGCAAGCTCGGTGTCCACATGCATGCCATTACCAAGGATGGAATCTACACTGCAAATCGCAATATCGGAAAATATACAGTGCACGAATCAACCCTCGTCAGCATGCCTATCTTCTACCGTACACCTGAAGAAATGGCTGACAAGGAAATCGTCAAGTGTATGTTCATCGATGAGCCTGAGATTCTCGATGCTGCGATTGAAAAAATTCCAGCAGAATTTTACGAACGCTACTCTATCAACAAATCTGCTCCTTTCTACCTCGAACTCCTTAAAAAGAATGTGGACAAAGGTTCAGCCATCACTCACCTAGCTGAAAAACTCGGATTGACCAAAGATGAAACCATGGCGATCGGTGACGAAGAAAATGACCGTGCCATGCTGGAAGTCGTTGGTAACCCAGTTGTCATGGAAAACGGAAATCCAGAAATCAAAAAAATCGCCAAATACATCACCAAAACAAATGATGAATCCGGCGTTGCCCATGCCATCCGTACATGGGTACTGTAAAATAATATGAATATAGAAAAAGCACTCCAGAAATTAGAGATACTGTACTGACCCCAAAAGTTAGACAGAAAAAATCTTACTTTTGGGGTGCAGTTCAAGATTCAGTATTTTTGGTCTATAGTTCTATCCCCTAAATAATTATTAAATCTGAAAAAGGTAGTACATTATGTAAAACCTTTTTCATTTTTTTATTTTACTACGAATTAATATTATTTTTTCTAATGATAATTAACCCACTAATCTTCCTTCATAAATATTGCAGTTCTTTTCTTAGTTAGCTTTTTTTCATAACTCTTTATAAGAATAACCAATAAACTACTTAGTAATCCCAAAATAACTAGACTTAATCTCGGGTTTAAAAGCCAATTAAAATAAGCAGCCAGTATCCCTCCAAAAGGAGCAAAAATGGTAGCTATTACAAAAGAACTAGAAAGTATCTTTCCAATATTATACACAGTACTTTCTTGCTGCTGTATTGTTGTAATCGAAACAGAAGCTATTGTAATTAGTCCGCTCAAAATTGAATAACAAATTCCAAAAAATATCCAATTTTCTACTATTCCACTCGCCATAATGACAAGTGGGATGGTTGCCATTGATATATTCATCAATATAAAAGCATCCTTCTTATTCAAAAAAGTAGAAAGAAAGGTTACTGCTATCAAACTTCCAAATCCAGCAATTGAGTAAACAATCCCAACAAGACTATTTGATAATTTCAATTACGTCCATTTTTTTCTCTCATTAATTGGACATAGCCCTTTGTTTCTATTTTTGAATTTAAAAACGAGAACTCTCCGCACATTTTCTCATAAAAATTATGATAATCTTCTTTTGAAAAATCTCCTAAAATCTCTATCTCAAGATAAAATCCAAGACTATCAATCTTATCTAGATTAATCGTTTTATTTTCTAATGCATCATGATAAGTCTTTCTATGTTTACTTATTGTGAAAATATTTGAAAATCCATCTTGCAAGATATTTCTTACAAATTCTAATTTTTCAGATTCCAACTCTATTTCACTTTCACTCCACATTCCTTGTTTTATCGTATCTTTTCTTGTGAAAACACATGCTTTATTATCATCTTCTTGGCGAATTCTGTAGATAAAGCTACCTACCTCATCATTTTCAAATTCTCTTCCTTTTATTTTAAAATATTCATCAACTTGCTTATTTTCACTCTTAAATTTATAAGATTTTTCTAAATATGAAATAGCATTATTATAATCTCTCTCATCGTTGAGTTCAAATCTAACTTCCAATTCATTCATTAATTTTACCTCTCAATTCTTCAAAGGCTGAAGTCTCTTTACATTCACTCAGTCTATAGTAAGTTTCTGGTGATGTTTTATGGACAAAAAGCCTAATATTTTCTTGCACTCATTTTAGCACTTCAATATAATACTGTCAAGAATTTTGATAATATTTTTTATTTATTTTTATTAAATACATATTTGTATCTTTTTAGATTAAAAAAACGATGCTTAATTGAACATCGTCTTTACCATTCTGTTATATCTGCAATGTAATGCTCAATTTTTAGAACCATTGACATATTGCCCTCAAACTTATATAGAAAATAAGCCGTTTCAAAGTACTCTTTTACTGCAACTTTAGAAGAAAAATTCTTACTGACATTTCCCATCAATAAATACAAATCAGCCAAAAGATATGTTGTTCTATACGTCTTACATTGCTTTATCGTATCTGTGATTTTAGTAATAGCTTCTTCAGTATTATTCTGCAACCATAGGTAGCGACAAACATTATAATTAAATTTAATAGAAAGGGTTAATTCTTCAATTGTGTTTAAATTGAGTTGATTTACTTGATACTCTAACTTTTCTCGAATTTCATTAAAACTTTCTAAATCTTCAATATCATAATAAAAATTGAATAGAGTATTTGAAACCTGAAGGTAGGTCAAGTCAGATACACTTAACTGAGACAGTACCTTCTCCAATCTTGCCACAGCCTCCTCTTTTTGCCCGTAGAAATAAAAATCTATAAGAGATTTTATCCACTCCATATAAAACTTATCTACTAGAGACAAGCGATGTACTTTTACACTCTCTAGTTCATATATATATTTCAAAGACTCATAATTTCGATTTGTGATAAATGTCTGAGCTAACTTCTTAAACTCTGATAGCTCGTCAATCTCCTCTTCAATTTGCTCATTAAAAAAATAATCCATACTAACTTTTAACTTCTTAGACAGAGCATATAAAAAGTCTGCTCCTGGAGTAAATTCTCCATTCTCTAATCGACTAATCTGTCCCTGTTTGCATATCCCCTCAGCCAATTCTCGCTGAGACATTTTTAATTCTTTTCGTCTATTTTTTAATCTTGTTGCTAATAGTGTGCCCACGTTTGCATTTTCCTTTTCTATTCGATTTCAATTTCAATTTCAATTGTAACATGATTAAATTTTAAATACAAATTAATAAACCAAAAGATACAAATTATATATAAACAATGACTAGATAGGTTATTTTTGAAAACCCAGCCCTTCTTCTTTTGAGATTTTCTTACTCAAATGATTGATAAACTTATTCACTTGAAATGGATTAGATATTAGACTATCATGTTTAAATTTTGTTATTGATATATTTAACAGACCAGAATAGTCTTTTACAACATATCAAATTCAGGAGAATAATAACGATTTTCCCCATTTTTTTACACTTTCTAGTTCATAACAATCAATTCATCTTGTCACGTACCTTAGCCAGAAAAATCTACACCAAATCTTTTCGAAAGCTGTTTAAAGCTTTGTACTTGCTTTCTGAGTTCATAGTTCTGAACCTTTATCTCATTTGTCCAATTCCATAATAAAAATAAGGACATTCTAATAATGGAAGTCCTTATTTTTAAACTAATAGATATCAAAGTTACTTTGCTGATCCACTTTATTCTGTAATCATTGAGCAAAATTTGGTCAAAAAGGAAAAAAATACTAAATTATTTTTTAAAATGAAATTGTGATAATTGTCTTTAAATAAACACTTTAAATTTTCTGTGTCTTTTCTTTACATTTCTATATATGCCCCCTGCTGGAATCGAACCAGCAACTACTCCTTAGGAGGGAGTTGTTATATCCATTGAACTAAGGGAGCTAGATAAAAACTCTGCTGAAAAGCAGAGTTTTTTAGTCGAATTAACGACGGATTTCTTTGATACGAGCTGCTTTACCTTGAAGAGCACGCAAGTAGTACAATTTCGCACGACGTACTTTACCGTAACGAACAACTTCGATTTTTTCAACACGTGGAGTGTGGATTGGGAAGATACGCTCAACACCTACACCGTTAGAGATTTTACGAACTGTGTAGTTTTCTGAGATGCCAGCACCTTTACGTGCGATAACAACACCTTCAAAAATCTGGATACGTTCACGGTTACCTTCGACAACTTTCGCGTGTACACGAACAGTGTCACCAGGACGGAATGATGGGATATCTGTACGAAGTTGACCTTCAGTCAAGCTTTGGATTAATGGATTCATTTTATTCTCCTATCTTTGTCAATCTTGAGGAATCTTCCTCAGCGGATAAACTGTATTTTTGTGCGTCCATTACACACAAGATACAGTTTACCAAATTTCCATAAAAAAGTAAAGAAATTTATAGCAGAATTCCTAAAAAAATCGCAACCAAACCACCTAGGTAGGTTAAGGCTAGATAGCTATAAAATACCTTCTTATCACTTAACAGTCTTTTAAGTTCATCATTCAAGGTCGAAAAAGTTGTCAAACCTCCACAAAATCCAGTTGCTAGAATAGCATAGACTTCCTTAGACTCTACATGATTGTAGAATAATCCAATCAAAAAACAACCTAGAAGATTGGCTATGAGCGTTCCGAGTGGCAATTTAGAAGCTTGATTATAGCGAGAAAAGAAATAGCGCACTAAAGCTCCGAAACCACAAGCAATTGCAAGATAGACGATTACCATTTCTTCCTCCCCAAATAGTAAGCCAAGAGCAGGCCTCCACCCACGCTTAAAATGAGATACAAGACTAGGCTAAGATAACGCCCTGTATCAAGCAGTTTCACAGCATCAAGCATGAGACTAGAAAAGGTTGTTAAACCTCCGCAAAAGCCCGTCCCCAGTGCTAAAATAACGCCTTTACTGGTTCCCTTATAGACTAAATAGCCCTTAACAAGATACACCAAGCAGAAAATGCCTAGATAGTTGGCAAGAAGGGTGCCCCAAGGGAAATCTGGACTGGCTGGTAACCAAGTGGAAACTAGGTAGCGAACCAATCCGCCCACCATGGCAGCTAGAAAAATTCCTAGCGGATAAAATTGTTCTTTTTTCATTTGATGTTTTGATCCTGATAATCACGCGAACGTTTGAGTATGTCAGAAAAAATCGCGACAATAGTCTCCTGATAGCGCTTGTCCTCAACATGATTTCTGACCTTTTCAAAGATAATTGCTTCTCTCTTGGTATCTAAAATCGGTTTCCCTGAAGCCTTCTTATAGGCAACTACACCCTCAACTAAATGCATTCGTTCTTCTAACAGTTTGACAATTTGATCGTCAATTTGATCAATTTCTTGACGAATAATATCTAAATCCATACAGTCTCCTCCTTTATTTGAATTATTGTATCAAAAAGCCACCAAATAGGCTAGTAAAATCCCAACTCACGATAAGAAAAATGCACTGATTGATTGTATCAGCGCAGTTTTATACTTATCCTACTTTAGCAGCCAATTCTTCTGCGAATTGTTCCAAGCGTTCAATGTCTTCTTCCTCAGCAGAAAGATCAACTTTAACACACTCTGAACCTTTTTCTGCTCCTGTCGCTACAAAAACTCGATCAAAGTCATCGACAGCCTTACAGAATTCGTCGTAGAAGGTGTCACCTGAACCAACAACTCCGTAGATTTTACCATTCAAGTTGAGATCTGCTAGGTCTTCGTAGAAGTCCATCATCTCATCTGGCAATTCACCATCACCATAAGTATAGGTCGCAACGATAGCGATGTCTGCTTCCAAGAAGTCTGAAGCGTCAACAGTTGTACATTCATCAACATCGACATCCAAGCCCAAGTCACGTAATTTGTCTGCTACAATATCTGCAATTTCTTCGGTATTACCGGTCATACTGGCAAATACAATTTTTGCTAATGCCATATCGTCCTCCTCAATTTATCTTTCTCCATTATATCACATCTTTTTCATTTTAAAAATAAAAATTCTTGTGCTACAATGAAATGAGAAAGAATTGAGGTTATTTATGGAAATTTGCCATCAAATTTTAGAAAAAATCAAAGAATACGACACGATTATCATTCACCGTCATATGAAACCAGACCCTGATGCCTTGGGAAGTCAAGTGGGCTTGAAAGCTCTTCTCAAACATCATTTCCCAGAAAAAACTATCAAAGCAGTTGGTTTTGATGAACCAACTCTAACTTGGATGGCTGAGATGGATCTTGTTGAAGATAGTGTCTACCAAGGGGCACTTGTCATCGTCTGTGATACGGCGAATACTGCTCGAATCGATGATAAGCGCTATAGTCAATGTGATTTTCTCATTAAGATTGACCACCATCCAAATGATGATGTATATGGTGACCTATCTTGGGTAGATACTAGTTCAAGCAGCGCTAGCGAGATGATTACCTTATTTGCCCAAACAACCCAACTGACCTTGTCAGATCGCGCTGCTGAGTTGCTCTTTGCAGGAATTATTGGTGATACAGGTCGCTTCCTCTATCCTTCTACGACTGCACGGACTCTTCGCCTGGCTGCTTATTTGAGAGAACATAACTTTGACTTTGCAGCTCTCACTCGCAAAATGGACACTATGAGTTACAAAATTGCTAAACTTCAAGGCTACATCTACGACCATCTGGAAGTGGATGAAAATGGTGCGGCGCGCGTTATCCTGAGTCAGGAAATCTTAAAACGATTCAATGTCACCGATGCTGAAACTGCAGCCATTGTCGGTGCACCTGGACGCATTGACAGTGTAAGTCTCTGGGGAATTTTTGTGGAGCAGGCTGATGGCCACTACCGAGTTCGCTTACGCAGTAAAATCCATCCTATCAATGAAATTGCCAAGGAACATGATGGCGGAGGCCACCCTCTAGCAAGTGGTGCTAATTCCTATAGTCTAGAAGAAAACGAAATCATCTACCAAAAGTTAAAAAACTTGCTTAAAAACTGATAAAATACTTGCCAAACTTTTTATAATCTGATAGACTAGTATGGTAACAATCTATGGCTCGCAAAGAGACCATGGCAGAAAGGAAATATTGCAAAATGAAAAAAGATATCCATCCAGAATATCGCCCAGTTGTCTTCATGGACACAACTACTGGTTACCAATTCCTTAGCGGTTCAACAAAGCGCTCTAACGAAACAGTTGAGTTCGAAGGCGAAACTTACCCATTGATCCGTGTGGAAATTTCATCAGACTCACACCCATTCTACACTGGACGTCAAAAGTTCACTCAAGCAGATGGACGCGTGGATCGTTTCAACAAAAAATACGGTCTCAAATAATGATAAAAAGAACAGTTTCATCTGTTCTTTTTTGTTTCTTATTTTCATTAACCAATCACTGCTATTATCTCTTTATCAATCCTCAAGCTGATGCCAAGACCTGACTTAGACAGGTTTAAAAAATATCGAAAAGAAACTTGACATTGAGAATGGTCAAGATGAATGAAACTACGTAGCCTAGGATTGTATTCCACTTGGCATCGTTAAATTCTCCCATCACTGACTTCTTAGAGGTCAGATAAATTAAGGAAAAAATCGAGAATGGAAAAGCGATTGAAAGAAAGATCTGTGAATAGACCAATAACTGATCTAAGGTCTTTTCTTGATGCCCAAACAAGACAGCGACTATAATCACAGGGAGCAAGGCAAAAATCCGTATTCCGACACGAATAATTCACTGTGGTAATTTCATATGCAAGAAACCTTACATAACGATCTGACCAGTCAAAGTACCTGTGATAGTAGAATTTTGACCGCTTGCTAAGAGGGCCATAGCAAATAAAGTTGACAGAGTTGAGCTGGCTATCGCTCTTGCTATTATCGAATCCTGTAAAGCATTGTACATTTGAGAGAAAGCTGAAATTTCAGACGCATGAGCAAAAAAGAGCGATGCTCCTAAAATGAGAAGTAAGGAATTGCCAACAAAGGCTAGGGACAACTGAAGATTTGAGTCCTAGGTCATAAAACGGACAGCTTTTCGTATATCTTTCTTATCCTTATGGTTGATTTTCCTTGCTTGGAATAAGGATGAATGAAGATAGAGATTATGGGGCCTGACTGTCGCTCCTACAATCCCTAAAGCCAAAGTCAATTGACTCTCATTTCCCCGCAGAGTACTTTCAAATAAAGTCAAAGTCGGCAAATAACCACCAAAGATCCCCTGCATACTCGGATTGGATAAAGCTATAAGATAAGAAAAGATGCCTAATATGGTTAAGATAAGGGTTGTAACAATAGCTTCAATCTCCTTGAAATCAAATTTCATCAACAAAATCAAAAGAAATACATCTAAAACGGTTAGAAGTATCGCGACCATAATCGGTATTTTAAACAAAAGATTTAAGGCAATTGCTGAACCTAAAACCTCTGCTAAGTCTGTCGCCATCAAAGCTAATTCTAAAATCACCCATAGACTATAGCGGAACCACTTGGGAGCATGATGAGCTGTTGCCTGCGCTAAATCCATCCTAGTCACGATACCGAGTTTTCCAGCCATCTGTTGTAACTGCATGGAGATAATGAATGAAATCAAAATAACAAATAAGAAACTATGCTTGTAGGAAGCACCACCAACAATACTGGTAATCCAGTTTCCAGAATCCATATAACTAACTGCTATAAGAGCTCCAGGCCCCAAAAATACTTTTAGATTTTGCCAAAATGATTGTTATTCGGAGTTTCAATAGATTGGTTGATCTCAGAAAGAGAGACCTTTTTGTAAGAAGACATCGGAATATTCACTTTCTAATCTTGTCTTTACCTATTTTATTAATGGATTTTGAAAGAAATGTTGAAAATAGTTTTCTATTTCCAATTTATTCTTATTACATCACATTTTGAAATGATTCTTAAGGAAAGTATGATAGTTGAAATAAGCAACACCAGTATTGCAAAAAACCAGCGTTTTCTGACGCTGGTTTTAAAACTGTGAAAAATTTTTCTCAACTAGATTGCTTCTGTAACAAAACTACGGCTTTCCAATACTTTGAGCATGGCGTTAGCTGTATCTATTGCTGTGAAGAGGGGCACCCCGTGTTCAATAGCTGAACGGCGGATTTGCTCTCCATCCTCGTCAGCAGTTCGTTTTGTTCCTACTGTGTTAATGATAGCTTGAATTCTTCCTTTACGAACAAAGCTTGGAATATCCTTATCGTCATCACCAATCTTACCAACAGGTTGGGCTTGCAATCCATGACTGGCAAAGAAGGTTGCTGTCCCTTCTGTCGCGAGGATTCCATAGCCAATATTTTGGAAACGACGAGCCAAGTCCAAAGCTTCTTCTTTGGTATCATCAGCGATAGTAAATACAACGTTACCAAAAGTTGGCAAGTGTAAGTAAGAAGCTTCAAAAGCTTTATAGAGAGCTTTTTCCAAAGTAGTATCAGAACCCATAACTTCACCTGTTGACTTCATTTCAGGACCAAGTAAGCTATCTACCTTAGCTAGTTTGGTAAAGGAGAAGACAGGTGCCTTGATATGAACGCGGGTGCTTTCAGGGTAAAGTCCATCTTGGTAGCCAAGTTCTTCAAGTTTTTGACCAAGAATGAGCTTTGTCGCTACTTGAGCCATAGGGATATTGGTCACTTTAGAAAGGAATGGAACCGTACGGCTAGCACGTGGATTGACCTCAATAACGTAGACTTTTTCATCCTTGATAACAAACTGGATGTTCATCATTCCAAGGCAGTTAAGACCGATTGATAGGCGTTTTGTGTAGTCTGCAATGGTTTCCTGAACCTTTTGCGACAAGGTTTGTGGTGGATAAACGGCCATTGAGTCACCTGAGTGGACACCAGCACGTTCAATATGCTCCATGATACCAGGAATGAGTACATTTTTACCATCTGAAATTGCATCAACTTCACACTCTTGTCCAACGATATAAGAGTCAACAAGGACTGGATGGTCAGGACTAGCCTTAACTGCTGTACGCATGTAAGAACGAAGATCTTCTTCATTTTCTACGATTTCCATAGCACGTCCACCTAAAACATAAGATGGGCGGACAAGAACTGGGAAGCCAATCTTGCGAGCTGCAAGAACTGCTTCTTCTTCATTGGTAGCCGTTTGTCCTGGTGGCTGTGGAATATCCAAATCTTTAAGAGCTTGCTCAAAGAGGTCGCGATCTTCAGCACGGTCTAGGTCAGCGACCTGTGTCCCAAGGATGGTCACACCTGCTTTTGCCAATGGCTCCGCAAGGTTGATGGCTGTTTGACCACCGAACTGAACGATAACCCCTTTTGGTTGTTCCAAGTCGATGACATTCATAACATCTTCGAATGTCAATGGTTCAAAGTAGAGCTTATCAGATACAGAAAAGTCTGTAGAAACGGTCTCTGGATTTGAGTTCATGATGATGGCTTCATAACCAGCAGCCTGGATAGCCTTAACCGAGTGAACAGTTGCGTAGTCAAACTCAACCCCTTGACCGATACGGATTGGACCAGAACCTAGAACAAGTACAGATTCTTTATCAGACTTGATTGATTCATTTTCCCAACCATAGGTTGAATAGAAGTATGGTGTTTCAGAGTCAAATTCTGCCGCACAAGTATCTACCATCTTATAAACTGGAACAATCTTGTTTTCCAAGCGAAGTTGGCGAACTTGGTCAGCTGTAGTATTCCAGAGTTCAGCAATCTTACGGTCTGAAAATCCATTTAGTTTAGCCGTTTTCAAAACGTCTAGATCTTGTGGATGAGCTCCCAACTCCTGTTCAATTTCAAAGATATGCAAGAGTTTATCCAGATAGAAGATATCAATCTTAGTCAATTCAGCAATTTCTTCTGGTGTGTAACCACGGCGAATAGCTTCTGACACATAGAAGAGACGGTCATCTTGGGCTTTGACAACTTTTTCAATCAAGGCATCATCAGAAACTGCTGAAAGTTCAGGTATTTCATTGTGATGCACCCCAATTTCAAGGGAGCGACAAGCCTTAAGAAGAGATTCTTCAATGTTACGACCGATTGCCATGACTTCTCCAGTGGCCTTCATCTGAGTACCAAGACGGCGTTCACCTTTTTCAAACTTGTCAAATGGGAAACGAGGAATCTTGGCAACCACATAGTCAAGGGCTGGTTCAAACATGGCATAGGTTGAACCCGTAACGGGGTTGATCACCTCATCCAAAGTCAAACCTACTGCAATCTTGGCAGCCAACTTAGCAATCGGATATCCTGTCGCCTTAGAAGCAAGAGCTGACGAACGCGATACACGAGGGTTTACTTCGATAACATAGTACTTAAAACTGTGTGGGTCAAGGGCCAGCTGAACATTACATCCACCTTCAATCTTAAGGGCACGAATAATGCTCAAGCTTGCGTCACGAAGCATTTGGTTTTCATAGTCTGACATGGTTTGGGCAGGGGCAAATACAATGGAATCCCCTGTGTGAATTCCAACTGGGTCAAAGTTTTCCATGTTACAAACAACCAAAGCATTGTCAGCTGAGTCACGCATCACTTCGTATTCGATTTCCTTGAAACCTGCGATTGAACGCTCAATCAAACATTGGGTAACAGGTGATAATTTCAACCCATTTTCAGCGATTTCACGTAATTCTTCCTCATTGGCACACATACCACCACCAGTACCACCAAGTGTAAAGGCTGGACGGACGATGACTGGGTAGCCAATTGTCGCTGCAAAGGCAACTGCTTCTTCGACAGTGTTAACAATTTCAGACTCTGGAATTGGTTGGTTGAGCTCTTCCATCAATTGTTTAAAGAGGTCACGGTCCTCCGCTTGGTCAATGGCAGATAATTTAGTTCCCAGAAGCTCAACACCAAGTTCATCTAGGATACCATTTTTAGACAATTCCATGGCCATGTTGAGCCCTGTCTGACCACCAAGGGTTGGTAGCAAGGCATCTGGACGCTCCTTACGAAGAATACGTGTCACAAACTCAAGTGTAATCGGCTCAATATAAACCTTATCAGCAATTTCCTTGTCCGTCATGATGGTTGCAGGGTTTGAGTTAACCAAAACAACCTCATAACCTTCCTCTTTCAACGACAAGCAAGCCTGGGTCCCAGCGTAGTCAAACTCAGCAGCCTGACCAATAATAATCGGACCAGAACCAATCACCATAATTTTTTGAATATCAGTACGTTTAGGCATAGTTTATGATACAAAGCCCGTAAAGAATACAGTGAAAATAGGAAACTCGGTGCAGACGCCTTCAGCGTCAAGACGATGTTTATCTTTTTCACACAGTTCTTAGGGCGTGTTCACTTCCGCGAACAATGTATCTTCTCCTTTCTATTCGGCAACTCTCAGGTTGCCATTAAATAAATTCTCCGACGAGCTTTTACTCGTTCTTAGTTTGATTGTTTAAAAGCTTCCATCATCTCGATAAACTCATCAAATAGGTAGCTAGCGTCGTGTGGACCAGGGGCTGCATCTGGATGGTATTGAACAGAGAAAGCAGGTTGATATCTGTGACGCACACCTTCAACTGACTTGTCATTGATTTCTTCGTGGGTGATAATCAAGTGTTCTGGCAAATCCTCACGGCTGACTGCATAACCATGGTTCTGACTTGTAAAATCCACACGTCCTGTAGCAATTTCACGTACCGCATGGTTAAATCCACGGTGACCAAACTTCATCTTGTAGGTCTTAGCACCATTTGCCATTGCAAAGAGTTGGTGCCCCATACAGATACCAAAGATTGGAATTTTTCCTTGCACACCACGAATCATATCCAGTGCCTGTGGAACATCTTCTGGATTCCCAGGACCATTTGACAACATCACTCCGTCAGGATTGAGATGGAGTATTTCCTCAGCCGTTGTCGTGTATGGAACCACGGTCACATTACAGTTTCGCTTAGAAAGTTCACGTAAGATTGAGTGCTTGAGACCAAAGTCCACTAACACCACGCTCAAACCAACTCCTGGAGCTGGATATGAAGTTTTAGTAGAAACCTGCTTAATATTGTCTGTCGGCAATACTGTTGCTTGGAGCTGGTCAGTCACATGGTCCATGCTGTCCCCAACATGGGTCAAGGTTGCACGCATGGTACCATGCTTACGGATAATCTTGGTAAGTGCACGCGTATCAATACCTGAGATACCTGGTATTTTCTTGGCTTTCAAGAATTCATCCAAGGTCATTTGGTTGCGCCAGTTGCTTGCTCTACGTGCTTCTTCAAAAACAACGACTCCCTTACAAGTTGGAATGATGGATTCGTAATCATCACGGTTGATTCCATAATTTCCTACTAAAGGATAAGTAAAGGTCAAGATTTGTCCATTATAAGACTGGTCTGTAATGGATTCTTGGTAGCCAGTCATACCTGTATTAAAGACAATTTCACCTGTTACATCGATATCTGCTCCGAAGGCCTTGCCTTCAAAAACTGTGCCATCTTCTAATACTAGAAGTCTTTTTGTCATATTTTCACCTCTCGTGGACGCTCACTGGCGTCTTTTAACGTCTTGTGTTTTAGTTGGCGTTTCTACTCGCCAGTACGGATTCTAAGATTGCCATTCGAACAAAGACACCATTGGTCATTTGTTGGACAATCCGTGATTTTGGTGCTTCAACCAAGCGGTCTGCGATTTCTACATCACGGTTGACTGGAGCTGGATGCATAAGGATTGCTGTTTCTTTCAAGCGATTGTAACGTTCTTGAGTCAAGCCATGTTGGGCATGGTAGTCTTCTTTTGAAAAGACTGCACCACTATCATGGCGTTCATGTTGCACACGGAGAAACATCATGACATCCACCTGATCAATGATTTCATCAATAGTTACAAACTGTCCATAGTCTGCAAACTCTTGACTTCTCCATTCCTCAGGTCCAGCAAAGTAAAGTTCAGCTCCCAAGCGTTTCAAAATCTGCATATTGGATTTGGCAACACGTGAATGGTCCAAGTCGCCTGCAATAGCAACCTTGAGACCCTCAAAGTGACCAAATTCCTCATAAATAGTCATCAAATCCAGCAAGCTCTGGCTAGGGTGTTGGCCCGAACCATCTCCACCATTGATGATGGAAGTCGTAATCGTCGGACTAGCAATTAACTCTCTGTAGTAATCAACCTCTGGATGGCGAATCACACAGACGTCAACTCCTAAAGCAGACAGAGTCAGGATGGTATCATAAAGTGTCTCCCCTTTATTAACTGAACTAGTCTTCACATCAAAGTCAAGTCGTTCCAATCCCAATTTAATCTCTGCCACTTCAAAGGACTTATGCGTCCGTGTAGAATCCTCAAAGAAAAGATTGGAAACAATCGGGTGGTTTTCATAGGGAAGCTGAGCTCCGTTTTTAAACTCAATTCCTCGCTTGATCAATTTCATCACTTGATCAACAGTGAGGTCTTCCATGGACACCACATGGTTCAATGCTTGTTGATTTTCTGACATGGCTACTCCTTTAGCTTTCTAAGCTTCTTCAGTAATCAGAACCCTGTCTTGGCCATCAAGTTCTGCCATCTCTACGATGATTTCTTCAGAACGACTAGTTGGGATATTTTTTCCAACGTAATCTGGACGGATTGGCAATTCTCTATGTCCACGATCGACTAAAACTGCTAAACTCACGCGCGCAGGACGACCATGACCGACAATATTATCAATAGCAGCACGGATAGTACGACCTGTATAAAGCACATCATCCACCAAGATAACTTCACGGCCTGTCACATCAACAGAAACCAAAGAAGTATCTTCTCCACTTTTAACATCATCACGAAAAGGTTTTGTATCCAATTCCACAACAGGAACTGAAAGATTTTCTAGTTGCTCCAAACGTTCTTGGATTCGGTGGGCGATAAAGACACCACGAGTTTTAATACCAGCCAAGACGATTTTATTCAAATCTTTGTTACGTTCGATAATCTCATAAGTAATACGAGTAATCGCTCGTTTGACGGTCAATTCGTCTACAACTTCTTTTGCCTTCATGACAAACCTCCAAAAAGAAAAGTCTCCTTAAACAAGGAGACTTGAAATGTATAGCTAAGTAAGCCCTACTGCAAACAGTATAGACTTCACCCTTCTACTTTATCACGCTCCTTGCCTGCCTCACGGGACAGTTTTAAAGGAATATTTAGTTATCAATTACTATAGCACAAAGCATGCTTAAAATCAAGCAAAAACTTTTGAAACCCCATCTTATAAATTGCTAAAATCATATAACTGTGGGTACTGGTCACACTCTGGATTTTTAGGATGACAAATGGCTCTTCCAAAATAAATCATGGCCTGATGGGCTGCTAACCACTGCTCCGGCGGCAAGATATCCATGACCCGCTTTTCCACCTCAAGTGGTGTTGCTGATTTTTTGACGATATCATGGTGTTTGCAAATACGCTCCACATGAGTGTCTACTGCAAAGGCTGGAATTCCAAAGCCCACACTCATGACAACATTGGCAGTCTTGCGACCAACACCTGCTAAACTCTCCAATTCCTCACGTGTTTGAGGAACTTGACCATCAAAGTCGTCTAGTAACTGTTGAGCACATTTTTTTAGGAATTTAGCCTTATTCCGATACAGTCCTAGACGAGAAATGTGTGAAGCAATCTCACCCTCTGTCGCAACAGACATGGCTTGTGGCGTTGGAAAGGCAGCAAAGAGACCTGGTGTGGCCTTATTTACCGCTGCATCCGTTGTCTGAGCTGACAACATGACCGCAACCAAGAGTTCAAAATGATTGGTAAAATCAAGACTGGGCTTGGCATCTGGAAACAGAGCAATGATTTCTTCTAGCACTTTTCGTGCTCGTTTTTTTGATAAAACCATTATTCGTCTCCATCAAATAGTCCTTGTAAGCCAGCAAAAGGACTGTTTTCTTCTTTCTTAACTGCCTGTTGGGCTTGGTATTCTTCCTCTGTCATGATTTGCCAGTCATTTCCTGACACAAAACCTTTACCAGCTTCTTCTTCAGCCGTCAAAACCTTAATAGGAATGTTTAGTAGGATATTGTCTGACACGCTCTCAGCAAGGTCAAGTTCTCCATTTTTGATAGGCAAGACCAAATCATCGTCTAAAACTTCCTGATCTAGCTTGTTGGTTGCGCCTTCCATGAAAACTTCTGTGACTGGATAAGATTCAGCCAACTCAACTGGCTCCATACTGCGACTTGAAGCAAGAACAATGGTATAAGATAGTTGATAATCTAAGAAATACATACTATCTTCGTACTGTACTTTCCCAACTGCAAGGATATCTTTTACATCTAAAATTTCTTGATTACGTGCACGCAGGTCTACGGCTAGGTCTAACGTTTGTTCAAAATGCAAGCCTTCAGACTGCTTACGAATTTCTTGAATATTTAATTTCATACTTCCTCCATAAAGATTTACTCTCTTGATTATACCATGAAAAGCCTACAAATCAGCCCACCAAACTTTATAATTAAAATTGATTTTTTAACATATTTACTATGACATTTTTGTTTTTTAGTGCTATACTATAGGCAATAATACATCAGAGCAAGGAGGATGCTCACATGGAAGACAAAGAACTCATTACTAATGCAACCCAACTCCTATCCGAGTTAAATAAAAGTTTCCAAAGCTGCAAACAGGGTACGGCAGATGATATTCGACTGCAAGATCTGCTAAATACTACTCTGCAAGAGCTCAAAAAAGCGGAAAAGTTGAACAACAGTATCTTAATTGACCTTGAGAAATTTTACCAACGTACCAGTCTTCTGATAGGTCTCGGTAGCCTAAAACTGAACGATCAAGCTCGTACTGCTTGGCGCAACTATGATAAATTCCATTACGAGCATGTCAAACACGTACTAACTCTTTATGGACCTGTTTTTGGATTTTAGAGATTAGAATTGTCAGTTTTCTGTTGACAAAATATCCTGAAAGGTATAGGATAGAGGTACTAATACTCGGAGGTAAGGGAGACATGAACAACTAAGTCTATCAAATAAAGAACCTTTATTTAGTAGATTCTGTTTTTGTCTCTTTTTGTGTGCTCTTTTATGCTCTTTTTCTGGCATTTTATACTCAATGAAAATCAAAGAGCAAACTAGGAAGCTAACCGCAAGCTGCTCAAAACACTGTTTTGAGGTTGTAGATAAGACTGACTTCGTCAGTCACATATATACGGTAAGACGACGCTGACGTGGTTTGAAGAGATTTTCGAAGAGTATTAATAGAGTTTTTTTGACATAAACTTTGGCTCTACTAGGTAAAGTAGAGCTTTTTATTATGCATTATCGACATTCTAGAAAGGGCAATCATATGATAAAAATCAATCACCTGACCATCACACAGAACAAAAATTTACGAGACCTTGTCTCTGACCTTAGCATGATCATCCAAGACGGGGAAAAGGTAGCTATCATCGGCGAAGAAGGAAATGGTAAATCAACCTTGCTTAAAACTTTAATGGGGGAATCTTTGCCTGATTTCACTATCAGGGGTGACATCCAGTCTGACTATCAGTCACTCGCTTACATTCCTCAAAAACTCCCCGAAGAGCTGAAAAAGAAAAGTCTACACGACTACTTCTTTTTGGATTTTACTGATTTAGACTACAGTATCCTCTATCGTTTGGCTGAGGAATTGCATTTTGATAGCGACCGTTTCGCTAGCAACCAAGAAATTGGCAGTCTATCAGGGGGCGAAGCTTTGAAAATTCAGCTCATCCATGAGTTAGCCAAACCCTTTGAGATTCTATTTTTAGATGAACCTTCAAATGATCTGGACCTTAAGACGGTTGATTGGCTAAAAGGTCAGATTCGAAAGATTCGGCAAACTGTTATTTTCATTTCCCATGATGAAGACTTTCTTTCTGAAACGGCAGACACTATTGTTCACTTGCGACTGGTCAAGCACCGTAAAGAAGCAGAAACACTAGTAGAGCATTCAGACTATGATAGCTATAGTGAGCAGAAAAAGGCTAATTTTGCCAAACAAAGCCAACAAGCTGCTAACGACCAAAGAGCCTACGATAAAACCATGGAAAAACATCGGCGAGTCAAGCAAAATGTAGAAACTGCACTTCGAGCTACTAAAGACAGTACTGCCGGTCGCCTATTGGCTAAAAAGATGAAAAACGTTCTCTCTCAAGAAAAACGCTATGAAAGAATAGCTCAGTCCATGACTAAAAAGCCACTTGAAGAAGAACACATTCAACTTTTTTTCTCAGATATACAGCCATTACCGGCTTCTAAAGTCTTAATCCAACTGGAAAAGGAAAGTTTGTCCATTGGAGACCGAGTTTTGGTGCAAGAACTACAATTAACTGTCCGTGCCCAAGAAAAAATCGGTATCATCGGCCCAAATGGTATGGGGAAATCAACTCTATTAGCAAAGTTACAGCAACTTCTTAATGATAAAAGAGAGATTTCTATTGGTTTTATGCCACAAGATTACCATAAAAAACTGCAATTGGATTTATCCCCAATCGTCTACCTCAGCAAAACTGGGGAAAAAGAGGAACTGCAGAAAATCCAATCTCACTTAGCAAGTCTCAATTTCAGTTATCCAGAAATGCAACATCAAATTCGCTCCTTATCTGGCGGGCAACAGGGAAAACTCCTGCTTTTGAATTTAGTCTTGCGCAAACCAAACTTTCTCCTGCTAGATGAACCCACACGAAACTTTTCTCCAACTTCTCAACCCCAAATCAGAAAACTCTTTGCCACCTATCCTGGTGGTCTCATCACTGTTTCGCATGACCGTCGTTTCTTAAAAGAGGTCTGTTCGACTATCTATCGCTTGACAGAACACGGTTTGGAGGTAGTTGATTTAGAAGATTTATAAATTTTCAACATAGCAAAAATCCAGAGACGACCTCTGGATTCTTTTTACATCTGTTTTAAACGTTCAATCCGTTCTGAGATAGGTGGGTGGGTATAAAAGAGTTTTTGGAACCCTCCACCTTTCTTAGGATCATTGATATAAAGTGCACTGCTGGCATCATCTACAGGACGACTCATCGGTTTACTATTATCCAACTTATGGAGAGCATTAATCATCCCTTGAGGATTGCGAGTCAACTCGACACTTGAAGCATCAGCTAGAAATTCCCTCTGACGAGAAATAGCTAGTTGTACCAAGGTTGCAGCGAGAGGTGCTAGCACAATAGCTAGGAGGGAAACCACTAGCATAATGATTTCTAAGCCATTTCCATCTCTGTCATCGTTACTTCGTCTGCGACCTGCGCCACCCCACCACATCATACGACCTGCCATACTAGAAAGCATGGTAATAGCACTAGCAAGGGCAACAGCAATAGTCGAAATACGGATATCGTAATTACGAATATGACTGACTTCATGTCCCATAACAGCTTCTAGTTCTTCACGATTCATGATAGCTAGGAGACCTGACGTCGCAGCAACCGCCGCATTTTGAGGGTTAGAACCTGTCGCAAAGGCATTTAAGGCTGAATCATCAATGATGAAAACACGGGGCATAGGAATCTGAGCGACCATAGCCATATCTTCCACTACATGGTAGAGGTCTGGTGCCGTTTGTTCATCCACCTCACGCGCTCCATTCATGGACATGACAATCTCTGTCGATTGAAAAATCATGGACAAGGCATAGATAAAGCCGATAATCAGTGCGATAACCAAACCACCAATCCCAGACCGCATAAAGAGGTAACCAACAGCATAGCCAACAAGAGCTAAGAGTAGGAAAAATACCAGCAACAAAATCCAGGTTTTTCGTTTATTGCTTGCAATTTGATCAAACAACATCTTAGTCACCTAAACCGCTAAAATCAACTTTAGGAACTGCCTTTTCCTCTTCTGGTGTTTGAAGGAAATCTGCTGCTTTAAATCCAAACATTCCAGCGATAATATTGCTTGGGAAAGTTTCTAATTTTACATTGTAGTTGCTGACAACACTGTTGTAAAGTTGACGAGAGTACGAAATTTTATTTTCTGTGTTTGTTAACTCCTCTTGCAATTTAACAAAGTTGGCACTAGCTTTCAAATCTGGATAGCTTTCTGCAACTGCAAAAATACCTGAAACCTGACGAGTAAGGGCATCACTAGCTTTCATAGCTTCTGCTGGTGAAGTCGCTGCCGCCACTTGGTTACGCAGTTCTGCCACTTTTTCAAGGGTAGAACCTTCATATTTAGCATAACCTTTTACAGTCTCAATCAAGTTTGGCAAGAGGTCATTTCGACGTTTCAACTGAACATCAATCTGACTCCAAGCCTCCTTTGTTTGCATACGATTCTTAACCAAACCGTTATAGCTAACAATTACAAAAATAACAATAAGAGCGATAACTCCAAGAATAATCCAAGTCATTATATAAGTCCTTTCTGCTTTTAGATTAGTACCAGTATATCAAATTTTTAATGATTGTGGTAAAATAAGATGATACTAAAGAAGGAAATAACTATGAAACCAGAAACATTTTACAACCTGCTTGCCGAGCAGAATCTTCCACTTTCGGACCAGCAAAAAAAACAATTTGAACGTTATTTTGAACTCTTGGTCGAGTGGAATGAAAAAATCAATCTAACAGCTATTACAGACAAGGATGAAGTTTATCTCAAACATTTTTACGATTCGATTGCACCCATCCTTCAAGGTTTGATTCCCAATGAAACTATCAAACTGCTTGATATCGGGGCCGGGGCAGGATTTCCTAGTCTACCGATGAAAATTCTCTATCCTCAGTTAAATGTAACTATCATTGATTCTCTCAACAAGCGCATCAACTTCCTCCAACTTTTGGCTCAAGAACTGGATTTAGACGATGTTCATTTCTACCATGGACGTGCCGAAGATTTTGCACAAGACAAGAACTTCCGTGCTCAATATGATTTTGTAACAGCTCGTGCGGTTGCCCGCATGCAGGTTTTATCTGAATTGACAATTCCTTACCTTAAAATTGGCGGAAAACTATTGGCACTCAAGGCCAGCAATGCGCCTGAGGAATTATTAGAAGCTAAGAATGCCCTCAACCTCCTCTTCAGTAAAGTCGAAGACAATCTCAGCTACGCTCTACCAAATGGAGATCCGCGTTATATCACAGTGGTAGAAAAGAAAAAAGAAACACCAAATAAATATCCAAGAAAGGCTGGCATGCCCAACAAACGCCCACTTTAAATTTTTTAGTAAAAAATATTTACAAAGTTCGGAATTTCTGCTATACTATCACAAGCAAAGGTTTTTAATGTCATCCCGTGAGGTGACGAAGACGCAGAAATACTTGAAACTCTTTAAAGTCTAGATTTTAGAGAAGTCTTACTCTGAGGGCCTATTGCTGTAAAATAATGGGCTCTTTTTTGATGCCCAAAAGTGAGGTTTATATGAAACAAGAATCAACTGTTGATTTGTTACTAGACGTTGACCAACGTCCTTCGGCTGGAAAAGGAATTCTCCTTAGCTTCCAACACGTTTTCGCCATGTTTGGTGCGACCATCTTGGTACCCTTGATTTTGGGAATGCCTGTATCTGTTGCCCTTTTTGCTTCAGGTGTTGGAACACTCATCTACATGATCGCAACTGGTTTTAGAGTTCCAGTTTATCTAGGATCATCATTCGCCTTTATCACAGCTATGTCCCTAGCTATGAAGGAACTAGGAGGGGATGTATCAGCTGCACAAACAGGGGTTATCCTTACAGGTTTTATCTATGTCCTTGTGGCTGCAAGTGTTCGTTTTGCGGGTACAAAATGGATTGATAAACTCTTGCCACCAATCATCATCGGACCTATGATCATCGTTATCGGTCTTGGACTTGCAGGTTCAGCTGTTACCAATGCTGGTCTTGTAGCTGATGGAAATTGGAAAAATGCTCTTGTAGCAGTTGTTACTTTCTTGATTGCTGCCTTTATCAATACAAAGGGAAAAGGCTTCCTACGAATCATTCCATTTCTCTTTGCCATTATCGGTGGTTACCTCTTCGCACTAACTCTTGGCTTGGTTGACTTTACACCAGTTCTTAAAGCTAACTGGTTCGAGATTCCTGGTTTCTACTTGCCATTTAGCACTGGTGGTGCCTTTAAAGAATACAATCTTTACTTCGGTCCAGAAACCATTGCCATCTTGCCAATCGCTATCGTAACAATTTCTGAACATATCGGAGACCATACTGTTTTGGGTCAAATCTGTGGTCGTCAATTCTTGAAAGAACCAGGTCTTCACCGTACTCTTCTTGGTGACGGTATCGCAACTTCTGTTTCTGCCTTCCTTGGTGGACCAGCCAATACAACTTACGGAGAAAATACAGGGGTTATCGGTATGACTCGTATCGCTTCTGTCTCAGTTATCCGTAACGCTGCCCTTATCGCGATTGCCCTTAGCTTCCTTGGTAAATTCACAGCCTTGATTTCAACCATTCCAAATGCTGTACTTGGTGGTATGTCAATCCTTCTCTATGGGGTTATCGCCAGCAACGGTTTGAAAGTTTTGATCAAAGAACGTGTTGATTTTGGTCAAATGCGTAACCTAATCATCGCAAGTGCTATGTTGGTCCTTGGACTTGGAGGAGCTATCCTTAAACTTGGTCCAGTTACCCTTTCAGGTACTGCCCTATCAGCCATGACAGGAATCATCTTGAACTTGATCTTGCCATACGAAAATAAAGACTAAACGTCTTGACACAAAAAGTCCGCTCAGACAACTGAGTGGACTTTTCTAATTCTTAAGTCCCCCAAGCAACCAATAGATAGAGCAGGCTAGAACCAAACATATCTGCTAAAGCATGCATGAGAAAGAATGGAAGGAGATTTTTAATTTTATATTTGTATAAGAAATAATAGAATAAGCCATAAACTACACCGATTACCAAAGCCCATACTAATCCTTGATAGGTGTGGAAGGAAATACGAATACTAGTAGAATAAAGCAAAACCAACCACTTGTGTTTTTCCTTCACTGAAGTCAACAAACCTAGAAAGAAAAACTCTTCATAAAATCCATTAAGTAAGGCATAGGCAATCGCTATCGGGCTGAGAGCTAAGAACTTCCCTATTATTTGCGTAAAATCTATATAGGCAAAAAGGTCTTGATTAAAGTAATTATATTTACCAGTGAGAGTTGTAACCAAGTCTCCAAACAGTCCCACTAAAGCAAATATAAATGGAACCCAAAAGATAGTGGACCAATTCCAGCGAATAGGAAGCTGTTTAAAATCATAGTTTCGAATCAAAAGATAGAGTACGGTCACAGTCAATAATATAGCTTGCAGGGTAAAATTACTAGAATAAGCTGCATCTTCGCTTGCAGCCTGTCTAACTGTCCCTACTGTACTTGATGCACCCGTTGGAAACGTATTTGCTAAAAATAGCTCGGTTGAACGAATTATAAACTGACCAAACATTATGATCGTAATAATCACAATGTCAAAGCATCTCAAGTATTTTAGAGGTTTAGATGGATGTATTTTTTTAAAAATATTCATATTTTCTCCAAGTATTCTATACTCATATAAATATTTTAAGAAAAAAGGCTTAAACTTTTATAAAATTTCATTAATTCATTTAGATTCAAAAGCTTTTATTAGTAAAAATAACCCCTCTTTAAGAGTTACTATCATCTACTTTTATTTTTTGTTTATTCCTCTAACAATAAATCTTTCAAAGAAATCAGAGTTACAGCAACTAATATCATTGCCATACCAAGAAAATCAATGGGATAAAATTGTTCATCCATGATTAGGAAGGCAAAGAAAACCGCCGAGATTGGTTCAATTGAAGCCAACAAACTTGACTTAACTGGTCCAATCAAACTAGCTCCCTTTAAGAAGGCTGTATAGGCAAAGACAGTCCCGATAAGAATAATGCCCGCAAAAGCGAGGAGAAAATCAAGACTAGTTGGGATAGCAGTCTGTAGAATTCCTGTAAAAGGAAGGGCGACCAAACCTGCTATGACCATTCCCACACCAATGACCAAACTGCTCCCCCACTTCTTAATCAAGGCTATGGGCAAAATGATATAAAGTGTGTAAGTCAGAGCAGAAAAGAGACCCCAGAACAGACCTGCAGGTGTCATAGATAACTGGTCCAACTGCCCATGAGTGGCAATCAGGAAGGTCCCTCCAATGGCTAATATGATGGAAACAATCTCTCCAAGCGTCGGCGCCACCTTATCCTTGATACAGCTATAAATTAAAATCCCGACAGGACAAACATACTGAAGCACCGTCGCGGTTCCTGCATTGGTTTCCTGAATAGCAGTTAGATAGGCAAATTGATTGAGGAAAAGGCCAATCAGAGCAAAAATGAGAAGAGACAGCAAACTTTTTCTATCCTTTAAAAAGGCCAGCATTCTATCCTTTGCAGTAGCATAAGCCAAGACCATGAGAATCCCACCGGCGATTAAAAGTCGTAAGTTAGTTAAAACCAGAGACGAAATTCCATGTGCCATCAGGTATTGGCCACTCGTTCCTGACAAGCCCCAAGCAATGCCAGCTACAACTGTTAATAAAGTCCCTTTTAAACTGTTTGACATGTCTCTCCTTACTCTTCTTTGCGAATCAAGTCCATTACTTGATTGCGGTCTACAATCCATTGAGCCCTCTCATCCTTTTCATAGGTACGATTCGATAGGAAAATAGCCGCTTCTTGCTTCTGGCAATTCCACATGATAAAGGTACCTGTATAGCCCGTATGGTCTAGCCAATCTCCTTCCAAATTCCATGCCAAAGAACGTTCCTTGTCATCCAAAGGTGAAAAATTTTGACTCAAGTCTCTTGCAAAATCATCTGCTAAATAGTGTTGCAAAAAGATTTGTAAATCCTTTACAGTCGAAAATAAACCAGCACTACCTGCATGTCTGCCCAGGAGACGAGCCTTGGGATCATGTACCAAACCTGCCTCTACACCTCTGACTGTTGGAACAGCAAGCCCAACAGGTCCAAATTGGGTTTCCGTCATTCCCCAAGGATTCCAAACTTGCTCCTGTAAAATCACATCCAAGTCTTGATTAAAGATTCTTTCCAAGATAAAACCTAATAGCAAAAAATGGACATCCGAATAAAGAAAGGCTGGCTGATTTCGTCTATTGAGATGAAACATAGCTTCCTTTAATTCTGAATCTGTTAAAAGATCACGATTGGGAATAAACGGATCAAGGTCTGTAGCGTGAGTTAAGAGCTGACGAATAGTGATGTCTGGATAATCACTTTCAGGTAAAAAATCGGTTACCGGTCTGTCAATATCTAATTGACCTTTTTCCCACAAGAAGGTAAAAACGGTACCAACCCCAACAACCTTGCTGACACTAGCTAGGTCATAAACCAGTCCTGGATCAGTATCCAAGCCATGCTCTGGGTCACTCTGTCCTAAATAAAACTCCGTCCATTTATTGCCCTTAAAATACGCAAAAGAGGCTCCGGGATAAATCCCTGCCTCGATTTGTTCTTCTATTTTTTTAATAATCTTGGTCCACTTCATACTTCTTCAAACCACAATTCAACATTATTTCGATCTTTACCAAGGAAGAATTTTTCAGACCTAGGAATAAAATATTCGGTAGACTCAAACCTCTTGCGAAGACTTGCTATGTCTAGTTCATTGACCAAGAATTTGAGCATAGATAAGTCCCAAGTAGCCGTATTGTCCACAGTCAAATCTTGACCCTGAGCTGGGATAAAATCAAGTGAAGCCCCAACTTCAGATACTTCCAAGAAACTTTCAATATCAGTTGGGAGATGTAATTCCATAGAAATCTCAAATTTACTTAAAGAAATTAATTCCAAATCTGTTTGAAATTCAGGCTTTTCTCCTACTTCTACTAGACTTTCTCTATCATCTTCTGCGTGAATCAAAATCAAATCATCTTCTGGCGAGAAAATTTCAAAAGCGTAGCCATTTTGACCTTTATATAATCGATGGATCGAATCTGTTTTAGATAAGAGTCCTTCGATTTCCAAGGGATTTTCCACCTTGACAATCAATCTAGCTAGTTTTTTTCTTCCCTCTACCTTACGAGTACGCATACTTGGAGCCTCTTCTAAAATCAGCTTTTCTAGACCTGTTTGGTCTCCTAGTGATAGAAAGGCTGACTCTTCTAACAAGGCTTTCATACCAAGGGTTTCAATATAAAATGTTTCATTTAATTTTCTATTATTAACTTTTAAAGTAGGAATAATCCGTACAATTTGATTTACATTCATAAATTCCTCCAACTCTTTTATTTTAAAGGATTTTAGAATTTTTTACAAGATATTATGCTCAAATTTACCGATTTTTCGTAAAAATTTCATCTAAAAAACCGAGGCTTTCCTCGGTTTCAATTTCTTATAGGTAAAGGAATTTGAAGATAGCTACTGCCGCAATTGCTGCTGCGATAGGTGCTACTACTGGTACCCAAGAATACCACCATTTTGAATCGCCTTTGTGCTCACCAAGAACTGATTTTGGAAGGAAAGCATGAAGGAGACGTGGTCCCAAGTCACGGGCTGGGTTCAAGGCAGGTCCTGTAGGTCCACCAAGTGATGTTACCAAGGCCATAACAAGGAATCCAAGTGCCAAGTGAGCAATCCCAAGACCAGATGTCATAAATGGTGCTACTTGTTCTTTAGCTTGGTCGAGAGCTGCTGTTACTTGCTCTTGAGGAATTGTTTGACCTTGAGTAGTTGCTTGAGCAACTTGAGCATTAATAGCTGCTTGTGCTTTTGATACTAATTCAGCACCAAAGAAGTTTTTAGTCATACCAAGGGCTGCGAAGAAAAGAACAAATGAACCAATAAACTCATTTACAAAACCGTTAACAGTTGCGGCAAAGCGTGATTCTTTTGTACCTTGATCCAAACTTGAAATTGTTGAGAAAGTACCCAAAATGTTGTTTGGGTTTTCAGTTTTCAAGTAGTATGGGCGGTGTGTTATCACAACCAAGGCTTGACCAAAAATAGCTCCTAACACTTGTGCAAGGATATAAGGTGCTACTTGTGCCCAAGGGAAGAGACCGCTGATTGCAAGTCCAAGAGTGAAGGCTGGGTTGATGTGGTTACCTGATACGTTACCAAACATCAAAGCTGGAATCATAACCCCCATACCGTAACCAACAGCGATAACGAGCCAGCCACTTTGGTGACCTTTCGTACCTTTAAGTTCAACGTTAGCAACTGCACCATTACCAAGAATGATCAAAATAGCAGTGGCCAAAAATTCAGTGGCATATTTAATTGCCCATGTGAAATCCATTTGATAGATTCTCCTTAAAATTTTTTAGACAATCCTTATTCTATCAATTTTTATATCTTTTAGCAACAGGTTTGCTAAAAGAATATATGAGAAAGCGGTTTTATTATGTGACTATTAGTCACATAATAAAGAAAGAGGCTGAGACAAAAAGATTTTGATTTTAGGAATTCTTTATTATAAATTTTTAAAATCGATAGATTAGACAAAAAAGCGAACAAGACAGGATTCTGATTGTCAGATAACTTGTTTTGTTCGCTTTTTATATTTAAGGTTAGACTTTTGTCCCAGACTCTTTCTCATTCTTAGCTTTTCTTCAACCTACTACAGTAGATAAATATACTGAATAACTACTGTCTTGACTCATTTAATTCTTAAAAATTGATAGAGTTGACAAATGGTAGAAAAAAGCCCTTTTTACTAAGTTAAGTATCAACTACAGTTACGATTAGCATTCGTTACTTAACCCACTCACCATTATAGTTTACGTAGTAACCATCTACTGTGGTATTAACAGCTAGAGCACCTGAACCATAGGCATAGTACCATTTACCATTGACTTGGAACCAGCCTGTTTTCATATCTCCATTACTTACATTTAGATAGTACCATATTGAACCATCTTTCACCCAACCTGTGGACATTGCACCTGATGAACGAAGATAGTACCATTTATTACCAACATTAGCCCAACCAGTCTTCATATCACCGTTTTGAGCATCTAGATAATACCACGTTGAACCATCTTGATACCAGCTAGTCGCCATCACTCCTGATGAACGGAGGTAGTACCACTTATTGCCAAGTTCCTTCCAACCAGTTTGCATGATACCAGTTTCTGAATCTAGATAGTACCAAGCTGAACCATCATTTATCCAACCTGCACGTCTTTCACCACCAATATAGTTTTCTCCATTAATTTCCGTTTTAGCTAGATAATACCAATTAGACTGGTCATAAAGCCAACCTGTCTCTAAAGAATGATTTTGATTAAAGTAATAGTTCGTGTAAAAACTCTTCTCTTCTTTATCTTCCGGTTTTGTACGTTTTTCCCCATACTTTCTTCCAACACTGTCTTTAGTTTTAACCTCTAATGCTTTCCAACCAACAAACTCTTGTAGCACTCCATTTTTGTCAAAGTAGTACCATTCTGGCATTGGGGAACCTTCTAATCTTATGCCATTAGGGTAAGGACCAATTGTATATCCTTTAACTGGCATTGGAATGTATTGCCAACCAACAACCATTTCACCATTATAATCAAAATAATAGGTCTTGCCATCAATCACTCGCCAGTCCGTTTCTTTGATGTCACCCTTCTTGTAGTAGGTTCTACCATTTTCTTGGACAAATTGCCAACCTTCAGAATCATCTGCAAATACTGTATTGGTAGCTAGCAAACCAAAGAAAATTGCTGTTAGTCCAACTTGCATAGTTTTTTTCAAAAGTTTCATTTATATATACCTCCAATATTAAATCCACTCACCAGATGAAGCGAAATTATAAACTTTACCATCGATAGTTTGGCTACCTGTAACCATTGCTCCAGAGGAATTGAGATAATACCAGTTTCCTCCTACTTTTATCCAACCTGTCTTCATATCTCCATTAGTAGGATCTAGATAGTACCACGTTGAACCATCTTTATACCAACCAGTCTTCATATCACCATTGGTCTTATCTAAATAATACCATCTTCCTCGTACATATTTCCAACCTGTGGACATTGAACCAGAGGTTTCAAGATAATACCATTTGCCATTTACTTTTTCCCAATCTGTACGCATCTTACCTGAAGCATCTAGATAGTACCAAGTATCATTTATTTTCTGCCAACCTGTTTGTTTATCATGTTGTCTATAATAGTACCAACTACCACTTAATTTCTTCCATCCTTCGAGAGAATAACCTTTGAGTACTGAATAAATAAATGATAAATTTTGTTCATTTAATTTTACTGCGCTATTAACGTTGTTAGCTTCATCACCCAAAGTATGTACTCCGACTACACGGTGACTAGCATCATAAACAGCAGATCCACTTGATCCCTCCAAAGTATCAACTTGATAATCCAAAAAAGTACCATCATCACTTAAAACTTGTTTTTTATCTGTATACATTTGATGAATTCCAAAATCATATGATGGATATCCTGTAATCGTTACTGGTGTTCCAGCCAAATTTTTCTGACTATTTGGAAGCCCCAGTGTTCCCAATTTTGCGCCAACAGGCTCTTCTAGAATTAATAGAGCCAAGTCATATTTCGATGCATCTCTAGAATTTAAAGTTCTAAATTCTTTCAAATAACGAACTTCCTTAACCTTGATCTTTCCAAATGGTTCCTGATCTGGACTAGCTGCTGGAAGTACATAAATAGCATCCGCTTCTTTTCCATATTTATGACTGTAGAAGTTATGAGCTGCTGTAATTAAAACATTATCTTTAATAAAATTCGCGCTTCCTCTTCCTTCTATATTTATTCCATTGGCTACACCATTGTACTCAGACAAAACCATAGCTGAAGTTGAATACGGATATTGTAGAGTATTATCAATTTTAACCAAATCATCATTACCGATAATTACTTCTGATTGTTTTTGGTAGTATGAACCATATGTTGGCGAAATCTCAGGAAGTGAAAAATTATTAGTTTCTGGACTTTCCTGTAATGTTTCACTTACCTCATATTCTTCACCAGTACTAGAAATAACAGTCAAAGCAGATGCTGTCGATAGCTGGCTAGCCAATAAAGTACTCGCAATAATTGAAATACCCAATTTTTTATAAAAAGTTTTCTTCATTTTTATAATTCATTCCTTTCGTTTCACTCAAGGCACAACACAGAATAAAAAAGTGTTGTGCTCTTTATTTTGTTTTATAATAATAGTGAGAAAGCCTATCACTACTACAAATCATGGGGAGGGGAATAAGTGAGTGGTATAGCCACTACCTCGCATTTTTATAGGTGTCATTCTTTCCATCAAGCACAACTAACTGTGACTAGGAGCACGTAAACTTATAATTGAATAAGCGACTCGTTTGTGAAAGGAAAGGATAGTCAAGGGATAGGCAGACTCAAATTTGGTGAAGGGAGACTCTCGTGTTAAAAATTATTTATCCTAATTGTTGTGGTATTGATGTGCATAAAACCTTTGTTATATAGGTTATTACCATCACCGACAAGCAAGGAATCACAACCTACCATCGTAAACGTTTCTCAACTTTTACAAATGGTTTAGTACAGCTACGAGATTGGCTAGAATACTATTCTTACTTTGATGTCTGTATGGAATCCACAGGTAAATATTGGATGCCTGTCTTCAATATCCTTGAAAAATCCTGCAACATTTGCTTGGCTCACCCCAAGTATGCCAAGGCTATCAGAGTAAAGAAGACCGATAAGAAAGATGCACAGTGGATAGCCGATCTCTTAAAGCATGACTTGGTTGCTTCTAGCTTTATCCTACCTCTTAAAATCAGACAACTCCGAGATCTGTTTCGCTATCTCATAAAATTAACACAACTTCAAGTTAGCGAGAAGAATCGTTACCAGAACTGTCTGACTTGGTCTAATTTTCAGATTGCAAGTATAGTTTCTGATGTGTTCGGAAAAAGTGCTCAGGCTATTATTCAGAGCATCCTTGACAATCAAGAGGAGAAACCAGACATTAAACAGTTGGTTCACAAACGAATGAGGATAAGGTGCAAGACTTGAAAATCGCTATTGAAGGTGATGTGACACCTGAACAAGCTGAGAAAATCAGAATCATCAAGCAACACTATGATGCACTTGCCATCTGTAAAGAAGATTTAGAAACCATGATTCGGAAACTCGGACAAGAACACCAAGAACAGGTCAAGCTAATCCAAACCGTGTCTGGTTTCAAAGAGGAACTATCTGCCCTCAGAATACTCTCTGAAATCGGAGCTGATATGACTGTTTTTAATACTGCGGATAAACTCTGTTCTTGGTCTGGATTAGTTCCTACCAACAATGAAAGTGCAGGAAAGAAATTTTCTACTCGTATTTCGAAAGGCGGTCACTATCTAAAACCTTTTCTTGTTCAAATAGCTAACGCCGTGGTTAAATCAGAGAAGCACCCTGAATTACGAAATAAATATCTCAAACTCAAGAAAGGACGCGGGCATCAAAAAGCTATCATCGCTATTTGTCGCAGATTATTGGTTGCCATCTACCACGTACTTTTAAAACAGGAGAGTTATAATCCAAGATTACAAGGTCTTACAGAAATAAGAAATCCAGATAAGACAATGTCTCTTCAAGACGCTATTCGCTTCGCACAGAAACATGGATTTAACGTGCTTTAATTTTAAAATTTAGGTGTCAAGACCTCTTTTTAGTATACCCAAAATTTGGAGAAATAAGCAATCAACTAATTTTTATTTTTTTTAAACTTGCCCCTACAATTTTTTATGAATAATAAAAGCGAATATACTAGAGACTAATTCTATTCCATTATTCTTTAATCTGCCTTTCCAACATCAAGTCCATTCGATCTTTCTTGTGATTGTACTCGAACTTCCAATTGTCTATTCTTCTGAACAAACTGTTGATAGGGAAGTGTATTACCAAATGCAAGAACACTTAGTAATACAAATATAACTATTTTTTTAATTCCACGATTTTTCCTCATCTTATATTGTGAACCTCCTTTCTTTCCACTCAATTCTAACACGTATATGAAAACTAGTCAAGTTTTTTATGTTATTTTGGCTTTTTTTTTTTTTTTATTACTATAAAGAATTATTTATTTCTTTAACTTGCTATTTTGAACTAAAAATTTTATAATGAAATTAAGCAAATAGGAAGGTTTATTATTTTTAATGAATACACTCGCAGAGAAATTCAGATTGAAAAGAAAAGAGTTGAGACTCTCCCAACAAACTCTTGCAGAAGGAATTTGTGAACAAAGCCAGATTAGTAAAATTGAAAGAGGTCATTTTATTCCCTCCGCAGACTTGTTATTCAAACTCTCTCAACGACTTGAAGTCCCTTTGGATTACTTTTTCAATGAACAAATCGAAGTTAAGTCTAACCTCTCTAATTTCAAACATCTATCTGCTCGCCTATTAGATGATAGAAATTATGACGATTTAGAATATCTTTATAAAATAGAGGTAGAACGAAGCACTTTTCTAACATTAGAAGACCGAACTTACCTTGAATGGATTAAATCTATAATTGACTTCTATCTATATAATCTTCAGTTTGAGGCCATCTCCTACCTGGAAAATATATTATCAAAAGTATCCTCAACTACTTTAATTTACTTAAAGGTATTGAACACTCTATCTAATTTTTATTCCTTAGTTGGCCGTGAAGAAGATTATGAAAAAAACTACGCTCATCTAATGGAGTTATATCAGACAAAAAATCTGGATTATCAAGAGTTTCTATTTGGTTACATCAGAGTCCGTCACAACTACGCTCACTATTTAGTATCAAAAGAAAAATATAATGAAGCCATCCAAGAAGCTCTTGAGACGATTGAACTCTGTAAACAAAGACAAACAAGCTATCAACTAGCTCCTCTGCTTATTCTAGTCGGAAATGCTGGATCGCAATTTCTAGACAAGGAACAGGTTAAAAATTATTATATAGAAGCAAAAGAATTATGTAAGATTTATAACAATCCTTTAATGTTGATGAAGGTAGAAAACTATTTGAAGGAATTAGATACTGTTTAGTTAATCTTGACATTATAGTTTTTCTGAAACGTTAAATAACCTGTAAGGCTGATAGTGAAATTAATACTATCAGTCTTATAATTATGTGACTATTACTTCAGATTCAGTTCACTATAATTTCCAAACGAATCTTATGATAGCTACCTTATTAGGATGCTCTTATTTTTTATCAGACAAAACAAAAGGATTAAGGGAGTGAATTTCCTTAATCCGATAGTCTCTAAACCTGACGTTGTCCGAAATCTGCAATCATCTGATCCATTTCTTGTCGACTCGGAGTTGTCAGCATATACAGGTAATCTCCTTGAAGTTCTGCGAAGGCCTCTGGCATAATTTTCTTAACCTTGAACTGCTGTCTATATTTGGCAAGCAAGTCCTCTTCTGAATAAACATAGTGAGCATTTGCACGACGGGATGTAGCTAAACAATATTGAGCTTCAAATTCTGACGCTGGGAACTCTTCTCCTGCGACTATAGCCGCATAGCCACGATAGAGGTCCAAGGAATGAGCAAAGTTATAAACATCAATGGTGAAACCACCTGCAGGGCGGTTATTATACTCAATGGCGATGTAATCGTCCCCTTCACGGAAGAACTCGATATGGAAGAAACGTTCTTTCATACCAAATTCTTTGACAATTGCCTCACCATATTTACGTAATTTGGGATCCATATCCTTAAGAACATAGTAGGAATTGTCCATCTTGTAAATCATGAGATCCAGCGGTGTATAGGCGTAGTCGAAGGTCGTTGAAAAGACGATTTTACCATCCTTGTCCACAAGACCATCAAAGGTGCAGATTTCACTAGACGTGACAAATTTCTCAAAGAAATAAACGGTCGAATGGTCCCATTCTTGCTTGAAGTGATTGATATCATCTTCTGTTTCAAGCTTAAAGGTGGCGGCTGCTCCCACTCCATTGTCAGGTTTGGCAATCATTGGAAGGCCGATTTCATTCACAGCTTGATCCACATCTGCTTCCGTCTTGATAACAGCTCCAGGTACCACAGGAACACCTGCTTTTTTGAAGAGTTTCTTCATTTCAGACTTAAATTTCGTCTTTTTGAGATCCTCTGGTTTGGCACCAAAGACATTGAATTGTTCTCTGAGTGTTGCATCCAGCTCAAGCCAGTATTCATTATGAGACTCGATGCGGTCAATTGGGCCATGTTTGTAGAACAGAAAGGCAACAGCACGCTTGACTTCGTCTATGTTTTCAAGATTATCTACACGGAAATACTCAGTCAGACTATTGCGCAAAGGTTCATCAAGTTGTTCGTAGGGCTCCTGACCAATCCCCAAAACGGTGATGCCTTTATTGGCTAACTCGATGGTAAATTGTTGGAAGTTTTGCGGATAGTAGGGAGAAATAACAAGGTAATTCATAGGCAACTCCTTTTATAGATACAGGTGTCCAAGAAAATAGGGCATTTGTTTACGCCACCATTCCCAGTCGTGGGCAACATCGTGCCCCCATTCAGCAAACCAGGCCGGAATTTGTTTCTGGTCAAAGGCTTCTTTGAGCTTGTAAAATGATGGCAGACCGTCTTGTTCCCAAGCTCCAAGTCCTGTACACAGCACAATCTCTGCCTGACGGTAACGGTCAATAAACCAGCCGTCGTTTTGGTTCCAGATATAATCTACTGGCGAGTTTTGGTAAATAGCATCGTCATTGTAGTAATCGCCGACAAAGAAACGTGCGTCATAAACACCACTGAGAGCAATCACCTTGGTAAAGACATCTGGATGCTGGAGGAAGAAATTGAGTGCATGGTAGGCGCCCATCGAACAACCTGTTGTCATCATGCCATCAAACCAACCTGTCTTATGCTTGATAAAAGGAATGGCCTCCTCAATCACATAGCGTTCGTAGGCACGGTGCATCTCTGCTTGGTCGTGACCATTTTTCCAAGTAGCCAGCCAGCTCTCACTGTCAACACTGGATAAGGTAAAAAACTGAACACGGCCTTCCTCGATAAAGGAAGCACAGGCGTCTATCATGCCAAAATCATAGTATTCGTTGTGACTACCACCTGATGAAGCAAAGACCACAACTGGAATCCCAGCATGCCCATAACGGTTAAGGTACATTTCACGGTTGAGGTGACCACTCCAGTGGCTGAGGTTTTCAATATGCATTGGCTTTCTCCTTTTCTAACTTACCATTTCTCTGCAAAAAATCTCAGACAGTCTGGTAAATTTTCCGACCAAGGGATTTCACTATGGATAGCACCAGACTGAACTTTCAAAACAAGATTATCCAAGTGAATTCCACCTGCAATCAAATCATGATAATAGCGAAGCGATGAGTCGATATAGGCTTGCTTGATATTGCCAGCCATCAGAGTCTTGTCCGTATCGTCTGCTTCTTCTGTTCCTACATAGATGAAAATGCGCTGTTCAGGGAACAATTTCTTGCGCTCGATATAGCGGTTAAAGGCTTCTTGATGAAGCCAGTTAGCAGATGAGAAGACACCTAGACAACCAATTCGGTCTTGGTATTCTAGTCCGATAAACTGGGTAATATTGCCTCCTAGTGAAGAGCCAATCATAGCCGTATGCTGCCGATCAGCTTTAGTACGGTAGGTCTCATCAATAAAAGGCTTGACCACCTCCATGACAAACTCAGCATACTCTACACCCTTACCGCCAAACTGCTGGCCTGGAATAGGGGATTCTTGGAATTTCCAAGCCGCATACTCATTCATCCGACCCATACCATCATTATCAATGGCTACGACAATCATGCGACTAATATCAGGATTACGCTTAATAGCTGGGATAATCTTCCATGAATGTCCAATGAAAGACTCCTTGCTGTAAAAAACATTTTGCCCGTCATGAAAGTAAACAACAGGATAGGAACGGTCCGTGTCTTTCTCATAATCTTTTGGAAGAAGAACACGTACACGGCGCTCCTTGCCTGTATAAGGAACTTTAAGTTTATGTTCTTTCATTTTTAGATAAAAGTAGGATTGATTCATTGTCAGAAAACTCTCTATATTCAAAATTTTATCTTATTATATCACAATTATAGAAAAAAAGTCAGTTTCTCTTCCATTTTTGGATTAAAAACTAACTTTTTCATTTAATTTTCTAAATTCTTTTGGATTTTCTGATTAGAGCAGATTGTCAATCAAATCATCGACTTCATCTTTTTCAACCTGAGGTGTGATTTCAGTAATCATAATGCCTGCCACTGCTCGCTCAACCAAGCCCTTAACATCCATTCGTTTTTCATACTGCTCTGCATTTTTAATCTTAGGATTTGTCTTAGGACGGTCAGGTGCAAAAATGGTACAGCAGTCTTCAAAAGGCTGAATAGATATTTCAAAGGTATCAATTTCCTGGGCGATGTCAATGATTTCCAACTTATCCATAGTAACCACAGGACGAATGACTGGAGTGCTGGTCACAGCGTTGATAGTCTGCATACTTTCCAAGGTCTGGCTGGCTACTTGACCAAGACTTTCCCCATTGATGATAACCAAACCATTTCGTACCTCACGAATACGGTCGGTAATCCGCATCATAAATCGACGCGTTAAGGTCATAAGATAGGCTTCTGGCGCTTTAGCCTTGATTTCCTCTTGGATCTCTGTGAAAGGTACTTCGATAAACTGGATATTGCCCCCAAACTTGGTCAATTTACGAGTCAAATCTTGGGCTTTTTTAAGGGCACCAGGACTCGTGTAAGGTGGGCTAGCAAAGTGAACTGCCTCAATATCTACCCCTCGTTTAAGAGCTAGATAACCTGCCACAGGTGAATCAATCCCTCCTGACAGCATGAGCATCCCTTTACCAGAACTTCCCACAGGTAATCCTCCTGCTCCACGAAAGGTTTCATAGGAAATATAAGCCGCTTCCTCACGAATCTCAACCTGAAGATTAATATCTGGATTTTTCATCTGAGCTTTCACGTTTGGAATAGCCTTGAAAACAGCACTACCAAGAGTTTGATTGAGTTCACGACTATCAAGTTCAAAGGTGTGGTCGCTACGCTTACCAGTGATTTTAAAGGTCATCCCTTCCTTGTAGGTTTCTTTCATAATCTCTTGGACAGCAGACTTAAGAACTTCCACAGACTTTTCGACTTTATAAACGGGAGAGAAGTTTTGAATTCCAAATACTTTTTTGAGGGATTCTGCTACTGCGGTGTAATCAGCTCCATTGAGGTAAGCGTGGGCACGATCGCGATCTGCGGTTACCTTAACTTGGGGATAGATAGACAAAACGTCTGAAATATTATTACGAAGTTTATTGATGAAACGCATACGATTTTTGTGTTTGGTTGACAATTCTCCGTAGCGAATCATAATTTCTGAATACTGCATAAATGCTCCTATCTTACTTTTCTAGTTTGATTGTAAATTAATTTTAGCTTGGTCAAAAACTGCTCGATCTGACTCATATCATTTTCAAGGTCTAGGCTTAGACGCACAGCTGACTGGGCCTTATCCTTGTCCACTCCCATGGCAATCAAGGTACCTGCAGGTTTACCAGCTTTTGAAGAACAAGCTGAAGTGGTGGAAATAAAAATATCATAGTCTTCAAAGGCATGAACAATGACCTCACCACGAACACCCTTAATTCCAAAAGTCAGGATATGAGGGGCAAAGTCTTCCTTATCTGAAAAGACAAAAATATCTGGATAGTCCAGAAGAGCTTGGCGAATCACTGCCTTCATCTGTTCTGTCTTGCTTGTAAAGAAATCTAGCTTTTCCATGGACAAACGGAGAGCCTTGGCTGTCGCTGCAATCCCTGCTACATTTTCAGTTGTCGAACGATAATCTCGCTCCTGACCACCACCTGTTAAAAGAGGCATAACCTTCTTGCCAGACTTGATATAGACAAAACCAACACCACGAACTCCGTGGAACTTGTGACCAGAGAAGGTCGCAAAATCCACTCGTTCTGTCAGATACTTTTCAGTCGGAATCTTGGCAAGTGCCTGAACCGCATCAACGTGGAAGGAAATAGTCGGCTTGTCTGTCAATAATTCTGAAATAGCTTGAATAGGTTGAATCGAGCCAATTTCATTGTTTACTGCCATGATGGAAACGAGGGTCGTATCAGGTCGTATCAAATCTTCTAACGCTTCAACATCTACAAATCCTTTGTTATCAACTGGAGCAAAATCCACTTCAAATCCTTGAGATTTCAACCAGTGGGCTGACTCTTTGACTGCCGGATGTTCAATGGCTGATACAATGATGTGCTTTCCAAACTGAGCCTTTTCAAAGGCCACACCCTTGATGACCCAGTTATCTCCTTCTGTCCCACCAGAAGTAAAGAAGATTTCATCACTTTTCTTACCGATTAAATCTGCAATCTGTTGCCGAGAAGCATCTAAGATTCGTGTTGCCTGGTCTCCCAAACGATGGAGACTAGATGGATTTCCTAAAATTTTTGAAGCCACCTGCATATAAGTTTCAAGGGCTTCAGGATAGGGCTTTGTCGTCGCCGAATTATCAAAGTAAATCATGTTTTCTCACGCTTTCTAAAATCACTCCTTCTATTGTATCATGAAACGGAGCCTGCGACAAGAAAGGGCAATTTCTCTTTTTTTAAGATTTTTTTAAAGAAATGCGGTATAATAAATTTTAATTAAAGGAGAGAATGTATGTCTAATTATCGTAGAACTTCAAAACCAAAAACAGAACACATCAAAAAAGGCTTTACAGTCTTTCAAAAAACCGTCGCCACTATCGGTAGTATTCTTGGCTTAATTACCGCAAGTATCACTATCATGAACGCCTTGGATAATAACAAAAATACTAAAAAAGAACCTACGACAAGCCAGACGACAACAATTGTCAAAGAAATTCAAAAGGAATCCCCTCAGGAAAACACTAGTCCTAATAAGGAAAATAACACTTCTCAAGAAAAACCACAACAAGAAGAAACACCAAAATCCAGCGTCAAGGAAGAGAAAAAAGAAGAGCAGAAAGCAGCAACTCAGGAATCTACTACTCCTGCTCCAAGTAAGCCTACTACTGAAAATGAAAAACAGTCCAATACCCCAACTTCGGAAAATAAAACTAATCAATAACCACTAAAATAGCCTCCTTCCAAATTTGGAAAGAAGCTATTTTTTTATTGTTGTAAAACTTTTCTTGGTTTGGTACCTTCAGCTGGACCAATGACACCTGCTATCTCAAGCTCTTCCATGAGACGGGTCGCACGGTTAAATCCAACTGACAATCGACGCTGAATCATAGATGCGCTGGCTTTCTGGGTTTCGATCACCAAAGCCTTGGCTTCTTCAAAGAGCGGATCACCACCAGATTCACCATCTGAAAATTCTCCTTCATTTTCAGAAACCTCACCTGGATCAAAACTCTCATCGTAGTCCGCATCTGCCTGAGCCTTGATGAAGTTTACGATGCGTTCGACATCATCATCCGAGATAAAGGATCCTTGGAGACGAACTGGATGATTTTCATCGATTGGTTTAAAGAGCATATCTCCACGTCCAAGAAGTTTCTCAGCTCCATTTTCATCCAAGATGGTGCGCGAGTCTGTACCTGATGATACCGCAAAAGCCACTCGAGATGGGACATTGGCCTTGATCAGACCAGAAATGACATCAACGGATGGACGCTGAGTTGCAAGAATCATGTGGATACCTGCAGCACGCGCCTTCTGTCCGAGACGAATGATAGCATCTTCCACTTCCTTGCTGGCTACCATCATAAGGTCAGCCAACTCATCCACAATTACAACAATGAGTGGTAGCGGAACCTGCTTGTACTCAGACTGAGCATTAAACTCTTCTACCTTGGCATTAAAACCTGCAATATTCCGAACTCCCACCTTGGCAAAGAGTTCATAACGATTTTCCATTTCATCCACGACCTTTTGCAAAGCCTTGCTGGCCTTACGTGGATTGGTCACGACTGGAATCAAGAGGTGGGGAATATCATTGTAAACAGACAACTCAACCATCTTGGGATCGACCATCATAAATTTAACTTGGTCAGGTCTCGCCTTCATGAGGATGCTAGCGATAATGCCGTTAACAGCTACTGACTTCCCTGAACCCGTTGAACCTGCAACTAGCAAGTGGGGCATCTTGGAAAGGTCAAAAGCTCTTGCGGTGCCATTAACTGCCTTTCCTAGAGGAATTTCTAAGAGATTTTCTGCTTTCGTTTGAGATTGTTCCCATAATTCACGGAAAGACACAGTCGCAATCTCAGAATTGGGCACTTCGATACCGACTAGGGATTTCCCAGGGATTGGTGCTTCAATACGGACATCCTTGGCCGCCAAGGCTAGAGCGAGGTCATCTGCGAGATTGGAAATGCGGTTGACCCGTACACCCACTGCAGGCTTGACTTCATACTTGGTCACTGATGGCCCAATTTCGGCCCGTTCAACCGTTACCTTGATACCAAAGCTAGCAAAGGTTTCTTCTAGGATTTTGATATTTTCCCGAACGATTTTCTTCTCTTTAGACTGGTCTTTTGGTTTATCTGGGGCAAAGAGTTGTAAGCTTGGAAGTTTGTATTCGAGGGCTTCCTTTGCTGAAAAATCAACCTGAACATCTTCGTCATCAGAGCCATCTTCCTGTTCAGCGAATTCAAGTCCAGCTTGAGGCAGGATGATTTCTGGTTCCACCCACTCTTCTTCTGGAACAGGAGGAACGTCAAGAACAACATCATCAGTCAGAATTTCACCCGTTTCCATATCAACAGGAGGCATATCGAGTAAGGCTTTTTCAGCCTCTTCTCGTTCTAATCTAGCCTCTTCCTCAGCCTTTTGACGAGCTTTTTCTTCTTGTTTGACAAAGCGTTCCTCTTTTCGACGCTCATGCCCTTCCCGCCATTTGGCAAAGCCTCTACTGAAAAATTCAGCAATATCGTAAACAGACCAAGGACTGACTAGGAGAGCACCCACTAAAATCAAGATAGAACCAATAAAGTAACTACCGATATTTGAGAAGAGAAAGGCTGTTGGCACATAGAGTCCAACACCAATCAAGCCTCCACCAGCAAAACTGGTCGTTCGAAAACCAGTCAGATCAGTCACAACCTGAGCCATGGTCCCTTTTAATACCGACTTATCCAAACCATATTTCCAAACTAAGTAGGCCTCAAAAATCAAGAGCAAGCCAGCAAATATGGTGAAAAATCCAGATAAGAGTCCTTCCTGTTTTCGTATCCACTTGAAGAAGAAGAGATAGAGCAGGATACCAAATATTGCCAGATAAGCTAGGCTACCCACCAGCAAGCGAATTAGATTGTAAAGGGTGATACCTGCAGCCCCTAATTTGAAGGCTGCGAAAATCAATAAAAGCGCGATTCCCAACGAAATCAACATTCGTTGAATCGCTTCTTTTCTTTCGAGTTCTGCTTTAGACGGTCTCCGTCTTGTTTTACTTGTATTCTTGTTTGCCATTCTTCTATTATACCATATTTCACAGGCATTTCGGAAAGAGAAAAAGACTGCACCAAACGGTACAATCTTTTCATTTTTCTATTTTTTATGCTTGTGGTTTGCGTAGGTAACCATAGACTACACCACTTACGATTGCTCCTACCAAGACAGACACGAGGTAAAGAAGAGCATTAGAAGTAAGGGCGATAACGAAGATTCCTCCGTGTGGCGCCATTAGTTCGATACCAGTAAGACCAACGAGTCCACCTGCTACTGCTGAACCAAGGATGAAGCTTGGGATCGCACGAGCTGGGTCAGCTGCACCAAACGGAATCGCTCCCTCAGTGATAAATGACAAGCCCATGATGATGTTTGTCAAACCAGAGTTGCGTTCTTCCTTAGTAAATTTGTCTTTAAAGAGAAGAGTTGCGACAAAGATGGCAAGTGGTGGCACCATTCCTCCAGCCATAACTGCTGCCATAGCCACAGAACCACCTGAAGAAACAGTTGCTGCAAGCGTACCTGTACCAAAGACATAAGCCGCTTTATTGACTGGTCCACCCATATCGACAGCCATCATTCCTCCAAGAACGATACCAAGAAGGACAGCTGAACCTCCTCCAAGACCGCCTAGGAAGTCATTCATAGCAGTGTTGATTGCCGCCATTGGGATATTCACAGCTAGCATGACAAATCCTGTCAAGATTGTCCCAAGAAGTGGCAAGAGAAGGATTGATTTTGCACCTTCAAGTGAACGAGGAACTTTAACGTATTTCTTGATAGCAAGCACCAAAGCACCTGCGATAAATCCACCCACAAGGGCGCCTAGGAAACCAGATGAGACACCGGCAAGAGTTGAAGTTGCTTCACCACCTGCGGCATAAGGGATTTTCCCAAAGGCAAAACCTTCTTTTGCAATAGCACCAGCCACGAAACCTGCTACCAAACCTGGTTTTTCAGCGATAGAGTAGGCAACATAACCTGCAAAGACTGGAAGCATCAAACCAAAGGCTGCACCACCGATTTTCATGAACATAGAAGCTAGTTCATGGTAGGAACCAAGATTACCAAGATTTTCATTTGGAACACCCAATGCACCATCAATCAAGAAGGCAAGGGCAATCATGATACCACCACCGATAACGAATGGTAACATTTGAGATACACCACTCATCAAGTGTTTGTAGAAGGCACCACCAAGGCTTTGTTTTTCATTAGATGCTGTTGCAGCTTTTACACCATTAGCGGCACGGTAAACTTCAGCATCTCCTGATAGAGCCAAGTTAATCAATTCTTCCGTTTTACGGATACCGTCAGCAACCGGACGATTGATCAATGGTTTGCCATCGAAACGATCCATTTCAACGGCCTTGTCTGCTGCGATGATAACAGCTTTAGCCTTGCGGATATCTTCTGCAGTTAGTTGATTTCCAACACCGCTAGCACCATTAGTTTCGACCTTGATACCAACCCCCATTTCAGCAGCCACTTTTTGAAGGGCTTCTTGGGCCATGTAAGTGTGGGCAATACCTGTTGTACAAGCTGTAACAGCTACGATGAAGTCATCAGAGTCATTTGCAGGAGCTTGAGCTGGCTCCTCAGATTTTTCTGAAGCTTGGTCAAAAAGTTCGATAACTTGGTCAGCTGATGTTACTTGACGAAGTTTGTCAGCAAAACCATCTTTCATCAAGTATTGAGACAATTCTGCCAATGCTGCCAAGTGGGTGTCATTGGCACCTTCTGGAGCTGCAATCATGAAGAAGAGGTCAGTTGCTTGTCCATCCAAACTCTCATAATCAACACCCTTGTTTGACTTAGCAAAGAGAACAGTCGCTTTTTTGACAGCAGCATTTTTACTGTGAGGCATTGCGATACCATCACCCAAACCAGTAGAAGTCAAAGCTTCACGCGCCAAAATTCCTTCTTTAAAGGTTTCAAAGTCTGTCACATAACCGTGATCTACCAAACTATTAATCATCTCTTCGATGACAGCATTTTTTTCAGTTGCCTGCAAATCCAGCAACATGACATCTTTTCTCAATAGGTCTTGAATTTTCATCGTTTTTCTACCTCAACTTTTTCATATGTTTCTTTTATAAATTCTGCCGTTGCCAAGTCATCTGAGAAGGTCGTTGCTGTTCCGCAAGCTACTCCCCATTTGAAGGATTCTACTGCATCTTTAGATTTGACAAATTCACCTGTAAATCCAGCGACCATAGAATCACCAGCTCCAACTGAATTTTTGACTGTTCCCTTGATAGGTTTTGCGAAGTAAGCTCCCTCAGATGTGACAAGAAGGGCACCGTCGCCAGCCATGGAGATAATGACGTTTTGAGCTCCTTTGGCCAGTAACTGACGAGCATAGTTCTCGATTTCATCTAAACTTTCGAGTTTCACTCCAAAGATAGCTCCAAGCTCGTGATTATTTGGTTTGACCAAAAGTGGCTGATAGTCCAAACTATCAATCAAGGTCTGTCCTTCAAAGTCACAAACGACTTGCGCACCAGTCTTGCGTGTCAAGGCAATCAAATCCTTGTAGATAACATTTCCTAGGTTTTTAGCACTCGAACCCGCAAAGACAACCGTATCTTCTGCTGTCAGACTAGATAAAATAGCTTTCAATTCTTCTAGCTGAGCTGGTTCGACATTTGGACCAGTCCCGTTGATTTCTGTCTCTTGGTCTGCTTTGATTTTAACATTGATACGAGTATCTTCTGCCACTTGGACAAAACATGTCTCGATTTCTTCCTCTGCAAGGGTATCTGTGATAAATTTACCAGTAAAGCCTCCGATAAATCCCGTCGCTGTATTTGGTATATCCAAACGTTTCAAGACACGGCTGACATTGATTCCTTTCCCACCAGCAAACTTATCATCACTGTCCATACGATTGACACTACCGACTTGGACTTGGTCCAAACGAACGATATAGTCAATGGATGGATTGAGTGTGACTGTATAAATCATACTTCTATTACCTCCGTTTTCTCCTTAATAGCCTGCAAGAGCTCATGCCCTTGACTTGTGATAACAATAGCTCGTTTGAGTGGTGCTACCTTGGCAAAGCAAGTTTGTCCAATTTTTGACGAATCCACCAAGACATAGGTCTGTTTGGCATTTTCTAAAATAGCACGCTTAACAGCTCCCTCCTCCATATCAGGAGTCGTATAATAGCCATCGTCCACACCATTCATCCCGATAAAGGCACGGTCAAAGTGCAATTGGTTAATCTGGTTAAGAGCAACGCCCCCGATGCTAGCATCTGTTGCCATCTTGACACTTCCTCCAACCATGACAGTTGGAATCTGCTTTTCAACCAACTGTGCGGCATGGTGAATCGAATTTGTCACAACAGTAATATTCTTATTGACCAATTCATGGATCAAAAAAGCAGTTGTTGTTCCAGCATCGATAAAGATGACATCTTGTTCCTTAATGAGAGAGGCTGCTTTCTGAGCCAGCAACTTCTTTTCTTGAAGGTTTTTGACAGATTTTTCTTGAATGGTTTCTTCTTCCTGCAAGGAATGGGGCAATTCTGCTCCACCATGCACGCGACGAAGCTTGTTTTCCGCTTCCAACTCATCCAAATCTCTTCGAACCGTTGATTCTGAGGTCTCTAGCAAACTAACTAATTTTTCTAGAGAAACTACATGATGTTGATTTAACTCCTCTAAAATCAGTTGCTTCCGCTCTGTTTTTAACACCGAATCACCTCCTGTTATCGTTTACACTATTCATTCTATCACACTTTCTTTCAAAGTCAAGCGCTTTTTGTCATTTTCTTTCAAAATCTATCATTTTTCTTATTTCCAAAATTTTTATTGCAAGATAAGAGCCTTTATGGTAGACTATTTGAGTAAGTATTGGAAGATTACTCAAGAGGCTTAAGAGGCCGTGTTGGAAACGCGGTAGGCGTGTAACAGCGTGCGTGGGTTCGAATCCCATGTCTTCCGTTTATTTTAAAAAAGATACCCAAGAAATCTTGGGTATCTTTTTTCTTATATGCTTGTTTTATAACTCGGGTGAATTTCTTAGAAAATATCAAATAACAATTTCACATTGAGAATTGTTAAGATAATGGAAACGATATAGCCAAGGATGGTATTCCATTTGGCATTGGTAAATTCTCCCATCAGTGATTTCTTAGAAGTTAGATAAATCAGTGGGAAGATTGAAAATGGAAGAGCAATCGAAAGAAAGACTTGTGAATAAACCAATAACTGATCTAATGTTTTTTCCTGATGACCAAACAGAACCGCTACAATCATGACAGGCAACAAGGCAAAGAGACGAGTTGCCAAACGAATGAACCATTGAGGTAATCTCATATGCAAGAAACCTTCCATAACGATTTGTCCAGTCAAGGTACCCGTAATTGTCGAATTTTGACCACTGGCTAATAAAGCCAAGGCAAACAAGGTTGATAAGGTCGAGCTAGCTATAGCTCCTGCAATAGTAGAATCCTGCAAGGCATTATACATTTGAGAGAAGGCAGAAATCTCAGATGCATGGCCGAAAAAGAGAGCCGCCCCGAGAATTAATAGAAGGGAGTTAACCACAAAGGCCAAGGATAATTGGAGATTTGAATCCCAGGTCATAAAGCGCACGGCTTTTCGAACATCATTCTTGTCCTTGTGATTGATTTTCCGAGTTTGTGACAAGGAAGAATGCAAATAGAGGTTATGGGGCATAACCGTTGCTCCCACGATCCCTAGTGCCAAGGTTAATTGACTTTCATGCCCTGGCAAGGGACTTTCAAATAAGGTTGCATTCGGTAGATAACCCTCAACGATTCCTTGGAAGCTTGGATGTGACAAAGCTACCAGATAGGTAAAAATTGCTAGAATGGTTAAAATCAGTGTTGTCACAATAGCTTCAATCTTCTTAAAGCCAAATTTCATCAGAAGCAATAAGAGAAAAACATCCAACACGGTCAAGAGAATTGCTATCATAATCGGAATCTTAAAGAGAAGATTGAGAGCAATCGCTGAACCTAGAACTTCTGCCAGATCTGTCGCCATCAAGGCTAATTCTAAAATCACCCATAGACTATAACGAAGCCATTTAGGTGAATGATGAGCCGTTGCTTGAGCCAGGTCCATCTGGGTTACAATACCAAGCTTTCCTGCCATCTGCTGAAGTTGCATGGCAATGAGAGATGAAATCAAGATAACAAACAAGAGACTATACTTATAGGAAGCACCACCGACTACACTGGTAATCCAGTTTCCTGGATCCATATAACCAACTGCGACAAGAGCACCCGGACCTAAAAAGGCATTTAAATTTTGCCAGAAATGATTGTTATTTGGAGTATCGATAGATTGATTAATCTCAGAGAGTGACACTTTTTTATGAGAAGACATAGATACTTACCTCTTTCTAAACCTACTTTTTCATTATTTTCTATTAGAGAAAAATAAGATTGACTTTAAACTATTAAAACAATGAAAACTATATGAAAAACATTTAGTTTTTTCATTATTTTTCTTAAGGTACCTTAATATTTTTCTTAAGGCACCTTAATTATAACACAAAAATGAAAACTATATGAAAAACATTTAGTTTTTTCATTATTTTTCTTAAGGCACCTTAATTATAACAGAAAATATGATAAAAACTTAAGAAAATTCAGGACTTGATTTAATATTTAGGATACAACAAAATGTTGTATTCTTTTTTTGCAAAAGAATACCAAGGAATACCAAACTCAAAAATAAAAAACGTTGATTTAACAACGTTTTACCAAGGAATGCAAAAGAATGCAAAGGAATAATGGAGCCGGTGGGAGTCGAACCCACGTCCAAACACCTGCCAACATATTTGTCTACAACCATAGGTTATGTATTAGTTTAACAGTCCCTCGACACATAACTCAAGCCTAGAAACTGCGAGTCTATTAATCTCTTATCAAGTCGCTAGACGAGACTTGATCGTATCTCGCTAATAATAAGACCTGTCATTGAACACGAGCAATCCAAATCGGGTCACGCCTGCTGGTTTTTAGGCAGCTAGAGCGTAAGAAGTGTTATTTTTTGCAGTTATATTTAACTGAGCGTTTACGTCGCCACACGAGTCGCAAAATATGCCTCATAATGCCTGTCGAATCCGTAACGACCCCAAAAGACAATAAAACCATTATACCTTATCTAACACAAAAATGCAAAAAGGAAAGCAATGAACTAGAAAAGATAGTCTTTCAAGGCTTTTGTCAAAGCCTGATAACCAGCAATACTCAGGTGCAGTCCATCAGTTGTATATTCTTTTTTGATTTGGCCTTCTTGGTTTGTCAAACTATCAAAAACTGGTACAAATTCTACCTGCATATAGGCAGAAGCAAGCTCTTGATAGGCTTGATTCCATTTCTGAATTTTTTCATTCGTTCGGATATAGACTGTCTGCTTGTACTCCTCTCCCTCATTGACTGGCAAAATGGAAAGTAATTTAATCTCTGTCAATGGATAATCGCGAGCAATGGATTGTATGATAGCTTCGAGATTATTGAGTGCCTCATTCACAGGCACATCTTTTCCGATATCATTCGTCCCAATCAGAAGGACAATTTTATCTACTGCTCCACCGTACAGATGCGCATCTAGATTCTCTAGTAACAGCCCTGTCTGATAACCTCGAATGCCTCGATTGACAATCGTCTTTGAAGTCCCAAACAACTCCTGCAGAGGATAATATTCGACAATGGAATCCCCAATAAAAAGAATGTCTGGTTCTACAACAGAAACCTGATTTAAGTGACGGTACTTGGTTTGGATTTTGCCTTGTTCCTTTAGTAACCAATTTTCTAATAACTGTACTGCCACTTCATTCTCCTTTTTCTAACCAATTTTCCAAGACTTGATAAACTCCTCCTTGGCTGTTGGCTGGTGCTAGAGCAGTCGCCACAGCTTTGGCTTTATCATCACCATTTTCCATCGCATAGGCAATTCCAGCCATTTCAAGCATTTCAACATCATTTTCACTGTCACCAAAAGCCATGACTTGTTGGGGATTCAAGTCCCAGCGCTTGAGTAATTCTTCCAAGCCCCATGCTTTATGAATTCCAGCTTGGAGGATATCAATACAACCATAGCCACTAGATACAGCCCGAACACGGCCATCAAAGAGGTCATTGATTTCTTCCAAGACCGAACTCAACCGTTCCTCACCAACAACCATACTCATCTTGAGTACACCACCAAAGAGGTCAGATGTTAATGCATCCACAAAATGCATCCGTTGGTAGAATTTTTCAATCATTTCTGGAGTCATAAAACTTTCAAGGTCTGTAAAAATGGTACCTTCCTTGACGAAACCACCCTTCATCCCTGTTACAACAAACTGGTCCTGACACGCTCGAGCCTCGAAATGAGCCAAAGCTTTATCAACAATATTATCATCCCAAGTCTGAGCCTGAATCAATTCATTATTTTCAAAAATACGAGCACCGTTGGCAACCACCAGAACCACTCGATCGACCAAGTGCTCCAGTAGTTGCCTCATGCGGTGAATTTCATTCCCAGTCGCGATGACAAAACGAATACCCCTTTGATCCAACTGATCTAAAATCTTTTCCAAGCGTGGAATATCAAGCTGGCCTCTAGCATCCAGCAAGGTCCCATCCATATCTGTTGCAATTACCTTAATCGTCATTTACTTTCCTCTAGAATCAAGCTAGTCCCACTTCAATCCCACATGTTCATTCATTTCTTTATAGGCTGTATCAATTCGTTCCTTAGTCGCTTCATCTAACTGGTCACGATGACTACCACCCTCGATAAAATCTTCTAAGATATAGGTTTGGTAAAGGAAAAGTGGATAACCTTCTGGAGAATAGGTTCCTTTCGGTGTACGATTTACCCAAGAAGGATGTGCTTTGGCAGTTTCGATTGTCGTCTTACCGGCTTTTTTCTTAACAGTCACATCCATGAGCACACCACGCTCTGTCCACTTAGCATTCTCTTCATCTTGCATGGTTTCAATTCGTTGATTGGAAATGAAGTTCCCCATTGAATAGATAATGAGTTTCTTGTCTCCATCTTTTTCAACCGTTTCAGATGGTTCAACTACGTGAGGATGCCCTCCAAAGATAATATCCGCTCCCCAATCAATCATCTTGTGATAAAGAACCTTTTGTTCTTCAGTTGGTTCCAAGCGATACTCCACACCCATCTGAGGCATGATAATGGTGATATCTGCTTCCTTCTCTGCTCGTTCAATTTCAGCCTTCATCTTGTCTTCATTTAGGTCTGAAAGATAGCGGTTATAGTCTTCTTGAGAAATACTTTGCTCAATTCCATTAAAACCATAAGAATAGGCCAAAAGTGCAACCTTGATGCCGTTCACTTCCTTGATAACCAGTGGAGCTTGATCACGGGACTCATGCGTATACACTCCAATAGGTGTCATTCCTACCTTCTCAATAGCATCTGCTGTTGAAACCACACCTTCTATTTGTGAATCTAGGATATGGTTATGCGCTAAGTCTAGCACTTGATAACCGGCATCCTTGATGGCATCCATAACTTCGCCAGGTGCATTAAACAGAGGATAACCTGCCAAATAGTGGTCCTTGTTAACAGTACCTTCAAAATCACCTATAATCAAGTCTGCTTGTTTGAGCCATGGTTTCACATAATCAAAATTTTCATGAAAATCATAGGTTCCATCTTCTTTTAAAGCAGAACGATAGATGGGAATATGATAGAGGAGGTCCCCGTTGGCCATAATTCTAGCAGTTTTTTCCTCTTCCTGATCTTTAGAATTTTGATTCGTCTTATTTGCTTCTTGAGAAATGGCATTCTTTTTTTGACTGGTTAAAGGAATTCCTTGGAAGCTTTCAAACAACAAGACCAAGCCCATTGATAAAGCAACTGCTAGCAAGAGTATCGCCACAAATCCCTTATTACTCCACTTGCGATAACTCCTAAAAAAGTTTACAAAACCCCTCATAAAACGAAAAACTGGCCCACGTTTATGTCTATCTTGTCTTCTTTGCATCTTCATTCTCCCTACTTTCTAATGCAAGCCTTTTCTTTTTATTATATCACAGATAAGTAATTCTTTCACAATTGAATCGAACCTACTAGGCATTTTCTATAAAAGCTCGATGCCGTAATGCTTTCAATCCTTGTCATTTTGTGATATCATGTAGAAGTAATGAAAGGAGAGAAAATGTCTGCTATAGAACGTATTACAAAAGCTGCTCATTTAATTGATATGAACGATATTATCCGCGAGGGAAACCCAACTCTACGCGCGGTTGCTGAGGAGGTCACTTTCCCCTTGTCTGATCAGGAAATCATCCTTGGTGAAAAGATGATGCAATTCCTCAAACATTCCCAAGATCCTGTCATGGCTGAAAAAATGGGACTCCGCGGTGGAGTTGGACTTGCTGCTCCTCAATTGGATATCTCAAAACGCATTATCGCTGTTTTGGTACCTAATATTGTCGAAGAAGGCGAAACTCCACAGGAAGCCTACGACTTGCAAGCCATTATGTACAATCCAAAAATCGTCTCTCACTCTGTTCAAGACGCTGCTCTTGGCGAAGGAGAAGGTTGTCTATCTGTTGACCGCAACGTACCTGGCTATGTTGTTCGCCATGCCCGCGTTACTGTTGACTACTTTGACAAGGATGGAGAAAAACACCGTATCAAACTCAAAGGCTACAACTCCATCGTTGTTCAACATGAAATTGACCACATCAACGGCATCATGTTTTACGATCGCATCAATGAAAAAGACCCATTTGAAGTTAAAGATGGTTTACTAATTCTAGAATAAAGAAAATCCCGTTGCAAGACGGGGTTTTGTGTTATAATAGAGGCATGAAAACAAATGATATTGTCTATGGCGTCCACGCCGTTACCGAAGCCCTCCTTGCAAACACTGGCAACAAACTCTACCTCCAAGAAGATCTCCGAGGTAAGAATGTTGAGAAAGTCAAGGAACTAGCTACAGAAAAGAAGGTCTCCATTTCTTGGACCTCAAAAAAATCCCTCTCTGAGATGACTGAAGGTGCTGTCCACCAAGGTTTTGTTCTACGAGTGTCCGAATTTGCCTATAGTGAGCTGGACCAAATCCTTGCCAAAACACGCCAAGAAGAAAATCCTTTGCTATTAATTCTGGACGGGTTAACCGACCCTCACAACTTAGGTTCCATCTTAAGAACAGCCGATGCGACCAACGTTGCAGGTGTCATCATTCCCAAACATCGTGCTGTCGGTGTTACTCCTGTCGTTGCCAAAACGGCCACAGGTGCTATTGAACACGTTCCCATTGCCCGAGTAACCAACCTGAGCCAAACTCTGGACAAACTCAAGGACGAAGGATTCTGGACCTTTGGAACGGATATGAATGGGACTCCTTGCCACAAGTGGAATACAAAAGGGAAAATTGCCCTCATCATCGGAAATGAAGGAAAAGGCATCTCTAGCAACATCAAAAAACAGGTTGATGAGATGATTACCATACCTATGAATGGGCATGTTCAAAGCCTCAATGCCAGTGTTGCTGCAGCCATTCTCATGTACGAAGTTTTCCGAAATAGACTATAAAAAAGTTTCCAGTCATCTGATTGGAAACTTTTTTTATGATTAACTATGTTCGGTGATAAACTTGTAAGCTTCTTGACCGGCGATGGCCCCATCTCCAACTGCTGTTGTTACTTGGCGAAGGTCTTTCAAGCGAACATCTCCAACTGCAAAAATACCGTCAACTGCAGTTTTCATGTGGTTATCTGTCACAATCCAGCCAGCCTGATCTTGGATATTCAATTCTTTAACAAAATCGCTAAGAGGGTCCAATCCAACATAGATAAAGACGCCACCGAAGGCTTGTTCTGTCACTTGACCTGTTTTCACATTTTCAAATACGACAGATTCTACACGGTTTTCACCCTTGATTTCCTTCACGACAGAATCCCAGATAAAGCTGATTTTCTCATTCGCAAAGGCGCGGTCTTGTAAAACCTTTTGGGCACGAAGTTGGTCACGACGGTGAACAATGGTAACAGTCTTAGCAAAACGAGTCAAGAAGAGGGCTTCTTCAACAGCTGAATCTCCACCACCAACTACCAACAAATCTTGGTCACGGAAGAAAGCACCATCACACACGGCACAGTATGAAACACCACGACTATTCAGTTCTTCTTCTCCAGGTACTCCCAAAGGACGGTGTTTAGAACCAGTCGCTACGATAACGGTACGAGTTTCATATGTTTGGTCATCAGTCATCACTGTTTTAAAATCACCATGGTCTTCGACATTTTCAACATAGCCATAAATGTGCTCAACACCAAGATTTTCAAGCGGTTCAAACATCTTTTCAGCCAATTCAGGCCCACTAATATTAGCATATCCTGGGTAATTTTCGATATCAGAGGTATTATTCATCTGACCACCTGGCAGACCGCCTTCAATCAAGGCTACTTTCAAATTGCTTCGAGCAGCATACAAGGCTGCAGTCATCCCTGCAGGTCCAGCACCGATAATAATAGTATCGTACATATAGATTCCTTCTTTCTTGTTGTAACTATCTTTATTCTAACTCTTTCTTGTCAATCACGCAAGGATTATGCCTTGAAAACAAGAATTAAACTCATAACCGCAAAGGATAATACTGGAACAACCAAGACCCCAATCATAATCATATCATAGAGATGGGCTTGGCGAGCCTTGGCTGTCTTATCAACTCCCGACATGGCTCTCAGTCCAATCCAAATCCCTAAAAAAATCAGGACGAGGATGGTGGTCAAGATCAAACTCTCGAAATATAAAGAAAATAGTTGCAGTAGCATGATTTCTCTCATTTCTATCTTTTTTAAAGAGTAAACTCAGCTAGTCCAGCTAACTGAGTTTTTCTTTATCTATTATATCAAATATAAGTCCGTTTGTAACTAGCGAAGAATTCTTTTGTCCGCTCTTCTTTAGGATGGTGGATAATCTCATCCGGTGTTCCAGACTCGATGATTTTCCCCTTATCTAAAAAGAGAATCTTATCAGCCACTTGGGCTACAAAGGACATATCGTGACTCACTAAAATCATAGTCTGTCCTGACTTAGCAGCATCTGCAATAGATTTTTCTACTTCACCAACCAATTCTGGGTCAAGAGCTGAAGTTGGTTCGTCCAAGAGCAAAACATCTGGTTTCATAGCAAGAGCACGCGCTAGAGCAACACGTTGCTTTTGTCCACCTGATAAATGACGAGGGTAATGATTCTCACGGTCAGAAAGCCCAACCTTAGCCAACTCTTCCTTGGCAATCTTAGTCGCTTCTTGGTCAGATAATTTCTTGACCACAACCAAGCCTTCTTTCACATTATCAAGTGCTGTTCGGCGTTCAAACAAATTAAACTGCTGAAATACCATAGACAACTTGCGGCGTAGGGCAAGGATTTCTTCTTGAGTGATTTTAGAAAAATCAACTGAAAAACCATCAATCTGAATCGAGCCACTGTCCGGTGTTTCAAGATAATTGAGACTACGAAGAAAAGTTGATTTTCCAGCTCCTGAAGAACCAATCAAGGCTACAACTTCGCCTTTTTGAATATCCAAGTTCAGATGATCCAAGACAGTCTGTCCTGAAAAGGATTTGCTTAAATTCGAAATCTTAATCATTAACGAAGGTCTCCTTTCACATCTGTCTGCACTGTATCGGGTGCAGAAATAGCCATTTTTCTCTCGATGAAACGACCGAGGCTTTCAATTCCGATATTGACTACCCAATAAACAAGGGCAACGGAGATAAAGCGTTCAAAGTAACGATAATCGGCACCACCCAAAATCTGAGCTTGGGCAAATACTTCCACAACACCCGCACTAAAGGCTAGGGAAGTTCCCTTGGTCAAGCCGATTAGGGAATTGATTAAAGTTGGAGTCGCCACAACAGCCGCATTTGGAATAATCACTCGACGATAAACTTGCGCTCGGGTCATCCCCAGACTGCGTGCCGCCTCAATCTCACCAGGATTGACTGAGAGAATGGCTGCACGAATGGTTTCACTAGCATAAGCTGCTTCATTAAAGGCAAAGGCGACAATTGCAAAAGCAGCGGCTGGAATCGCATTGATATTGAAACCAGTTCCCCATTGCTGATTGAGAGCTTTCAAAGCCAAAGGAATTCCGTAGTAGGTCAACATGAGTTGCACCAAAATCGGTGTCCCTTTTAAGAAGCTAACAAAGAAAGCCTGCAAGGGATATAAAATCTTGACACGATTGATTTTCACAATGGCAAAAAGAAGCGCTAAAACCAAGCCAAAAAGAGCACCACCAATTGTCAACATGATGGTTGTTGGAAGTTGTTGGACAATCCTAGGGATTCCATCAAAGACCGAACGCAAGCTAAACAGCTTGCCATCCGGAATCAATTGCATCAAGTTTTGGTACCAATCTGATGCTAAAATCGTTGTAACATTCATAAAAACATCCTCTCCTGATAATGATTCATTCTACCATACTTCTGCCGTCAATGAAATTATTTGCTACGGTCAGATACAGACTTTGTCTACCTACTAGTTTATCATACTTTAAAACAGGGAGGTTATATATTTTATCTATCAAAGAGATAGATAAAAACTATTTCAATCCCAATTCTTCATAAGGTTTTCGATAACCGATTTGCTTAACAGTTCCATTTTCTACTAAAATCGGCCGTTTTAACAACATACCGTCGCTTGCTAGCAACTCGGCTGCTTCTTGGTTTGACAGACTTCCTACCTTATCTTTCAACCCTAATTCACGGTATTTGATTCCACTGGTGTTGAAAAATTGCTTCAACTCGAAACCTGAGGTCTCTAGCCAGTTTAAAATGACTTCTTGGCTGGGTGTTTCTTCTACGATGTGAACAGCTTTGTAGTCCACACCGAGTTGGTTTAATTCTTGTTTTGCTTTTTTACAAGTTGAACATTTTGGATATTCGATAAATTCTAACATATGTTTCACTTTCTATTTTATATCTTTAAAATCTGCACCTTCATGCTCCAAGAGCCAAGCTTTCTTTTCCACTCCTGCAGCATACCCTGTCAGACGCTTGCCTGCTCCTAGCACACGATGACAAGGTACTAGGATAGACCAAGGATTGCGCCCCACTGCTCCACCAATTGCTTGAGCAGAAGCCACTTGCAGGTCTTGGGCTATTTGTCCATAGGTCACTGTCTGACCATAAGGAATTTCCTGTAAATAGGACCAAACTCGCTTTTCAAAATCCGTTCCGATTGGAGCCAAAGGCAAGTCGGATAAATCCTGAAGCTTGCCTTTAAAGTAAGCATCTAAGCAAGCAATAACTGGATCTAAAATGGGATGACTAACAACTGCTTCTATCGTTTCATCTCCTAGTCCCCTCTCAAAATGCTTCTGCTCCTGCACCCAAATGCCATACAAATGATAATCATCAGCTACGAGAGAAAGGGAGCCAATTGGCGAAGAGTAGAGTATTTTTGCGTACTTCTTTTGCATTATTTCTTCAATTTTTGATAGGCCAAGCGTTCGCCATCAACTGGAACCTTACCAACCTGTTTAAAACCGAGTTTTTCAAAAATATGTTGCATGACCTTGTTTACAACATGCGTATCTGAGCGAAAATCTAGATAATCAAATCCTTCAATCAAGCCCTCTAAGAAGGTTTGAGCAACTCCCTGTCCCTGGACATCTGCTGCCACAGCAATACGGTGAAAGACCAGGTACTCTGACTCTCCAGCTTGCCATTTTCCTTCATAAATGGCTTCATAGGCTGCCTCTGGACTTTTGGTCACAGCTGCATATGCTAGTAGTTCTCCCTCTTCCAAGGCTACGTAGGCTTGACCTGAGATAATATCCTCAATAATAATATCAGCATTTGGATAACCATTTTGCCACTGGTCACTACCAGCATCTGCTAAACATTTTTTAGCATCTTCCATCACCTGCATGATGGCATCTACTTCATTTGGAAAAGCTAAACGAATCTCCATCTTTTCTCCTCATTTCTGACTAGTTTCTCCCATCATAGCATAATTTAAGTCTTTCTACAAGCAGTTAAAACTTGACTTCCTGTTTTTATTATTTTATAATCTAGTTATTAAAACTAGATAAAAAGGAGTTGAAAATGAAAACTACCTTTTCCTACCCAAAATGGGCAGAAATTCCAAATATTGACCTCTATCTGGACCAGGTTTTGCTCTATGTCAATCAGGTCTGCGCCCCTATCTCTCCTGATAAAGACAAGGGCCTGACAGCATCTATGGTCAACAATTATGTCAAACATGGTTACCTAACAAAGCCTGACAAGAAAAAATACCAACGCCAACAGATTGCCCGTCTGATTGCTATCACAACCCTCAAGTCGGTATTCTCTATTCAAGAAATCGCACAGACACTTAATACTCTAAAAAGTCAAGCCAGTTCAGAGCAACTCTACGATGCTTTTGTAAACTACATGAACCAAGGAATAGATCCAGCTAACCCCATTATCCAAACCAGCTGCCAAACCGTTAAACTCTATCATCAAACTCTAGCCTTAATCGATCATACTCAAGAGGAGGTAATCCAATGAACACTAGTCTTAAACTCAGTAAACAACTCAGTTTTGGAGAGGAGATTGCTAATAGCGTGACTCATGCCGTAGGTGCAGTCATCATGCTCATCTTACTGCCTATTTCATCCACCTATAGTTATGAGGCTCACGGCTTTTTATCATCTATCGGTGTTTCCATTTTCGTCATCAGTCTATTTCTCATGTTCCTCTCGTCAACCATTTACCACTCTATGGCCTATGGTTCGACCCACAAATATGTCTTGAGAATCATCGACCATTCTATGATTTATGTCGCTATTGCAGGCTCATACACGCCCGTTGTCTTGACCTTAATGAATAACTGGTTTGGCTATCTGATTATTGCCATCCAATGGGGAACGACCATCTTTGGCATCCTCTATAAAATCTTTGCTAAAAAGGTCAATGAGAAATTTAGCCTTGCTCTTTACCTGATTATGGGCTGGTTGGTTCTAGCTATCATTCCTGCCATTATCAGTCAAACGACACCAATTTTCTGGAGTCTCATGGTAACTGGTGGACTCTGTTATACTGTTGGGGCTGGATTTTACGCCAAGAAAAAACCTTATTTCCACATGATTTGGCATCTCTTTATCCTAGCTGCATCCGCACTCCAATACATTGCCATTGTTTATTACATGTAAAAAAGTTGAGAAATTCAATCTCAACTTTTTTCTTTACACATATTGATAAAGTACTGGTGCAAGCGCACATCATCAGTCAATTCAGGATGAAAAGAAGTTACCAGCATATTTTTTTCTTGAGCAGCAACGATTTGATTGTCAACTGTTGCTAGAATTTCTACATCCTCTCCAACACTGCTGATAATCGGACCACGGATAAAGGTCATTGGAATCTGACCGACTCCCTTACATTCTGCTTCTGTATAAAAACTTCCTAGTTGGCGCCCATAGGCATTGCGCTCGACCACCATATCCATAGTTCCTAGATGACTCTCTTCCTGAGAAGCAATTTCCTTAGCCAGCAAAATTAAACCCGCACAGGTTCCAAATACTGGCAAGACAGATAGAATTGCTTCTCGAATGGGAAGTAGCATGTTTTGGTCTCGTAAGAGCTTGCCCATGGTTGTAGATTCCCCACCAGGTAAAATCAAACCCGACAAGTCACTCTGATTTTGCTGAAAATCCTCTAGATTTCTGATTTCAACACTCTCGACTCCTAATTGAGCCAGCACTTTTGCATGTTCTGCAAAGGCGCCTTGCAAGGCCAATATTCCGATTTTCATCTATTTTCCTCGCTCAGCCATGAGGATTTGGATCTCATTTTCATTGATACCAACCATGGCTTCTCCTAAATCTTCAGAGATTTGAGCTAGGATTTGAGGATTACGGAAGTTAGTTACCGCTTTGACAATAGCACTCGCCCGTTTAACAGGATCTCCTGACTTGAAAATACCTGAACCGACAAAGACACCCTCTGCCCCTAATTGCATCATCAGCGCAGCATCTGCTGGCGTTGCAACGCCTCCAGCAGCAAAGTTTACAACTGGCAATTTCCCATGTTCATGGACATATTGAACTAGTTCTACAGGGACTTGCAATTCCTTGGCAGCAACATAAAGTTCGTCCTCACGTAGATTTTGAATGCGGCGAATTTCCTGATTCATCATACGCATATGACGAACAGCTTGGACGATATCCCCCGTACCCGGTTCTCCTTTGGTACGAATCATAGAAGCTCCTTCAGCAATACGACGCAAGGCTTCTCCCAAGTCCTTAGCTCCACAGACAAAAGGAACTTGGAATTCTTTCTTATCCACATGGAAACGGTCGTCAGCTGGAGATAAAACCTCACTCTCATCGATATAGTCAATCTCAATAGCCTCTAAAATCTGAGCCTCAACAAAATGCCCGATTCTGACCTTGGCCATTACTGGAATGCTAACCGCTTCTTGGATTTCCTTAATCATCTTTGGGTCACTCATGCGGGAAACCCCACCAGCTGCACGAATATCAGCTGGAATCCGCTCCAAGGCCATAACAGCTGCCGCACCAGCAGCCTCTGCAATACGAGCCTGTTCAGGATTTTGAACGTCCATGATAACCCCACCTTTGAGCATCTGCGCCAAGTTTTTATTTAATTCATAACGATTTTCAGTCATTTGTTTTATCCTCATTATTTATATTGGTAGCTACTATTTCATTTTAAGTCAGAAAAGAATGAACCACAAGATAAAAAAATCATAATTGTATGGGTACAGATTGACTAAAAACTATCTGACCTTAACTTAAGGCCAGATAGCTCATTCATTTTTATTTTTCAGCTGTAAGGGCAGCCATTGTGATGTAGTTATATGGTTTGTTGAAGTGTGGCAAGAAGAAGAGGTCTGTCAAGGCCAATTTATCAATTGTTACATGCTCTTGGATAGCAAGTGAGAACATATGAATTCCCATGCTGATTGCAGAATCGTGTGAAACCATTTGTGCACCAAGAATTTCACGGCTATCTTTGTCAAAGACAATCTTGATGGCAACTTCATGGTTGTCATGCTTCATAAATTCTGGTTTTTGTAGATCGTTAAAGCCTGTTTCAGTTGCATTGTAACCAGCAGCTTTTGCTTTTTCAAGAGTCAAACCAGTTGAAACCATGTGAAGTCCGTAAATGGAGATACCATTTGATCCTTGCACACCGATTCCTTCCAATTCATGGCCACAAGCATTGTAGGCACCAACAATACCAGTACGTACAGCGTTTGAAGCAAGCGCAATGTAGCTAGTTTCTTTACGAGCATTATCATAGACAGTCGCACAGTCACCAACTGCAAATACACCTGGAAGTGATGTTTCTTGTTTCTTGTCTACAAGGAAGGCACCGTTGCGGAAGAGTTCAATCTTACCATCAGCAAGGGCAGTGTTTGGACGGAAACCAACTGCAAGGATAACCATATCCACATCGAAAGTTTCTTTATCAGTAATCAAGCGTTCAACTTTACCGTCACCCTCAATTGCTTTAACAGTTTGACCAAGCGCCAAGCGGATATTGTGGTCTTCCAAGTTCTTCGCCATCATTTGTGTGAAGTCTTTGTCATAGTAACCGTTCAAGACAGTATCAACGATATCAACAAGGATAACTTCTTTTCCAAGACGTTCAAAGGCTTCAGCAAGTTCAACACCGATATAACCACCACCAACAACGGCGATACGGTCAAGGTGTTGGCTCTTATCAGCAAGTTTATTGATAACTTCTTCAGCGTTTTGGTACAATTTAACGAATTGTACATTTTCAAGAGTTGCTTTAAATTCGCGGTTTCCTTTAACAATTTCAACACCTTCGATTGGTGGCAAGATTGGTGTAGAACCTGTAGCGAAAATCAATTTCTCGTATGATTCTTTGTGCTCTTTCCCTTCAACTTCTGCTGTAACTACTTTGTTATCATAGTCGATTGAAAGAACTGGTGAGTTCATGTAAACCTTAGCACCTTTAGCTTCCAATTTTTCTTTATCAGAATAGAACAAGCCTTCAGCACCGTCAATTTGTTCACCAATCCAAAGGGCCATTCCACATCCTAGGAAAGAGATGTTAGAGTTTTGGTCGAATACAACGATTTCGTTCTCATTACCAAAATTATCCAACATAGTATTAATACATGCTGTACCAGCGTGGTTAGCACCAACTACAACGATTTTACTCATAGAAAAGTTCCTACCTTCAATTTTAAATTTACTCTTCTAGTATAACATTTACTGTTAGCGTTTACAAGAGTTTAGCTAATTTTCCCGATTTTTTTGTAAAAAAATGTAAATAATCTGTATTTTATCAGCCTTTCTTACAATTACTCTTTATTTTCTGAGCATATTTCTTGACAAGTTTACAAATTTTATTTGTGAAAACGCTGACTTTATGGTATGCTAGTATCATGGAAAGAAAATGTAAGGGGTTAAATTTAATATAAATTTACTATATTTCAGCCTTCTTTTCATAAGAGAAAGGAGTTGGTAGCTTGCCTCTTAGTTCACATTCCGAACGCCTAATGGGGACTACTATCACTATTTCATTAGTAGATGAGCAAGCTGATATCTTGCTCCAAAAATCCTTTGATTTGCTTAAAGAGCTTGAATACCGTTTCAATGCCAATAGCCAAGAATCGGAGTTGATGGAAATCAATTATCAAGCTGGAATAGCTCCAGTCAAAGTTCATCCTGATTTGTTTGAACTGATTTCACTTGGATTAGAGCATAGCCTAGCTCCCTCTAGTCATCTCAACATCAGCATTGGTCCCTTAATTCAAACCTGGCGCATTGGTTTTTCAGATGCCAAGGTCGCCCAACCCCAAGAAATTGAATCAGTGCTACCTTTAATCAATCCTCATTATATCGAGTTAAATTCTTCTACTTCCACTGTGTTTTTAAAACAGAAAGGAATGAAGATCGATCTTGGTTGTTTAGCCAAGGGTTATAGTGCCGATAAGGTTGCCCAATTTCTGAGAGAAGAGGGAGTGACATCTGCCTTGATTAATCTGGGAGGGAATATCCTGACTATTGGAAAAAATCAGGCAAGAGGGGATCAGCCTTGGCAAATTGGGATTCAAGACCCAGCCAATCCGAGGGGAAATCACTTAATGACTATCCCTGTTGTCAATAAATCTGTCGTGACTTCAGGCATTTATGAACGTCACCTGACTGTCGATGGAAAAGATTACCATCATATTTTTGACAGCCAAACAGGATATCCTGTTGAAACGGAACTAGCTAGTCTGACAATCATCTCTGATAAATCAGTTGATGGTGAAATCTGGACAACTCGTCTATTTGGAGAAAGACCTGCTTCTATCCTCTGGCAAGTCGAAAGTTTGGAGGGCATCGAAGCTATCCTCATCGATAAAGAAGGTCACCTAAGCTGTTCTTCAGGAATTTTTACTCTATAGAAATAGATGTTTCAATGGAGTTTTAAAATCGTATTATGTAAAAAGAGAAAGGAAATCTCATGTTAAAACTTATTGCTATTGTTGGAACAAATTCAAAACGTTCTACAAACCGTCAATTGCTTCAATACATGCAAAAACACTTTGCTGAAAAAGCTGAAATTGAACTTGTTGAAATTAAAGACATTCCTGTCTTCAATAAACCAGCCGACAAGCAAGTACCTGTTGAAATTTTAGAAATTGCTGCTAAAATTGAAGAGGCAGATGGTGTTATTATCGGTACTCCTGAGTATGACCACTCTATCCCAGCTGTTTTGATGAGCGCTCTTGCTTGGTTGTCTTATGGTATCTATCCACTTTTGAACAAACCAATCATGATTACAGGTGCTTCATATGGTACTCTTGGTTCATCACGTGCCCAATTACAACTTCGCCAAATTTTGAATGCTCCAGAAATTAAAGCAAGTGTCCTTCCAGATGAATTCTTGCTTTCACATTCTCTTCAAGCCTTCACCCCAAGTGGAGACCTAGTAGATCTTGATGTTATCAAAAAACTGGATGCTACTTTTGACGACTTCCGTATCTTTGTAAAAATTACTGAAAAATTGCGTAACGCACAAGAACTACTTCGCAAAGATGCTGAAGACTTTGACTGGGAAAATTTGTAAGATAGGAGACCAAAAAGAATGAAATTTGTTGGACTTGTAGGATCAAACTACGATCAATCATATAACCGTAAACTCTTGGAATTCATCCGCCGTCACTTTAAACTTAAATTTGAATTAGAAGTTCTTGAAATTGACGAAGTTCCAATGTTTAACCAAGACGAAAAATGGGACGAAAGTTTCCAATTACGTTATTTATATAACAAAATTACTCGTGCTGATGGTGTTATCATCGCTACTCCTGAGCACAACCACACAATCTCAGCTTCCCTAAAATCTGTTCTTGAATGGCTTTCATACGAAGTTCATCCATTTGAAAACAAACCAGTTATGATTGTGGGAGCATCTTACTACGACCAAGGTACTTCTCGTGCCCAAGTTCACCTTCGTAAGATTCTTGACGCTCCAGGTGTCAATGCCTACACACTTCCAGGAAATGAATTCCTTCTCGGTAAAGCTAAAGAAGCTTTTGATGTTAATGGGAATATCACAAATGAAGGAACTATTAATTTCCTTGAAACATGTTTAGACAACTTTGTAAAATATGTGGGAGTCGTTTCAAAATTGAAAAAACCAAAACCAATCGCACCAGAAGATTTATATTGTACAAATCCAATCGCAACTACCATTCAAGGTGTTGACCCTGATGATCCTGAATGGGTAGAAAAAGCTGCTGAGCTTGTTGGAGCTGTTTCTGGAGATACTTACGTTAAATTAGACCATGGTATCTTGACAGTTAACCAAATTGATATGTTCTTGAAAGCAATGCCATTTGAGTTGACATATGCGGATGATAATAACCAATTCCTGTACTACAATAACGCCCACCAAGATCCAAACACTATGTATGGTAAACGTGTGCGAGTTCAAGCAGGTAGCCGATTAGGGACAGTACATGCTTCCCTACCACCTGCAAGAATGAAAAACGTTGAATGGGTTGTCGGTGTACTACGTAACGGAGATCAAGAATATGTCCGTACAATTGTACCAGGACAACCAGAAGGTGTTATTAATACTCATAACTATAAAGCAATGTACTATCCAGATGGTTCATATGCTGGAATCAACGAAATTATCTTTAACTTCCAACCATGGTTAGATTGGTATTTAGAAACAACTGGTCAACGTTTAGTCGGTGGAAATGCTGCAGCTCCTGCTGGAGGACATGGCGGAGCAGATGCCACATCTGGAGCTTCTGATGCAGGTGATGCTGGAGGTCACGGTGGTGACGCAGATGCTACATCTGGCGCAAGTAACTAATTATTTTAGGAACCATCTTGGTTCCTTTTTTAACGAAAAAAGACTAGCAAACACAAATTGCTAGTCTTTTGGTTATTATTTCATCTATCTTTGTTAAAAGAAAGAATACTTATACTCAATGAAAATCAAAGAGCAAACTAGGAAGCTAGCCGCAGGCTGTACTTAAGTACGGCAAGATGAAGCTGACCTGGTTTGAATTTGATTTTCGAAAAGTATTATTATGAATTTGAGTCATCAAGACTGCGACCATGTAAACCTTTTTCACGTTGTACTTGGCGTAGTTTTTCTGGTGTAACATCATTACCTTCTTCGTCCACAATTTTGATTCCCTCAATGTGGTGACGAACAGAACGACGATAACCTTCGATGTACTCCTCACGTAGTTTGCCTTGTTCTACTTTTTCTTCTGGTGTCAAGCCTTCTGTTTTTTTCTTTTTGGCAAGCTCGTTAATACGATCAATTTTTTTAGGATCCATATTTCTCTCCTTTATGATAAGATTTAATTCGTTTAACAGATTTTATTTGGTATTGATTTGGTTAAAACGTGCAAGCTTAGCTGCTTTTTGAGTTAAATGAGACAAGATAGCCAAACGATTTTGTCGAACAGTCTGATCTTCAGTCATTACCATGGTATTTTCAAAGAAAGCATCAATAATTGGGCTAAGCGCAAAGAGTTGTTCTAATTGCTGACTGGCAGTCCCTGACAAAACGAGTGATTCTACTGCTTCTGCCAAGGCTTTCTCTTCTTCATTCTCAAAGAGAGCTGAATCAACTGTAGCAACTCCTTCTGCCTTCTCAGCTAAGTTAAAGGCACGAGAAAGTGATTCAACAGATGGTTTAAAGTCTTCTCCCTTACTTGCTTCTACGAGAGCACTTGCTGCTTCCAACATATCCGCCACAACAAAGTTTGATCCTGCAAGAACGGCTTCCTTGATGTCTTTTGGAGTAGAACCCATCATCTTATCAACACGAGCCTTGATAAAGTCCATAACCTCTGCTTTATTTTCATAAGTCAAGCTGTCAAATGTTAAAGCATAAAGGCTATCGATCAGCTCATCCATAGCAATGTGCCAACCAAAAGCATCCAAGATACGAACTACACCTTGAGTTGCACGACGAAGAGCATAAGGGTCATTAGACCCTGATGGAATCAAACCTACTGAGAAGAAGCTCAAAATCGTATCTAATTTGTCTGCAATGGCAAGCACTGCGCCGACCTTGCTCTCTGGAAGTTCTCCTTCAGCTGATGTAGGCATGTAGTGTTCACGAATAGCAGCTGCTACCGCTGGAGTTTCCCCAGCAAGAAGGGCATATTTTTCACCCATAATTCCTTGGAGCTCGTCAAATTCACCAACCATACCTGTCAACAAGTCAAACTTGTAAATGGCTGCTGCACGGGCTAGGTCAATCGTTTCATCCGCTGACAAGCCTGCTTTTTCTGCCAATAGAATAGCAATCTGACCAGTACGAATCATGTGTTCACGAAGGGAACCGATTTTCTCATGGAAAGTCACATTGTTTAATTTTTCAACAAGGTCAGAAATCACCAATTTTTGGTCTTCACGCCAGAAGAATTCACCGTCTTCTAAGCGAGCTACTAAGACTTTTTCATTTCCTTTAATGACATTTTCCAAATACTCTGCGTTTCCGTTACGAACAGAAATGAAGTTTGGCAAGAGTTTACCGTCTTGATCACGAACAACAAAGTAACGTTGGTGTTCTTTCATTGAAGTCACCAAAACTTCTTCTGGAACTTCAAGGTATTTGGCACCAAAACTTCCCATAAAGGCAGTTGGGTATTCAACCAAGTTCAAGACTTCATTCAGCAAATCAGCATCAATTTCGATACGTACACCATGCTCAGTTTCGATTGCTTTGATTTGGTCAACAATCATTTGCTCACGTTCACGAGGATCCGCGATTACAAACTGCTTACGAAGGTCTTCTTCGTAGCTCAATGCTGACTGAATTTTGGTTTCTTTCCCCAAGAAACGATGACCACGGCTCACACGATCACCCTTGATATCAAGGAAATCCAAATCAAACTCTTCTTCATCTAAAAGAACAGTTAAAGTGTGAACAGGGCGGATGTATTCAAAGGTGTTGTTAGCCCAGTGCATGCTGACAGGGAAAGTCAAGGACTTCAAGACATCTACAACACCAGGAACAATGGCTTCAACTGCTTGACCAACTTCTTCCTTAGTGACATAGACATATTCTTCACCCTTGATTTCACGGAATTCAATATCTTCAACAGTTAAGCCTTTTCCACGGACAAATCCTTGAGCTGCTTTTGTGAAGTTTCCATCACTATCCAAGGCAATTTTCTTTGCTGGCCCCTTAAAATCTTCTGTCAAATCAGCCTGTTTGTCTGCAAGACCAGTTACACGAACAGCCAAACGACGTGGTGTTGAGAAGGTTTGAATAGCTTCAAAAGACAGGCGGTTTTCCTTGAGGAAGGCTGCCATTTTTTCGCCTAGTTGTTTTTCACTTGGTGTGACAACATAGGCTGGTAATTCTTCAAGACCGAGTTCTACTAATAAGTTTTTTGTCATGTTTTTTCTCCGAAAAATATCTTTTTATTTTCCAGTTTGCCTTATGTGATCGGCACGCAAGCAACCAACTTCGTTGTTTCATTGCTAAAATTGGAGCCAAAAGTCTCCAATTTTGCCTAGTATCCTTAGCTTCACTAAGGATACCTTCATCACTGCGGCAACTGGTTCAGGGCTCACACTGTTAGCCCATTTTCGTAATTTGTCACTTTCTTTATTCTGCGTCTTCTGCTAAAAGTTTAGCTCGTGTTGCTTCATCTAAAAGTGGGTAGCCTAGACGTTTGCGCTCTGCGACAAAGGTTTTGGCTACAACACGAGCCAAGTTACGGATACGAGCGATATAGCCTGCACGCTCGGTTACAGATACCGCACCACGCGCATCAAGTAGGTTAAAGGTATGTGAACATTTGAGAACATAGTCATAGGCAGGGTGAACCAAACCTTCTTCCAAGGCACGACCAGCTTCTTTTTCAAACTTATCAAAGTTTTCCAGCAACATTTCTTGGTCAGAAATTTCAAACGAATATTTTGAGTGCTCATACTCAGGCTGGATAAAGATTTCTCCGTATTTTACACCATCAGCCCACTCGATATCATAGACAGAGTCTACTTCCTGGATGTAAGAAGCCAAACGCTCCAAACCATAGGTAACTTCCGCAGTCACAGGGCCAGTTGCCAATCCACCAACTTGTTGGAAATAAGTGAACTGAGTAATTTCCATCCCATCAAGCCAAACTTCCCAACCAAGACCAGCTGAACCAGTTGATGGGTTTTCCCAGTTGTCCTCAACAAAACGAATATCGTGTTCCAAAGGATTGATACCCAATTTTTCCAAAGACTCAAGATAAAGTTCTTGGATGTTTGATGGAGATGGCTTCATGACAACCTGGAATTGGTGGTGTTGGTAGAGACGGTTAGGATTTTCTCCGTAACGACCGTCAGCAGGACGACGTGATGGCTCTACATACGCTGCATTCCATGGCTCAGGTCCGATAGCACGAAGGAAAGTATAAGGACTCATTGTCCCCGCACCTTTTTCATTATCATAAGCCTGCATAAGCATACAACCTTGGTCATTCCAAAATTGTTGCAAAGTCAAAATAATTTCTTGAAATGTTAATTTCTTAGACATTGTTTACTCCTTTAATTTATATTATCTTTTTAAATTTATTTATCAAGCAACCAAGAAAAGGCTGGGTCCTGAAAAATATGACGTTTAGGAACAGTTTGTAAATTCTGATCGCATTCATCTATTGTACCTAATTTCAAAGCACAGACTTCTGGTATATTTTCTTGAACAGTGAAAATTTGACTATGACAGTTCTGGCAGTAATAACGCTGTTTTCCTGGAGAAGAACTATAAGAAACAAGCTTTTCTTTTCCATGCAATACTAACTTTTCACTGCTAACTTTGGCATTAACTGTATAGGCAGACGCAGTTGCTTTCCGACAAAATGAGCAATGACAAAAAACTAATTCCGATAATTCCTCATCTAGAGTGTAGGTCACTGCTTTACATAAACAAGATCCTTTAAGCATTATGCTCCTTTCTACTTAGGCATTAGACGAATTCAAAAAGAACCGAATTTCAACACCCAAGCCTTGCGACTAGGGGCGTCAGAAACGCGGTTCCACCCTAATTTATTACTTCATTGTTTTTAAAAATATTACAGAAAGCGCCAGTTCTTTATTTTGCCCTACTTGGCTCCCACTATCCCAAGTTCGCTTGAAGAACGCCATAAGACTTTCTTTCCTGCTGACTATTATATCAGAATTGTAACATACTGTAAATCAAAAACTATAGAAAGATGTATTGTATTCTCTACTCACTTTTTGAAAAAGTTCCAAGTCCGATAACTGACAATAAGAGAGAAATTCCTGAAATACTTAGAATAATAGAAATCATGTTATTCTCACCAGTGGCTGGTAATTGTTTTCCTTCTTTGTTGACTGTAGCTAAAAGCACTTGTTGACCACTTCCAGCTAGTGTTTTATTCTCATGCTTAGCTTCTATATTGGAATGATGTATTGCAATTGATGTAGCTTTCTCAATTTTATCATTGCTAATTGAAGACTTAATAGTTGAGACTTGTCTATTGTGACTTACTAATTTAACAGGTTGCACTTGAGAAACTGGCTTAATCGTTACAACTGGTTTAGCTGGAGTAACTGGCTTGATTACTACAACTGGTTTAGCTGGATTAACTGGCTTGATCGATGCAACTGGTTTAGCTGGATTAACTGGCTTAATCGTTACAACTGGTTTAGTTGAAATAACTGGCTTAATCGTTACAACTGGTTTAGTTGGAATAACTGGTTTAATCGTTACAACTGGTTTAGTTGGAATAACTGGCTTAATCGTTACAACTGGTTTAGTTGGAATAACTGGCTTAATCGTTACAACTGGTTTAGTTGGAATAACTGGCTTGATCGTTACAACTGGTTTAGTTGGATTAGCTGGTTTAATCGTTACAACTGGTTTAGCTGGAATAACTGGATTAACTGGTGCAACTGGTTTGGTTGGAATCTCTACTTTATTAGCCTTAAGTTTTACAGCCGTCTCTTTTAGAGCATTGATTACTGCATTAATTTCTTCTTGACTAGCTTCTGCATTTTCCAAAAGTAGCTTAGCTTTGTTGAAAATAAGATTATATGAATCTTTCTCCTCTTTGCTAGCTGTCAAAAATCTTGGATCTTTATCTTGGAACTTCACTTCATCCACGATAACATTTTTTAAGCTCATGAAATCTGTTTCTTTCCCATTCAGCTGGTCTTGTGCTTGTAAGAAAGCGGTCAATAGACGGTCGATTTCATCTTGAGTTATCAAATCTTTTGTAATTAATAATGCCAAGAGTTTAAACTCACGATCATATTGATCTTTGAGTTCTTGATCAGAATTTATATATTTACCTTTTTTAACTGTCTCAGCATATGCTTTAATAGCATTCTTCAATGATGTGATATCAGATTCCTTACCATCCAATGTTTGCATAGCAGACTCTAAAGCCTTAACAATTTGGTCAATTTTATCTTGGTTAAGTTTACTTCCCAACGCTAGTTGCGCATCTTTGACACTTTGATCAAAAATCTCTTTTAACTTCTGTTTTGTATTATAATATCTTGGAGTTTTAACTACTTCCATTTGTTTATTTAAAGCTGCAATTAGAGCTAACTTAGAAACAACTGAAAGTGACAAAACATTATTTTTACCAAACAGAACTTTAAATGGTTGAAGATTATCAAGTAATTCATAACCCTTTGATAGATTTACAAGAACTTTATACTCACCAGTAACTACTTTCTTACCATAAGAATGTTTACCATATGTTTCAGCTGGCAAGACTTGGCTCTGACCATCTTCACCTACTAAAGTAATCGTTGTAGTTCCAGGAACAGCTTGATTAAAGCCAACCGTTACTGGGGCATATTTCATTTTGTTAGCCAAGAAGGTAATAGTTTGAAAACTATTTTCTTTAGTTAAATCAAATTCCTTAGATAGAGCACTCACAAATTTCAACTCTGTACGGTCATAGCTAAAAATTTCCGCAACATAATGCCCAAATTTCAAGAAATTAATATCTTTTGACTTATCAACAGTTACATATTGACCTTCGCTATTTTTAATGCGATAAACATAAGTTGTATCAATCTCATCATTGGTTTTATTGTTTAGTATAGCAATTTTTACACGACCACTATTTTCTTCACCTACAAGATCTTTGAGAGATATAAAATCTACATTTCCCGCAAAGTCTTCTACATAATAGAAGATTTTCGATTTATCAACGTTCTTAGGAAGTGTATAACTACCATCTTCATTTTGTTTGATAATTTGATACTGTTCGATTTCTGAATCTGTCGTCTCTCTATTTTCAGAAGGACGAATATAAAAGACTTTTTCTAGAAGAATTCCACCATTTCCTACATCCTGAGGTTTGCGAGCTATAAATTGTTCTTGATCTTCTTGAGAACGAATATATCCCGAAGTAATCAAAGGTTTTTGTGTATCGATTTGAATTTTAAATATTGTGTATTGTTCCTCAGCTCCAGGGACATCTGGCTTATAACTAATAACATAGTCATAAATTCCATCAGAGACTCGATTTCCATTAGTATCCTGTCCTCCCCAAGCTGTTTTATCTACAATGTAACTTCTTGGATTTCTAGTATCACCATCAAAATAATTTTTTACAAGGTCTGTTGGACGACTTTGCCAAATAGGCTGACTGTGTGTTGTATCCGAAGAATCATAAACCGTCGCACGAAGATTTACCAAGTTTCTATAGACAAGAGTTTTAAATTGAACAGAATCTTTATTACCATCCTCATTTGGCGAGATAGCAAGGCGGATGTTCCCTTTTTCATCTAATTGAAGATGGTATTTTCCTTCAGCATCTTGTTTCACTCCGAGTACAGTCACTCGATTTCCTTGACGCTCTGCTTTTAAAACATTTACATCATTTTCAGAACTTGTTAAATAAGTTGCATCGTCTGAAGGTGAAATTCCTGGATTATCTTTATCAATTTCAGAGTAAAATCCACTCTTTCCTTCCTGAATCAATTGATAAATTGGTTTTTCAATTGCAGGTAGATTTTGGAATTCTCCCTTAAATCCCATAAATGGTAAACCAATAACAGAACCATCATCTGCAGGATTGACAAATCTAACAAATCCTTCTAGAAAATAACCATTTGGCATTATTTTGCTAAGTTCTTCAGTAAACTTACTTGTATCTACACTAACTGTTACCGTCTTCGTACTATGAGCTTTCACAGTTACTTCAGGCCAAACTGTTTCAGTTAGTTTTCGTGGACGGAGAGTGAATTTCCCTTCTTCAACTTCGTCCGTATTTGTATTTACAATCATCTTCAATGTTTGGTCTTTATCCGAAATATTATGAATTGTAACTTCAAAGGTAAATTTATCACCAACATTGCCAAGAGTAACACTTGGATAGTTATTTGCACCTGTTACAAATAAATCTGTGCTTGTTGCCGCCATCGTGTCAACTACGCCAGCACCTTGCTGACGTGGAGAAGTATAGGCTCCAGTTTGTTTATTAAAATGTGGTTTTGCAGTAGACATAATTAAAGCTTTTACAATCTCTGAAATTTGACTAGCTGATAATTCAGGATGTTTTTTCGCTAAATATTCTTTGACTAATGCTGCGACACCAGCTACATGAGGAGCCGCCATACTTGTTCCACTGATACTTCCATAGCTATTGTCGTTAAATGATGAATAGATATTTCCACCAGGTGCAGTAACATCTGGTTTCAATTGTCCATCAGTTGTAACTCCCCAACTTGAAAAATCTGATAATTGGTCTGCAACATCTGATTTACGATTATCCATTTTGTGATTAAAGACAATTTTATACTGACCAGATTTAAGAATTTCACCATAATGTTTTGAAATAAAGACAGATGGGATTTTCTTAGCATCACCTGTAACAGACATACTAACATTTGCACCTTCAACGTTGTTATAAATTAAAACTCCAGCTGCACCGTGTTTAAGAGCATTTTTAATCTTATCAGAAAAATGAATTTTACCACGTTGAATCAGTGCTAACTTGCCTCTTACATCAATATTAGCAAAATCTTCTTCACGACCAATACCCGCTGCTACATATTCGTATTCTTTCCCTTTTTCAAAATCTTTTTCTGTTTCAGGTCTATTAAAATCAAACTTACCATAATCAAGGGTAGCGTCATTTTCTAAACCTTTTACTTCAAAGACTTCAGTAGTTAGAATTTTATTATTTATCGAAGCAACAGAAATTGAATCTTCTACTGTAGAGGGATTTCCGACGAGACCATAATCAGGATTTGCTGCCAATGGTTGTGAAAAACCTCTACCGAAAGTATTACTATTACCAGCAGCAATAACAACAGATACTCCTTTAGCGCGTGCTCTTTTTACTGCATCAATGATATCTGAACCTGCATCTACCGTTGAACCCGCACCTGCACCCAAACTCATATTAATCACATCTGCACCTAATGCAACAGCATCATCAATAGCTTTTACATAGAGGGCAGAGGCTGTAGTTTTATTTCTGTCTGAAAAAACTCTCATAAACATAATTTGAGCTTCTGGCGCCACCCCATAAACCTTCTCAGAATTTGGGGCTTTATTAATAGGATTTCCAGCTACAATCCCAGTAACATGCATCCCATGAGACTCTTTTTCAGCCTCTTTTATATTATCAGTTCCATCAAAGTAATCATAAGCATATACTACTTTATCACTGTACCATTTCCCATAGTCAATACCAGCAGCCTTTTTAGCTTTTTCGATATCATCCTGATTTTTAAATTTCGCCTTTGACGGATCAGAAATACGCAAAACCTCATGATTCAAATCAAGACCTGAATCTATAACAGCTACTACAGTTCCTTGTCCTTTATGTCCTGCTTCCCAGGTTTTAGGGACAGTAATAATTTCATTACTGGAGATACTGTTTGGCTTTTCTTTATGTCCACCTTGAGATAACGAATGTGATTGGATGCTTTCCGAAGAAGAATTACTTTTCACTGCTGATTCTTCCTTCTTCTCCTCACTTTTTATAGCAGTCGTTTCTTTCTGTGTGGTTACATTCTTGTCTGACTTATTATCTCTATATTCTATAGAATCATCTTGTTTTAATGACTCTGTCACTTCTGTTTTTTCCTTCGAAGAAGAATTTAGAGCATTCTTGTCAGCCGTGACTGGCGGTGCGAGCTTATTTGAATCATCTAATTTATTAGTCGTTACAGCATGTGTAACTTGATTGGATGTTTCAAATTTTTCCTCATCGGCACTAACCTGTGCGAAAGTAAATCCGAATGCAAAGACCGTTAGCAGAAAAATCGTTGCTACTTGGTACTTTTTATGGCAAAAATCTTTGCAATCTCCCATAAAATCACTCCTTTTTATTTAAATTAAAAGTATTATATACTAAATTATCAGAAAATTCTATCAAAAACTTATTTTGTAACAAAATTGTAATATTAACCAATCCTATCACGAGATTTAAACATAAAAAAATTTAGCCTAGAATAATACAAGACTAAATTTATTTATTGAAAAAATACTTACTATGGAATTGGTCATTCAACAAAAATCTTACTGATCACGATCATAGAATAGTTCATGTGATTTCAATCGTGAATTAAGCATTTCAGGAACTGTGACAAAGTGATATCCTTGCTCTTTTAGATAATCTATAATCTTTGGTAAAGCATTCACTGTTTCAGCATGGATATCATGCATTAAGATAATCGAACCATTACGAACTTGACGTTGAATCTCTGTCAAAATAGATGCTTCATTTTTACTCTTCCAGTCTAGACTATCCACATCCCACATAATAAAGCTCAAATCGAGACTATTGCGAATGTCATCTGTAATAGCTCCATAAGGGGGACGCATAAGTTTGGAGCTAGACCCCAACACTTTAGTTAGCGCATCCTCAGTATCAGTAATTTGTTTTTTAGCTTCATCAAGCGAAAGTTTTGAAAGCACTGGATGGCTCCAACTATGGTTTCCAATGACATGGCCATCTGCTTTCATGCGTTTCAATATCTCTTCATTGCCAGAAACATTCTTACCTAAAACAAAGAAAGTTGCCTTGATACCATACTTAGAAAGTGTATCTAATGCTTGATTTGTCGTCGCAGGATTTGGTCCATCATCAAAAGTTAAAGCTACTACTTTTTGATTTTTCTTTTCATAATAAGCCTTATAAAGTTCGACATCCTTATCTAATAAATAAGAGGATTGTACTACATCAAAGAAACTGGATACTGGCAAGGCAATCTCATCTATATTTTCCACTGCCTGGCTTGGGTAAAGGATAATTTGACTATCCTTGTAATCAAAATTCCATGCAGACAAATCTTGATCAGAAAAGCTTTTAACAAGCTGATCAATCTTTCCTTGTTCTAATTTCTTATCCTTTAAGAAAGATGTAAGTTCTTTTAGCAATATCTCCTTTGCCTTACTAGAATCTGAAAATAATTGATCCAGGGTAAATAATTTACCATCCTCAGTCAAATATACTTTTCCAAAGGAAGTTTTCTCTGTCTCCTCTACCTTAGAATTAGACAAATCATAGATTTGCTTGCTTATACTGTGTGTGATAATTCCCTTTAAAACTGAATCTAGTTTCTCTGTATAATAAAAAACAAGGTTATCTTTATCTTCTAATTTATCTTTAATATCCTGATTAATCTTATCTTTTATTGAAGGAATAAGCTCATTTCCTTGGAGAGGATAATAAACAATAATCTCAGCCTGGCCCTTTTTAAAGCTTTCCTTCTGACTTCCTTCGTTGAAAAGTTGATCTTTTTCATTTTTAACGGTTTGGATAGTTTCTTCAAAGGTATATTTTTGGAAAATCTTATAGCCGATTGCACCGCCTAGGAGAATCATCGCCACTCCCAAAATTCCTACAAAAACGAGTAAAGTACTTCTCTTTTTAGCGTGACTACTACGCTTTGTTCTATTTTTCTTCATATTTACATGATATCAAAACCAAGCATTAATTTCAATGATAAACAAGCAATCTCATGACTTTTGAGCAAAGAAAAAAGCTTAGAATAAACTAAGCTTTTTAGAAACGAATCGTCTCACGTGTTTTCTCATAAGAAGATACAAAACGATTTGTAACACCAGGCTCTGCAACTTCCAAAGCTTGCGAAATCTTATCAAATGAAGCATGATAATCAAATTCTTTTTCAAAAATTTCTAATGATTCATTAAAGGCTTCTTGAATTCGTTCATCAAATGAGCGGTAACGGTTCGAATACTGTAGCAATTGTTCTGTCAATGTTGCATATTGAACAATATTATATGTTTCTTCTTCAAGTGCTTCCATGTCATTCGTTGTAATTTCAAGAATTCGATTCACTGATTCAACATCAACGAGTTCTTGTTCTAACTCTGACATTAATTCTTCTGTGTTATGACTCGCAGTGAAGAAGATTTTCAAGAAACTTTGTGGAATCCCTGGTAAATTTCTCTTTTCCATATAACGTTTGATCGTATGCAAGCGATTCACATAAACATTTGCTTTTTGACGAGCATTAATGTCATCTTTTTCAACCTGCGTAAGACGTTGGCTAACAGAAATCTGTTCATCTTCAATCTCTTTAAGTTGGCTTTGGAGAGCTTCTAATTGCTCCTCCAAAACAGAATATGCTTGAGTTGGTTCTGACTGATCTTCAATAACATCCATAATCGCAGTTTCAAGAGCAGATAAATCAGCTTGAATACGACGAACATGACTCGCATCTGTTTCTGGCAGAAGATAAGTCTGGCTCAAACGTTCAAGATCCTGAACAAGGACTTTATTATTTTCCTTTACATGATTGAGATAGGTTGGAAGTGTTGAAAGAAGACTTTCAACAACTTTCTGAGCAGCAATTTCACGAGTAAAAATATCGTAAAGTGAATTAATTTCTTCTTGAATTTGAGTATTTTCATACTCTGCATTATCCAATTCCAATTGACGAATATTTTCTTGATTCTTTTTCAAGGATTCATACAAGAGTTGGAAACGTGACTCGATATCTGTTTCTGTGAAATGGTAATTAGCATCTAATAATTTACGGTAACCTTCTTCCAAATCCACTAACTGATCAGGTAAACTACTTGTTAGAGTTGTTACAAGACCTGGAACACGGTCAACAATATGTGTTAAAGCAAGAATATGATTTTCAGTAGCATCCAGAATAGCTGCTGCTTCAACTGGGTCTCCCGAAGAATTCAAGGTAACAAATTGAGAGAATTCAGATTGAATGTTTTCCAATTGCTTCTCAATTTCTTGAAGAGCTTGTCCATATTTCTCTGAATCTTCTTCGACAGTATTTTGAAGCGATTCAAACAAATCTAAAGCATGTAAAACACGTCCACTGTTTTTAGACTCTTGTTTTTCAAGTTCAGATAAGGCATTACGAATTGATGTAATATCTTCTTCAATCAAATCAATTTGACTTTCAATTTGATCAATCTTATGTGTCGCTTTAAAGAAACGGAAAGAATTATTATAACTTTCTGCTTCGAAGATGTTATTTTCAATATCAGCGAACGAATTCAAAGATAAGTCTACCCATTTTTGATTCCATTCACGAAAGGCCACTTGGCTTTGACCAATCAAATGCATATTCTTTACTGCTTCGACCTCATCATTAACAGGAAGATTATAGAGCTGTTCTTTTCTTTCTTCAAGACCTGTTAATCTACTTACGTTTCGCTTGCGTAGAAAAATAGCTGCCACATAAGCCAGAATCAAAATGACTGCAATCGCAACCATTAGATAAATTAGTTGTCCATTAGACATATTAAACTCCTTTTATACTAGAAACAATCGTAATGATTATATCATATTTTTTAAACCATGGGAACCATTTCCCATTTTTTAAACGTCAAGTGTACTATAGACAGCATTTTCTTCGATAAACTCACGACGAGGCTCTACTCGATCCCCCATCAACATATCAAAGATTTTATCTGCTTCTGCAGCATCATCCACAGAAACTCTAGCCATCAAACGGTGTTCGGGATCCATAGTTGTTTCCCACAACTGGTGATCATCCATCTCACCCAAACCTTTATAACGCTGAATGGTTGGTTTGGCACGACCTTCACTGTGGCGTGCTAAGGCTTCTTGGAGTTTAATTTCTTGATCTGCCCCTGGCTGGATATATTCTTTAATCTCGCTTCCAACCTTGACACCATAGATTGGTGGTTGGGCGATATAAACATAACCAGCTTCTAGAATTGGTTTCATATAACGATAAATCAAGGTTAAAAGAAGGGTACGAATGTGAGCACCATCGACATCGGCATCGGTCATCAAAACGAGTTTTTGGTAACGGGCTTTTGAAACATCAAATTCTGCACCAAATCCTGTTCCCATCGCTGTGAAAAGACTACGAATTTCTTCGTTAGCTAGAATCTTATCCATACTTGCCTTTTCAACGTTCAAAATCTTACCGCGAATCGGAAGGATTGCCTGAAATTCACGGTTACGACCAGATTTGGCTGACCCACCAGCTGAATCTCCTTCGACGATGAAGAGTTCTGTCTCTGCAGGATTGTTAGAAGAACAGTCCGCCAGTTTTCCTGGAAGGTTGGAAATTTCCAAACCAGATTTTTTACGAGTGACTTCACGCGCACGCTTGGCAGCTACACGAGCTTTGGCAGCCAAAATCCCTTTTTCCACGATACGTTTAGCAATCTGTGGATTTTCCATGAGGAAATCAGAGAAGGCATCACTGAAGAGACGATTGGTAATCTTGACCACTTCGCTATTCCCCAGTTTTGTCTTGGTTTGTCCTTCAAACTGCGGATTTGGGTGTTTAACTGAGATAACTGCAGTCAGTCCTTCACGGACATCTTCTCCTGTTAAGTTGTCTTCATTGTCTTTCAGTAACTTATTCTTCCGAGCATAATCGTTGATAACACGTGTCAAGGCTGTACGGAAACCCTGTTCATGCGTTCCACCTTCATGTGTATGAATATTATTAGCGAAACTCATAACATTTTCATGGTAGCCCGTTGTGTACTGCATGGCTACTTCAACTGTGATATCCTCCATCTCACCATCTGTATAGATTGGTGTATCAAAGATCACATCCTTGTTCTCATTGATATATTCAACGTAACTAGCAATACCACCTTCATAATGGTAATGCTTGGTTTGTTCCAAACCTTCGCGCTTATCTGTGATGGAGATTTGAAGACCGCGATTTAGAAAGGCCAACTCTTGAATCCGTTTATTTAATTTATCAAAATCAAAGGTTGTTGTTTCCGTAAAGATTTCTGGGTCTGGTGTAAAGTGAACTGTTGTTCCAGTTTTATCTGTATCCCCAACCACCTCAAGGTCTGCGACAACATGGCCACGACGGTATTCTTGGTAATGAATCTTACCATTTTTGTGGACATGAACGTCTAATTGAGTGGAAAGGGCATTAACTACTGATGACCCTACTCCGTGAAGACCACCTGAAACCTTGTAGCCGCCACCGCCAAATTTACCTCCAGCGTGAAGAACAGTAAAGACAGTCTCAACGGCAGGTCGGCCTGTTTTTTCCTGAATATCGACTGGAATACCACGCCCATCATCGACAACAGTGATTGAATTATCTGGCTCAATAAAGACTTGAATATGGCTGGCAAATCCTGCCAAGGCCTCATCAATTGAGTTATCAACAATTTCCCAGACTAGATGGTGAAGACCTTCTTTTGAGGTTGATCCGATATACATCCCTGGACGCATACGAACAGCCTCTAAGCCCTCTAAAACTTGAATTTGACTGGCATCATAATCTTGTGCCTGCAGATTTTTGATTTCTTCTGTCATCTTATTCCTTTTTCTTACATGTCTAATACTTGTCTTAAATTCACGATACTGGTAAACAAGTGGGTAGCTAGTCCTGCAACTTGACCTGCTTCGATATCAATAGGACGATCACCAATAACAAGACCAGAGCTAATATGATACTTTTCTCTTAAATAAATCATGGACTCAGGATCTGGTTTTCTCTTAAAGCCTGAGTTAGAAGTCACCACTTCTGTAAAATAAGCTACTATAGAGGTTTTTTCTAAAATTTCCAAGACTTGATTATTTCGGTGTGAGACCAGAAAATGACGCCCTCCTTGATTTGAAATGTCTTCCAATAAGTCAGAAACTCCATCAAACAAAATCGGGTGTTCAAGCTCTCTGGCTTCATTTTCCTTGTACTTTTCTAAAAAATGCTCTAAGTTGGGAGCGAATGTCTCAATCGCAAAATCAGTAGAAACCTTTAAAGCCTGATAGACACTGTCATGGTCTTGTGTGATACCATACAGCGCTAAAGTTTCAACAAAGGCAGCTGTTGAAGTTTCATAATTATCCAGTAAAGTTCCACCTAAATCCCAGATGTAATCGTGATATTTCATACCCTTCATTATAGCATTTTTTTATGAAAAAAGCGATGATTTCCTAGATTTTTCCAAGTAAAAAAACGAGAGAATAACTCCCGTTTTACTGATTTTTACCAAAGACATCTCGATAGAGCATTCCTGTTCGTAAACCCTCTGCGTCTCCTCCTAATTGCTCCACCAACTCATAGGCAAAGGCAAGGGCTGTTGATGGACCTCGACTGGTTGTCAAGTGACCATCTACCACTACTGTTTCTTTGATGTATTGACCATCAAGGATTTGCTCTTGAACACCGTCATAGCAAGTGTACTGCTTGTTTTTCAATAGCCCTGCTTGATTGAGGGCAATTGGTGCCGCACAAATGGCTGCCAATTTCTTTCCTTTTTGCTCGAAACTTTGCAATTCTTTCATCAAGGTCTGATTATCACGTAAATGTGCAGAACCAGGCATGCCGCCAGGAAGAACAATCATATCATAGGCTGATAAATCTCCATCAAAGACACGATCTGCTCTTACTTGGATTGCATGCGAACCTGTTACTTGCTCCTCAAAACCAACCATATCACAAGTGATATTGGCACGACGCAAGACATCTACAACTGTCAAAGCTTCAATTTCTTCAAAGCCCTGAGCTAACATAACTGCTACTTTAACCATGATTTCCTCCTTATTTGATTCGTTTTAATACAACTTTTTTTCGCTTGAATGGAACATTTCCACTCTTTTCTTCAGCTAAATTTGTCTGGTAACTCATAGATAAAAGCAAGCCAACACCAATTAAGTTACTAATAATAGCCGACCCCCCTTGAGAAATGAAAGGCAATGGAATACCAGTCAAGGGAAGTAAGCCTGTCACAGCACCGATATTTTCAAAGATATGAAAGAGTAGCATCATGATAAAGCCAGTCGAAATATAGGTATAGAACTGGTTATTTGATTTTAATGTTATCTTTAGCATACGATAGATGAGAAGCAGATATAAAGCGATAACAAAAACAGAACCGATAAAACCAAAGTCTTCAGCAATAACAGTGAAAATCATGTCTGACTCTCGAACCGGAATCAGAAGATTCGATACATTGAATCCTTGACCAAACAAACCACCACTACCAATCGCAATCTGCCCTTGAGCCTGCTGATAAGTGGTTGTTTGGGCAAAGTCAAAAGGATTAAGCCAAGCTAGAATTCGATTAATTTGATAGGTTGGCATCCCAATCTGATGTAAGAAGGCACGTCCATCCTTACTCAAAAAAATTGTAAGAAAGCCGACTACACCAGTAACTCCTGTTGCAAAAACTGGGATAATAATTTTCCAAGAAACTCCTGATAATAAAACGATTCCTGAAAAGATAGCCACAAAAACCAAGGCTGTACCTAAGTCACTCTGAAGAGCTAAGAGAACTAGAATCGGAATAGTAAAAACAATCATCCAGCCTATCAATAGAAAATCCAAAGGAATTGTGCGTCGCCATTCCTTATGTTTTTGAGTAAATTGGACAATAATTCTTGCCAAAATCAAGATATAAGAAATTTTCATAAACTCTGAAGGTTGGAAGAGTGTTGCGCCCCCAATGGATACCCAGTTCTTAGCCCCAGTTGAAGCTACAAGACTTGGATTATAAAAAACCAGTGGTAAGACCATCAAAGCTAAACCAAGAACATATAGATAAGGGGTAATTTTCCAGAGAAATTCTGTATTAAAGAGCATGACCACAAAACCAATCACAAGCCCCAAGGCAATCCAGGCAACCTGCTGCCCTAAAATGGGTAAAATATTGTTCGGATAATCATGACTAACAGCTATATAAATAGTCACCACACCGATAACCAGTAGGAAAAATACTGGCAGGAGCAAACTATAATCGACTCTAGAGTCGAGAGAACGTTTCATATATTCACCTTTTCTCTTTCTTAGATTTTTCATTTTTGTTGTTTTGGAGGAAATCAATAACAGCAGAGGTAATCTGTTTTCTATTCACCTCTCTGATAGTTCTTTCCTTCGCTAGAGCTTGTCTAATCTGTTTACCATATCGTTTATGAACAACTCGACTATCCAGTATCACAGCAATGGAAGCTTGTTCCTCTTTTCTAATTGTTCTACCCAAAGCCTGTTTGAGACGAATAATGGCCATTGGCAGCTGATAATCATAGAAAGGATTCTTCCCTTCCTGACGCAATTCATGATTTAATTTTCGTGTTAAAGGTTCTTGGGGATTTTGGAAAGGCAATCGAGGAATTACTTGAATAACGCAAGGATGGGTAGAAAAATCAACCCCCTCCCAGAAACTTCCTGTTCCAAGTAATATTTGTCGTTCTCCTTTTTCAAAACGTTTCTTCAGCTGACTGGGTTCCCCATTTTTATATTGGGCTAAATGAGGATGGTCTAGTAAATCTGACACTGCTAACAGTAATTCTTTAGACGTAAATAAAACAAGCAAAGGCTCTTGAAACGTCTGTAAGGAATGGATAACTGATGTAACCTCTTCCGCATAATCTAAAGGAGATTGTTCAGTTACTAACGGAAAATCATTTACTAATAAAACTTCTTGCTGCTTCTGTTGTAAAGATTCAACTGTAATAAGTGGAGCATCAGTAAATCCTAATAAGTCCGCTAAAGAAACCCTATTACTGATTTCAAGAGTGGCAGATACGCCCAGTACTCTGCAATCTTCTGGCAATAAATCTGCTAGTAGAAAGCGACCTTTTTTACTTGAGCAGATTAAGACATCCTTACTTGACTTCTCAGCTGTTGCCAGCCAAAATTCACGGTCCGATGTAAAAAAGCGCGTCATACCTCTGTACTCGGGAAGATTTAACTCAGAAAAATGCTGGCGTAAGTTTTCAAGAGAATCCAACCACTTGTCATTCTTAAGTCCTGAGTAAAACTGATCTATCAAATAGCGACATTCAAACCCAATACTCTCAAGCAACCGTCTCTGAATAAGATCTTTTTCTGTTTCCAAGGACTTTTGAACTTGTGTTACTAAAGCCTCGAGGAGATAAGACTCTTGGGCGAGGTTTTCAAGAGCAATCAGCATTTTTTGAGCTTCATCTATGATTACCAAGCGATTGTTGACAAACTCTGGATCGTCCTCTAAACGTGTTACCAAATAAGCGTGATTGGTTAACAAAAGGCGACTCGATTTAGCCCTATCTTGACTGCGTTGCCAGAAGTCCTCAGAACTAAATAAACTTTTTTTTGAAAGTTTTCCATCATGTACAAGTTCAGGTATAAAATGTTGATAACGATACAGCTGCCCGATTTCATCTAAGTCACCTGTTTCTGTCTCTGTTAACCAAATCAATACTTGCATTTTAAAGCGTGTGAATAGGCGGTTAGACTCTGGCCTATGAAGTACTTTATAAAAATTATCGAGTTTCAAATAATTTTGAGGTCCCTTAAGACTATGAATATCAATATGGAAAGTATCTTTTAATCGACTTCCTTCTTCTTGCATAATTTGATTTTGAAGGATTTTGGTAGGAACACTAACAAGGATACCACCTTCACTTTCCATGCTCAAAGCTGGCAGTAGGTAACCATAAGTCTTTCCAAGTCCCGTTTGGGCTTGAATAAATGCGGTTTTCTGTTCCTTTAATAACTGCTCAACTTTTTCTGCAAATTCAACTTGCTGAGGACGTTCATCCAAGTCTAATAAGGAAATATTTTTAGTAAAATCCTTAGATAGCTTACGTGGTTTTAAAGACTGACTTTTCTTTCTTAGAAAGAGTCCATGGAACTCCATCAAATCGTGAGAAGAAAGGAGGGACTGTCGCTGATATACTTCTTCAATCACTAAATAAGTTTCATAAAGGAGGTTATCCGCAAGATTTAACAACGTTTCTAAAAGTCCTTTTGGTAACTGAAAAAGTTTTTGACGCATAAAAAGCAAAAGCTCTGCTGTTGCTTGTGCATCAGAGAGAGCGGTGTGGGCGTGGTCTAACTTAATCCCTAACTCTTGACAGAGAATGCCGAGATTGTACTTTTCAAACTGAGGGTACAAAACCTGTGCTAACTCAACGGTATCCACTCGTGGAGTTCTCAATTCATAACCTTCAAAAAATAAATACTCTGCCAGAAGATTTGCATCAAACTGTACATTGTGCGCAACAAAAACACCATCCTTGACCAGTTCAAAAATCCTTCCAGCTACCTGTGAAAACTCTGGAGCAACTGCCAACCGTTGATCAGTCAAACCTGTTAATTCTTTTATATGAGAATCCAAGGGCTCATGGGGATTGACATCAGTCCCATACTGATCGACGATTTCGCCATTTTCAATCACCACAATACCCACTTGAATAATTTTTGCCTTGCTTCCGGTGCTAGTGGCCTCTAAATCAACAACCACATACCGCTCAGTTCTCGAATTCATCATTAAAAATTATATCAAAAAAAGCCCTGTTTGACACCCCTCAACTTCGATAGAAAAATCTCTTTGCTTGAAAAAATTTTTATAAAATGTTTGAATAGTATTATACAGAAAAGGAGAAATAGGATGAACCCATTAGATTTATTTAACCAAGTAAAAGAATTAATCGAAACAAAAGATTTCGAAGCTGCTAAAACATTTGTTGCAGAAAATCAAGAACAGCTTGGAGAATACTTCTCTCAAGCTCAGCAGTTGATTTCTGGTTCTGAAGGTCTAGATGGCCTCGTTGGAAAGATTAAAGGATTTTTCTAAAAGATATAAAGGCGCCTGAAACAATCAGGTGCCTTTTTGAGATATTTTTTTCATTACTTTGGGAAGATGACTGCTGATTTCCGTCGGCAAGACCACATAAGATTCTTGAGATAGTTCTTGGGCTATAGCTGAATGAAAATGAGTCGCTACTGCCACACGCTCGTAGAGACTGGCCTGTCGAAATTGGCCTGCAAATCCTGCAATCATTCCAGCCAGTGTATCTCCCATACCACCAGTCGCCTGATAGGGACCACCAACCTGTAACTGGTAATAATCAGACTGGCCAACTTGCCAAATACGAGTAGCTGGACTTTTCTCCACCAAAATTGTTCCTTGAGGAAAGGAAGTCAGGGTACTAGCCGTTGCAGCTTCCTTTTGCTGTTCAATCGTAATTCCAGACAGCTTTTCCCATTCTTTTTGGTGGGGAGTTAGGATAAGCTGGTTAGATGGAAACGACAAACTTGTCCTAGCAAGAATGGTCAAGGCCCCTCCGTCTACAATCAAAATCTGATTCTTTTTTAAGCCAGCAAAGATCTGTTTGACTAGATCTTCTCCAAAAGCATCGTCTCGTAAACCAGGCCCTAGCAAGATAACTTCTGCCTTCTCCAATTGCTCTTTTAACAATTGCTGGTCTTGAAGAGAAAAGGCCATAGCCTCAGGTAAATGACTGTGCAAAGCTGGGATATTTTCCCTATCTGTTCCAACTGTCACCAAACCAGCTCCACTTTTAACAACTGCCAAAGCAGCCATGATGATGGCACCACCATAAGGATAAGTCCCACCCAGTAACAGCAAACGACCGTAATTTCCTTTATGACTTGTACGAGAACGTTCAATAATGACTTTTTCTAATAATGCTTGCTCAATCACTTTCATCGTTTTTCCTCAACTATCCTTTATCTGATTGTTTTAAAACAACTTGATAGACTTTCTTAGTCCACTCTTCTAAGTCTTCTCCAGCATAGTCAAGATAATGCACCCTATCTTGTATTTTCGTTGGAATAATATTTTCAAATTGGCTCTTATTATGAGTTGGAATAATACAAATATACAACTCACTAAATAAATTCAACATGTCCTTAATTTTTGCAACATGGTAGCCATCAAAAATATATCCAGTAACTTTAATCAAATCTGTATAGATAAAATGAAAACTCACTCCAGGAATAAACTTGTCTTGTAATTCTTTCTCTGAAGGAGCTCGACCTAATAAACGCTCCATCGCTAATCGATAACCAGAACTTGTATTTGACCACCCTAACATGACATAGTCAAAATAATCTATCGGATCCGATGCAGCATTTCTACTATCCAAAACCAACTCCTCAGCATCTCGCCCAAAGGCTTTCACAGCAGATAAGAGCTGACCTGTTTTAAAGATAGAAATCGCTACATCTATAGTCGTAGTATGACTACAGTAGTCCGAAGTCACTAACCTCTTATGTAGATCATAAGTCGAGGCTACTCTTTTATCTGTAGGGGTAAATGGTGGCAGAAAGTGATGCTGACAGATGTAATCTAAAATTTCTTTTTTTAAACAAGAATCAGCACATTCAATACTTGTTTGACGTTTATGAAGTTTTTCGTAAGCTATAAATTTAGCAATTTTTTCTAATTCCCACTCTTGAATATTTGGATAATCAATTAGTGCTAAGTAGTATATTCCATCCCATTGTAAACTATATTCCCCATTATAAATTTTTAAAATCATCTAATCACCTCACTCCATTATACAACAAAAAGGTACCCACCTTGCAGTTTGGATTACTATTTTTCTGTCTAACTTTTGGGGCACAATTCACCTCTCTTGCTTACACCTATATAAAACTGGAGAAGACCATGATTGTCTTCTCCAGTTTTTAGATGCCATCAACTTACTATAGTTGAAAAAGAAAGCAATTTTTAATCATCGACTAATATCTACAAATAGGAAGTCATTAGACGTACAGACTAATCTTCTTTACGTTTTACAGTTAATAGTGCTGCTGATAAGGCTAGTCCAACACTTGCCAAGAAAATAGCTTTTTCTGACTGCTTTTCACCAGTTTCTGGCAATCTCTTGTCTTCCTTGGCAACTTGAACTGGTGCTTCTGGAGTCTGAGCTTTTTCTAACGAGCTTAGCTTAAACTCTGGTTTTTCTACTGTCGGTGCTGGTTGGTCACCTACGGTTGATACCGGACCTGTGTACTCTGGTAGCTCATGTTTCAAGGCCATAACGGAGTTGACTCCACCTTGGAACTCTGGTTTCTCTACTGTCGGAGCTGGTTGGTCACCTACGGTTGATAATGGACCTGTGTACTCTGGTAGTTCATGTTTCAAGGCCATAACGGAGTTGACTCCACCTTGGAACTCTGGTTTCTCTACCATCGGAGTTGGTTGGTCGCCTACGGTTGATACTGGGCCTGTATAAGCTGGTAGCTCATTGACCAAAGCTTCAACTGCATTCACACCGCTCTGGAACTCTGGTTGCTCTACTGTTGGAGCGGCTTGATCGCCTACGGTTGATACTGGGCCTGTGTAGGCTGGAAGTTCATATACCAAGGCTTCAACTGCATTCACACCACCTGTAAATTCAGGTACCTCAAGCACTGGTGCTGGTTCTTCACCCTTGCTTGATTGAACAGGTTCTTCTGTCAATTCTTGATAGAAGCTCGCCAATTCATAAAACTCAGCCTTGCCACCTTCCCAGACCAGTTTAACATCTAGAAGAGAACCACCATTTCGGATAGCAAAGGTTTGGAGACTAGATGTAATGGCACCAAGATCTGTCCAACTTTCTTGTCCATCCTTAAGTGTTCTCGCTTGAACTCGTGCTTTCACTCCTTCAGGAAGGCTTGAAACAAGGCGTAGATGGTTGGCATTGGTTGGTTCTGACAAGTGGTAAACCAATTCACCCTTATCATTTTCCGCCTTGTAGCTAGTCAAGACTTTTCCGTCTACGAGATTAGTATAGAAGTTGCCTCGGCTTTCACCACCGTTTCCTTCTACAGTTGGATCATTGATTGGTTTGACAAATTCGCCATCATTGATCACCAATTCTGTAAATCCTACAAAACGAGCATCATAGTCAGCTGTATAGAGGACACGAAGATAGTTTGCTTTGACTGGTGTCGTCAATTCACCCTCGATATAGCGATTTCCTGGCATCTTAGAATCATGTGTCCAACCATCTGTCAATGAATCATC